>PZPB01000065.1 GCA_003045865.1 Bacteroidota bacterium | reverse complement strand
TGAATCGCTTCCAAATATAATTACATTGAATTTAGTAAACTAGTGCATTTAATCCCTTGTAAGTTGCATAAAATAATTTTTTAACGTGAGTTCGATATAAATGGGCAGGCATTGCGCTGTTAAGCGCATCTACCCCAGTGAAAAAAACACACCAAAAGGCAAGCACAGTCAATTTTTAAAGTCATAAAAAAACCCGCTTCTTTCGAAACGGGTTTTCTCCTAGTGTTAATTGCGCTATTTAATCGCAGCCTAAATTAGCCACAACATCATAGGTAATCCTTGAACCTCCGCCCACAAAAATTCGCTTTTGGATGTAGAGTGTTACCTTGGTAATACTCTTGCCCGCAGGAACGTTAAAAAAGTCGCGGGGAACAAAGTACTTTTTAAAAATACCATCGCCGTAAAAGTCCATTTGCAATTGCGGGAAGTTCCCTACCTGAAATGCGTTAGGAGCAATATTAACCGTGGTGCTATCACTTAAAGTAGCCTGTGCAAAAAACCAAGCGCCGTCAGCAGCTAAATTTTGCATACCGGGCTCTGATTCTTCTTTATTATCGTAGTACAACATAACCAAATCCGTATCTACAAATCTTCCTGGGAACAAGAAAGCAGGGTCTCTTTTAGTTACGGGAGGATCGATAGGAATAGTTACATCCGTAGACTTACGATCGGGGTCGCCATAACCGCCGCCGTCTTTTGGTTTAACCAAAAAGCTAAGGTCGTTGGCAAAAACTGTTTGAGCATCTACCTCATAAAACTCCGTGGGAGTTAAGGTAAAAGTATAGATGTTTTCGGCTTCCTTAGTCATTTTTAGCGCCTCATTACTCTCTTTCCAGGGAGCGGTTCCCACACCATTCACCAATGGATGCGGATCTTGATGCTCGGCGGGAGACCAGGTCCAGATGTATAAATCTAGACCGGATGCTGCGTCGGCCTGTAAATTCTGTACATGCTCTAAAGAGGCGTCGAACTTAGAAATGTCAACAATAATTTTCAGCTCCGTAGTCGGGTCTTGATATTCGGGTGGATCAGTAGTTACCTGAGCATTTAAGTTAATCGAAGCCCCTAATCCTAATGCCAATAAGGCGATATTATTTATTATTCTCTTCATGGCTTATTTTCTATTAAAAGTGTAGATATAACGAGCGTAAACCTGGTCGCAAGAGCTCTTCATTTCTTGGAAAAGCATTAGCTGATCAATTTTACGCACCATACTTCCCAACTCTACCGCGGTGGTATCATTGTTAGTAGAAATCAAATACATGTTAGAGGGAAACTCAGGATCATCGAAAGCATAGAGCCCATTTAAACTAGAAAAAGGCAAACCATCTAAACTACTCGCATTAATAGCATAAGTAGAAGAGCCAGCATCAAAAGCGATATCTACTGCATTTCCGTTTAAGAAGTAATCGCTTACTTCCATGGTTTCCCACTGTGGAAAAGAACGATCTTCAATTTCTACCTTTCCTAAACTCCATTCGCCGTCTAAACCAGTAATTACTGAATAGGACTCTCCTATTTCTTTATAAGGCTCAGGCTGACATGCTATCACTAAAGAGATCAGCACACCTAAAATTAAATACTTTTTCATTTTCTTAATCTTTAAAATTAGCAACCACCGGTTGGGTTAAGGTCGAAAGCTGCGGTTTGTTCTGAAATAGGGAACTGAATAATCATCCCATTACAATCCCAAGGATTGTTGCGTATTTCAATCGCTTCACCACCAATCGCTCCTCTTCTTTTCAGTTGTTGGATGCGATCACCTTCACCGAACATCTCAATGCGACGCTCGTAGCGGGCCGCATTTCTAACTTCCGACACGCTTGCGCCCGCTGCCAAATCATTGGCATTAGAACCATAAGCTCTTAAACGCACATCATTAATATCCTGAATTGCAATACTTAAATCACCGCCACTTAAAGCTAGTGCCTCCGCGCGTAATAATTTAAGATCCGTAAGGTGTAATACAGGAACATCGAAAAACTCTTGGTTAAACTTCTTCACCAAAACTACTGCATCGGCATCCTCGCCAATAACTTCAAAGAAGTTTTTAATTCTTCTATCCGCAGTGTCGGCCGCATAAATGTCGTAAAAATCTTTGTTCGCTTTAAATAAAGGATCCGCACCATCTAAATCTGAACGATAATTATCGGTGAAACCAGTAGAGCGGAAATCGCGTAAGGTACTATTCGAGGTAGTGGTAAAAATCGCTTCAGATACGTTTACCGTATCTAGCTCAAAGCGGTCTATTGAATTACCTAAACTGTAACGACCCGTATTAATTACGGCATCAGCATGTTGCACGGCCTTGGCATAATCCCCTTGTTGAAAGTAGATTTTAGCGAGGTAAGCGTTAGCAGCATCCTGCGAAGCGTAATAATCGGAGCTTTGCGCTAAATTTGGCAAGGCAGTTTCAAAATCTGCAATAATGTTAGCATAGTTTGAAGCCACACTTTCGCGTGCTACAATCGACTCTTCGGTCGAAGTTTTATAAATCAAACCATCGTGGCTATTATCAGCAGTGTATCCGTAAGGCTGGCAAAAGAGTTTTAGTAATTCCCAGTGAGAAAGGGCTCTTAAGAAATAGGCTTGCGCTGCAATTTCTTCCTTTTCTGTGGCTGAGAAATCAAAATCTTCGATAACCTCTAAAACACGGTTTGCTCTAAAAACAGTGATATACGGATCTTGGTAAATACCACCAATTGTTCCGTTAAAGAACAAGGTATTGTGGTTATATACTTCCGATAAATCCTCATTAATGGTAGGATCGGCAAGATTATCAGATAAAAGCTCATTAAGATATTGCACACGACCATTGTAAACATTGGCGGTAACATCGTAGCAGCTCTGCAATAAATCTAATACATCTTGTTTAGATTGTAAGGCCTCTTCCTCGGTAAGGTCGGCACCTTGTAAATCCGTCTCAAGCATTTTTTCGCAAGCGGTACCTAGTATTAAGCCGCCTGATATAATTATATAGGTGAAAAACTTTTTCATGATACTTAGCTTAGAAATTAACATTTAAACGAACAGAATAGGTACGCTCTTGTGGAGGCGTTAGGTAAGTGATATTCACACTCATGTTACGATCTGTTGCATTTTCAAAATCACGTGCAATTTCTGGGTCTAAACCAGGGAAAGTAGTGAAAGTTAAAAGGTTTGTTCCGATAAAGGAAATTTGTGCGCCTTTAAGTCCAATCGCTTTCGCTTGATCGTTATTTAAACGGTAGCTCAGAGTTAAGTTTCGTAAACGTAAGAAGCTGCCATCGTGTAACCACTGATCGGTGTTAATCCACGGAGTGTTAGAACCTAAGTTGGCCTCATCTAGCGTTAAGCGAGCGTACTCAGCTTCATCACCGGGTTGTCTCCAACGGTCAAAAGTTCCCAGCGTTCTGTTCCAATCATCTACACGTCCTAACTGACGTTTCGAAGAACTATCGTAGATATCACTACCAATGGTAAACACAAATAATACGCTTAAATCCCATTGCTTATAGCCAAAGGTATTGGTAATACCACCCACAGCATCGGGTAATACGCTACCTACGGCAACACGATCAGCTGGATCCCAGTTGAAAGTAGGATTGCCGTCAATGTCTAAGTAAACCGGACTACCAGTGGCAGGATCTATGTGTGAGAAACGCACTAAGAAGTTTGTTCCTACTGGCTCACCTACTACCGTTCTAGTATCGTTCGTACCACCGCCCACGGCATCGGCAGAATAACCACCTAAGCTTTCAATTTCGTTATGGTTATAGGCAATATTGAAATCGGTAGTCCAGCGGAATTCACCCACTAGGTTACGACTCTTAATTTGAAATTCTACCCCTTCGTTTAATAAAGCCCCTACGTTATCGTAGAAGTTTCCAAAACCAGAAACACGTGGTAAGGTTACGTTTAGCAATACATCAGTGGTGTTTTTGCGGTAGTATGCGATTTCACCCGTAATACGATCTTCTAATAAACCGTATTCTAAACCGAAGTCAAAAACGCGCGTAGTTTCCCAACGTAAATCGGGGTTAGGGTTATTAAGCGGATAGAGAATATCACGACCATCATAAGCCTGAGCATCTCTGCGGTAACGAGCCGCAAACTCGATATTCGTCAAGTTCGCGTTTCCGATCCAACCGATACTTCCTTTTAATTTCAAATAATTAATAACGCGATTGTTTTTCATCCAATCTTCGTCACTAATAATCCATCCTAAAGAAACCGATGGGAAATAACCAAAACGGTTATCCGGTCCAAAGCGCGAGCTACCGTCCGAACGTAATACTGCTTGGGCAAGATATTTTCCTTTGTAAGCATAGTTTACCCTTCCGAAGAAAGACATAAAACGCGAGATGAAAGATGTTTGCACCGAGTCAAATTCGTAATCGTTGCGCAAGTCGGCATGATTGTAAAAAGGACCAGGAGCATCTTGTACGAAGTTGCGCGTACCGGTAATATTTCCTAAAGAATCGCGCACAGTCATAGAATAAGTACGCGTAAAGTTTTCTTGATACTCGGTACCTAACATAAAGTTAAACTTGCTGTTATCGTTCATCTGCCAATCGTAGCTACCGGTTAAGAAACCGTTGTAGTTATACGAACGCTGTGGAAAGCGATCGGCGATACCTCTACCGGCAGTAGAATTATCAACATTGGTGGTATTGGGGCCCGCAGGATTGTAAATGTCTTCCATAGACTGGAAATAGTCTAAAGAGGCACTACCTAAAATGTTAAAGTTTTTGAAAGGTGAGTAGGAGATTTTCGCATTATTAATAGAGCGAAGATCTGTCATACGCCATTCCTTTAATTCGCGCTGCGCAACGGGGTTGTTACCCACACCTGCTTGCAACCACCAATCGCCGGGACGGTTAAGCGTATCGCCATTTCTAATATTGTAACGATCCCATTTAACTGGGTAAATAGGTAAGGCCGTACTCATGGCAGAACCTAAACCACCCGTCCAAGCATTATCCACACGATTATAAGTACTGCGGGTTAAACCGGTACTCATGCTTAAACTTAATTTATCTGAAATGCGGTAATCGCCATTAAAACGACCACTAAGGCGATTGTATTGGTCACCTTCTATATAACTGCGGTTCTCATCGTAGGATAAACCAGCGTAGTAATTAAACTTGTCGGTTCCTTTAGAAACACTAAAATCATAAAATGCTTTATAACCCGTGCGTACTACTTCATCTACCCAGTCGGTATTTGTGTTTTGCGCATCTTCCCAAGAAACAGAGCGCGGAAGAGTGGGCGTGCCGGTATTGCCATCGTTAATCCAAGCCTCACGGTATAATTGTAAGTATTGGTCTGAATTTAACATTTGTGGCATATTGGTAGGTGTAGAAACTCCTTGAGTAGTAGAGAAGTTAAACTTCAAGCCTCCTTTAGATCCACGCTTGGTAGTAATTAAAATTACCCCGTTTGCACCTCTCGATCCGTAAATAGCGGTTGCAGCGGCATCTTTTAAAATCTCCACCGATGCAATATCGTCTGGGTTTAAGAAAGCCAATGGGTTTTGGTTCATACCACCACTATTACCACGAGAGAAGAAATCTTGGTTTAGTTGCGCGCCATCTACAATGTATAGAGGATCGCCACCCGCACCAATACTAGTGATACCACGTACACGCACCACCGAAGCAGAACCTGCTAAACCACTACCGGTTACAATTTGTACCCCCGCGGCTTTACCTTGTATCGCTGTTTCAAAACTGGGCGTAGGCATATCATTCAACTTTTTGGCATCAAGTTTCACTACGTTTCCGGTCATATCCCTTCTACGCTGTACACCGTAACCAACTACTACGATTTCCTCTAGCTGACTAGCGCTTTCTGATAATGTAGCATTCACAGTTTTCTTTTCGCCCGCTTTCAGCTCAAGCTCAATCTTCTTGTTATCAAATCCGATAAAGGAGAATTCTAAAACGATAGTCCCTGGCTTTACGCCGGTAATGGTGTATTTTCCATCGAAATCGGCTGAGGTTCCTACCCCTTGCTGTCCTACTACAACTACCGAAGCGCCTGGTAAAGGCAAACCTCCTTTGTCGTAAATAGTTCCTTCAATAACCTGAGCCTGCAATCCCCAAAAGGAAAGCGAAAACATCAGTATTAAAAAAGACTGTAAAGTTCTTTTCATAGAAATAAAATAATTGATTAGGTGCACCAAAAGTAAACAAAATGGATAGTAGTGTAAAAAGTACACTAAAAAAAAACAGGCTTTTCTAGTACCTCCTACCATAAGTATAGTTGCAAAGCGACTTTGCCGCTTATCTTAGAATGAGAATAATTAAGCCTTAAGACCTAAAATTGCCACTTTTAGCCCCTACAAGTGCGCAAATTAAAAGTTATTTCTATGTTAAAATTGCTTAGCGAGGCTTGAGCTATTGCCCTAATTTTTACCGACAAATAGTTTAGACTAGTCACTATTTTCACGCGGTTTAAGGACTAATTTTTATTGTGTTCCGTTTAGTAAAATAATACCAAGCCACTTAAAGGAGCAATAATCCAGGCGTCATCTTCTCGCTTTTCGGGTATAACAGCGCTAGTCATTATAACTTTATACTCCGCTTGCGCAGATGAGGGCCACCAAACTTTAGGCTGCGCAGTATTATTGAAGATGCAAAGCAAGTGCTCCTCCTCCCAAGTTCTTTCATAAACCAAAAGGCCCTGTTTTTCAAAATCGCGCAAAAACTCCAGTTTGCCTTTTTGTAAAGCTTGGTAGCGACGTCGCATGCTAATTAAATCGCGATAATAGTTAAACAATGTGGAATCGAAAACCACCACATCACCAGGACGTGGCAAATCTAAAGGATGTTTAGCTTCCTTCTCAAAGTTTAGCTCTGGCCAAATTAAGGGCTTACGGTTATCAGGATCGTCGGCACCCCACATGCCCATTTCATCGCCCCCGTAAATTTGGGGAGCACCTACATAAGTAAACTGATGTAATAATAAGGCCTTCTGTTTTTGGCGCGTGTAAGCATCGGGTTTATTAATCTTATACTGCGAATTTTGTGAAACTTTCGCATCGAATTTATAGAGGGTATTGTTGTAGAGAGAAGTCGACAAGCGGGGCACATCGTGACTAGAACTGACATTCATTAATGCAAGACTCGAGCCGTAACGCAAATTGCGTGAAAAAGATATTAAGCTGTCTGTCAAATCTTTAGAACCACTAGAGTCGGGAGCAGGATTGAAATACGAACGAGCTGCTCTATACCAGCGATAATTCATTACTGCGTCGAAAATATCGCCCTTTAAATAAGGAGCAGGGTTTAATAAATCGTGGGGAAATTTCTTCCACCACACTTCGCCAATTAGGTAGGCTTGCGGATTAAGCTCTTTTACCACTTTTCGGTAATCGCGCCAAAAACCAAGCGGTATTTCTGCTGCCACATCTAGGCGAAAGCCGTCCACCCCATCTTCCGGATTTCCATCGCCGTTCGGATCGAGCCAGCGCTTGGTGACGGTGAAAATATGATCCTTCACCGCTTCACTGTAAACATTTCCTTCGAAAGCCTGAATATCGGCCGTATGATCGAGCGCTTGAGTTTCTTTTATCTCGGGTAAGGTAGCCACGCCAAACCAACCGCGGTAATCAAATTCATTGCTATCCGTTGTGGGATTATCCCAATTTTTCACCCAATACCAATCGCGATAAGCGGAAGCTTCCTGTTTTTCTAATACATCTTGCCAAGCCCAAAATTCATTACCCGTATGATTCCACGAATAATCAATTATAAGACGCATGCCGCGCTGATGAACCGCATCAATTAATTTTAGGAAAAGGCTATCTGCGCTAGTAAAACGCCAAGTGTTGGGGTCAGCAGGATCTTCCTGGGCGATAATTTCTTTATCCGCATCTGGGCTTGGCCCAAAATTAATATCGATATGTCGCCAATTGCGCGCATCGTATTTATGCAAAGAAGGCGCATCATTTATAGGATTGAAATACAGGGCCGTTACTCCTAAAGAATCGAGGTAATCGAGTTTTTGTAAAACCCCTGCCAAATCGCCTCCGTAACGGCGAAACTGCAACTTTGCATCGAAAGTATTGATTGGATTTCCGTTCCAATCTTTCACGCTATCTAAAGCGGGGAAATAATTATCATCGGCATACCAATCTTGCCCCCAAGGGGTAATCATCCAATTGGCAGGCAAGGGATTAGCATAAGCGCCGGCTATATCAACGGGGCGTGGGTCATTGCTGGTATCGCCGTTGTGAAAGCGTTCTACAAAAATCTGATACCAGATAACCTCTTCTGCCCAAGCGGGAGGCAAGGTGTTTTTAATTTCCAACTCTGCTTCTTGACAAGCCGAAAATTGAGCAAAAAAAAGACCCATAAAAAGAGTCTTAAATAAAATTCTATTAAACTTTTTCATGGTTTAACTTATAAAGAACTGCGGGCTTGTGTAAAACCCCAGTTTGTTTCTGATTGGTGGGTGACACCAGTTTCTCTTTGAGAATCTTCTTACGGAAGTTCCGCTTATCTAAGTCTTTCCCTAAAATCGTTTCGTATAACCTTTGGATATGACCTAAGGTGAATTTTTCGGGTAATAACTCGAAGCCCGTTTTATAATTTACAAAGTCATCGCGCAGACGCTCCAGTGCTTCAAAGAGAATTTTATTGTGGTCGAAAGCTAGCTGGGGCGTTTCTTCAATGTCTTGCCAGAATACTCTTTCCGCAAAAGAACTTGCCTCAGGACTAAAATCTTCCATTTTCACCAAGGCCATATAAGCCACGGTAATTACGCGCGCTTGGGGATTAGAACGATAACTTTTCAGCCAGTCCAAATCCTTTATATCACTTACTCTATCCGGGTCACCGAAGGCTCTATACTGTTGTAAGAAGATTCCAGAAAGGCCGCTTATTTCAAATAATACGCGGTTGGCCGCCTCATCAAGACCTTCATCATCAATAATCAAATCACCCGGAAGGGCCAATTGAACTTTTTCTTTGTCGGATAGCTTTTGCTCGATGAGCAATACTTTTAACCTTTCATTATCGAAGCCGAAAACAACGCAATCGACCGAAACATTGGGGTTTACATTTTTCGTCGTCACTTTTTTGGAGTAGTTGGGGAAATTGTTTCAAAATTGTCAGGCAAAAGTAGTATTTTTTTTCGCAAGTGTAAAATTTACACTAAGTTTGCTCTATCAGTACAGCAACAATGTCAAAAGAGATAAAATCAATTGGAGTTTTAACCTCTGGGGGAGATGCTCCAGGAATGAATGCCGCGATTCGTGCGGTGGTAAGAGCTGCAAATTACTATAATTTACGTGTATTCGGAATTTACGAAGGATATCAAGGCCTTATTGAGAACCGAATACTTGAATTAAACGCAAGGTCGGTAAAAAATATATTAAATCGTGGGGGTACTGTATTAAAATCCTCACGTTCAGAAGAGTTCAAAACCAAAGAAGGCCGTAAAAAAGCTTATCAACACTTGGTGGACCGCGGAATTGACGCCTTAGTTTTAATTGGAGGAAATGGCACCTTTACCGGTGGAATGTATTTCAGTCAAGAATTTGATATCCCAGTAATGGGCCTGCCTGGCACCATTGATAATGACTTGGCTGGCACCGACTTTACTATTGGCTACGATACCGCTTGCAATGTGGTAATAGACTGTGTAGACAAAATTCGCGATACAGCCGAATCGCATAATCGCCTCTTTTTTGTGGAGGTAATGGGACGTGATTCTGGATTTATCGCGCTGAGAACGGGTTTAGCTTCCGGAGCCTTAGATGTGGTTTTACCTGAAGAAGATCAGCCCATGGAAGACCTTTACCAAGAACTGGAAAAAGGTGCCAATAACAACAAAATGAACCGTATCATTATTGTCTCCGAAGGTAATAAGCTGGGAGATACTTGGACAGTCGCTCAAAAAGTACGTGAACGCTACCCGCAATGGGATTCTAAAATTACTATACTGGGCCATCTTCAACGCGGCGGCTCACCTAGCTGCTTAGATCGCGTATTGGCGAGTCAACTTGGCGTAGCTGCCGTAGAAGCATTGCGCGAAGGTCGCCAAGGGGAAATGATTGGTATGGTTAATCATAAACTTCTTTTTACTCCTTTTAACAAGGCGATTGAAAGTAAGAGCAAAATAGACATGGAGCTCAACCGCATTCTTAAAATTTTATCAACTTAAGTAAATAATCAAAAATGAAAAATATCGCAATTAACGGCTTCGGTCGAATTGGTCGTTTAACCTTTCGTAACCTTCTTCAAACTGATGGTGTTGCCGTAGTAGCTATCAATGACTTAACTGCCCCTGAAACCTTATTACACTTATTAAAATACGATTCTGTACACGGACGCTTTCCGCACACAGTTAGCCTAGAAGGAAATACCTTAGTTATTGGCGATCATAAAATTAAACTTTTGGCTGAGCGCGATCCCGCTGCTTTACCTTGGGGTGAAATGAATGTGGATCTAGTATTAGAATGTACTGGTATTTTCACTTCTCCAGAGAAAATGGAATTGCATCGTCAGGCTGGCGCTAAAAAAGTACTTTTAAGTGCTCCTGCCAAAGGTAATGTTAAAACCGTTGTTTTAGGCGTTAATGATGGCGACTTAAATGCCGACGATGTATTTTTAAGTAACGCCTCTTGTACTACCAACTGCTTGGCTCCGATGGCTAAAGCTTTGCACGATAAATTTGGCATTGTTAAGGGTTTCATGACCACTACACACGCTTATACGGCAGATCAGAATTTACAAGATTCTCCGCATAGCGATTTACGTAGAGCTCGTGCTGCTGCTCTTTCTATTATTCCTACCACCACAGGTGCTGCAAAAGCCGTTGGCTTGGTGTTACCTGAGTTGAAAGGCAAATTAGATGGCTTCGCAATGCGCGTTCCCACCCCTACCGGTTCGGTTACCGATCTTACCGTAGAGTTGAGTAGAGAAACTACTATTGAAGAAATTAATGCCACTATAAAAGCTGCCGCAGATAGCTATTTAAAAGGCATTTTAGAATATACTGAAGATCCTATTGTTTCCGCAGATATTGTTGGTAGCAAGTATAGCTGTATTTTTGACGCTCAATTAACCAACGTAAATGGCAACATGGCCAAAATCGTAGGCTGGTATGATAATGAAGCAGGATATTCTGCGCGCTTGGCCGATATGGCACTTAAAATGGTTTCTCTATAAGAAGCACTAATTTGTTGTAAATGATTTATTTGGCAGAAAGCGGAAGTACCAAGTGCGACGCAGTATTTTTAAGTGATGAGGGTGAAGAAATAAAACGCATCCGCACCATTGGTTTCAACCCTTATTTTCACGATCGCCATTTTGTGGCGGAAGAAATTCAGAAAGTAGAGGAAATTGCCGCTATGGGCGCAAAAGTGAAACAAGTTTATTTCTACGGAGCAGGCTGCTCTTCACCCGAGCTCAACGAAGAAGTGGCAATCGGGCTGAAAGCTGGTTTCCCCAACGCAGAAATATTTGTAGATCACGATTTACGCGCTTCTGCCTATGCTACTTGGAACGGTGATCCGCAAATTACTTGCATCCTCGGTACCGGTAGCAACTGTGTTTATTACGATGGTGAAAATTTAGTACCCGGAAATTCGGGTTACGGTTTTATAATTGGCGATGAAGGTTCGGCGAGCTATATCGGAAAACGATTGGTACGCGCCTATCTTTATCATCAAATGAATGAAACGCATCGTCGCGAATTTGAACAAACTTTTCAGGTAGATAAAAACATTATCCGCGATAATGTTTACGCTCCCGCCGGTGCTAATGTCTTTTTAGGATCATTTGCTCCTTTTGCCCATAAATACCTCGATGATGCTTTCTACTACCAAATCGTTTTTAACGGTTTCCGCGAATTTGTAGAAACGCAAGTATTGCCTTTCCCCGAATCACGTAAAGTGCCTATTAGCTTTGTTGGCTCTATTGCGCATCATTTCGAACCCGTTCTTAATGATGTTCTTGATTTCTTTGATCTTAAAAAAGGTAGAATCATTCGTCGCCCAGTTGATGGTCTCATCGACTTTCACAGGCGTGATCGCATGAAACTAAAAACTAGCTAAATGGCCCCAATTAAAGGTTTTCTATTTGATTTAGATGGCGTTATCGTTGACACCGCTAAATTTCATTTTAAAGCTTGGCAAAGACTAGCCGCCGAATTAGGTATTCATTTCGATGAGGCGGATAATGAAAAATTAAAAGGCGTTAGCCGCAAAGAATCGCTCGAAAAAATTTTGGGATGGGGCAATACCAGCCTCGAGCCAAAACGCTTCGAAGCGATGATGGCTAAAAAAAATGACTGGTATTTAGACTTTGTGCAGGAAATGACTGCCGATGAAGCTTTGCCGGGAGCAAAAGATTTTCTTGCCGCATCTTTAGCCCTTAAACTAAGAGTTGGACTAGGTTCGGCCAGTAAAAACGCCGAGCTCATCTTAAACCTACTCCAAATTCACGATTCTTTCGAATGCATTATTGATGGCACTAAAATTAGTCGCTCTAAACCTGATCCACAGGTATTTAGCATGGGTGCCGAATTTTTAGGTATACACCCTCAATCGATTGTTGTATTTGAAGATTCCCAAGCAGGCTTAGAAGCTGCTCGGGCCGGCGGATTCCGCAGCGTGGGTATTGGCGACCCTAAAATCTTAGCCGATGCAGAGATTGTTATTTCTGGACTGCATCAATACAGCCCTTCCGAAATAATAAACAAACTGAACTTCTAAACAGATGCATAATAAATACTTGGTTACCGATGAATGGAAAATCATCGAAGACCTATGGCGCCCCGAATTAAATCAAGGCTCTGAATCTATTTTCAGTATTGGTAATGGCTTTATGGGCCAACGTGCCAATTTTGAAGAAGATTACAGCGGACAAAGTTTGCAAGGAAGCTACCTTGGTGGCGTCTATTTCCCCGATAAAACCCGCGTGGGTTGGTGGAAAAATGGCTACCCTGAGTATTTTGCTAAAGTGCTCAACTCCGTAAACTGGATTGGCCTTAAAATAGAAATCGACGGCATAAATCTCGATCTGGCGAAAGCCACTGTAAGCAATTTTTACCGCGAGTTAAACATGCAAGAAGGGCACTTAACGCGCCGCTTCCGTGCCGAAATTGCCCCTGGTAAAATTGTTGAAGTAGATGCCCAGCGCTTTGTAAGCATGACGCGCAAAGAGATTGGTGCCATCCGCTACCGCTTTAAACTTATTCAGTTTAATGCTTCCGTAAAAATTACGCCTTATCTCGATTTTGACGTTATCAACCACGATAGTAATTACGAAGAAAAATTTTGGGAAAGCGTATCCGAAAATGTTGCCACTCAAAAAGCGGTAATCGAAGCGAAAACTAGAAAACTTGACTTCCACGTAGCTGCGGCCATGCGTTACGAATTGTACCGCGGTAGTGCGCCTATTACCCTATATCCGGAGATTAGTAAAAAAGACAAATACGCCGATAATTCCTTTACCGTAGCCTGCGAAGCGAATGAAACCTATAGTCTCTATAAATATGCGGCTATTTGTAGTTCCTTCCATTACGACAAAAAAGATCTTCAGCAAAAAGCGGACGAATTAGCCAGTATTGCTCGTCGCGATGGTTTCGATAAATTATTGGCCGAGCAAAAAGCCGACTGGGCCCAACGCTGGCAGCAAAGCGATATCGCCATTACGGGCGATGCCGAAGCACAACAAGGCATTCGTTTTAATATTTTCCACCTTACCCAAACCTATACCGGTGAAGATGCCCGTTTAAATATTGGTCCCAAAGGATTTACCGGTGAGAAATACGGTGGCTCTACCTATTGGGATACCGAGGCTTACTGCTTGCCTTTCTATATGGCTTCCGCCGGAAAAGAAGTGGCGCGTAACCTGCTAATTTATCGTTATAACCATTTAGAAAAAGCCATCGAAAATGCTGCAAAGCTAGGCTTTACAAATGGCGCGGCCCTTTACCCCATGGTTACCATGAACGGCGAGGAATGCCATAACGAATGGGAAATCACCTTTGAAGAAATTCACCGTAATGGCGCTATCGCCTTCGGGATTTTCAATTATATCCGCTATTTCGACGATAAGAATTACCTCGCCGAATACGGTTTAGAAGTACTTATCGGCATTGCTCGTTTCTGGGCCCAGCGCTTTACCTACAGCGAAGCCAAAGGACAATACGTAATGCTTGGCGTTACCGGTCCAAATGAATACGAAAACAACGTTAACAATAACTGGTACACGAGTTATATCGCCCGCTGGTGTATTCAATACGCGGCCGAATCTTTCGAAACGGTTAAGTCGCTAAACCCATCTGCCTTAGAGCGCATCTTGGCGAAAGCCAGCTTTAAAACCGAAGAAGAATTAGCGCAGTGGGCCAAGATTAGCAGCAATATATTCTTAGCTACCGACGAGAAATTAGGCATCGTTTTACAGCAAGAAGGCTATCTAGACAAAGAGCAAATTTTAGCGGCCGATTTAGCCATTTCCGAACGCCCTATTAACCAGCATTGGAGTTGGGATCGCATTTTACGCTCTTGCTTTATCAAGCAGGCAGATGTGTTGCAAGGATTCTATTTCTTCGAAGACGATTTTAGCAAAGAAGAACTGGAGCGCAATTTCGATTTTTACGAACCACGCACCGTCCACGAAAGTTCACTTTCTCCCTGTGTACACGTGGTACAGGCCGCCTATTTAGATAAACTCGATAAGGCCTATGAAATGTATTTACGCACCAGTCGTCTCGATTTAGATGACTATAACCGCGAAGTACACGAAGGCTTGCACATTACCTCTATGGCGGGCACTTGGCTGGCAGTAGTAGAAGGTTTTGGCGGCATGCGCGTGCGCGATGGCAAGCTCTATTTCAATCCGAAATTGCCTAAAACTTGGAACACTTTATCCTTTAAAATAAACTTCCGCAACTCGGTACTCAAGGTAGATTTGAGTCCGACTAAGCACCACATCGAAAAACTATCGGGTGATGCCGTGGAAGTTATTGTTCACGGAGAATCTATTTCTCTCTAATTTACACCTATCTACTAAAGCGGCTCGGTTGAGCCGCTTTTTTTATGTTAAGGAAATACAATAAAAACCTTTTCCGAAAAGGCATGATGAAGCTTTCTAAAACAAAGTAATGAATCCTTTCTTTTGAGTATTGCCTAGCTGCAAGGTGTAATAATAAACGCCACTAT
>PZPB01000156.1 GCA_003045865.1 Bacteroidota bacterium | reverse complement strand
TTTCCTTCTAGCACCGACATACGCCGCTCGATAAACTCATGGTCTTTTTCATCATTTTTCAGTTTTGTGAAGCGGTCCAATGGTCTGTTAACATAGAGCACAATATTATCTTTGGCGACAACTTCGGCAATGTTTTTACAATTACTACCAATTGGAAGGTCCCAAGGCTGATTGCCAACAAAAATGAAATTCTGATTTTTCAAGCGCTGATGTTTTACCAAAGGTAAAATCTAAGATGTAAATATTTGGGGACTAAGCTTTTTAATATTAGACTCGACTTATTTTTTTGATTCAGAATCCTGTTCTTAGCAAATTTATAGTGGTAAATTTGGCTAGCAAAGCAATTTCAATGAGCCAAACAAGACTGCCCGATTTTGTTGTGATCGGGGCCGGGAAATCTGGTACAACCTCCTTAAATGAATATCTTAAGGAACATCCGCAAATTTTTATGAGTACGCGTAAAGAGCCTAACTTCTTCGCATACGAAATGGCCAAGGAGGAAGACTTTGATTTAACAATCTCTAAAGAGTTTTACCGCGACTCGGTATTGAAGCTAGACGATTACTTAGAACTGTTTAAAGGGGCCAAGGAAAGTCAATTATTAGGGGGGGGCCAATACCTACCTAAACAGTGAAATGGCCAGCGAACGCATTAAGCATTATATTCCTAACACTAAGTTAATCGCCATTTTAAGGCATCCTGCCGATCGTTTGTTTTCGCGTTATTCGCATTATATAAGAGAAGGTTTGTTGCCGGAAGACGGCGGTCTAGATAAGGTTTTTGATAAATCAACCAGCTGGTGGCAGCGCCCCGATATGATTAAGGAAGGTTTGTATTATGGGCAGCTGAAAAGGTATTACGAAAATTTCCCTCAAGAGAATATTCGTGTTTATTTATACGAGAACTTTATAAACCATACCGCTGGTGTGGTAGAGGATATCTTTACATTTTTAGACATTGACCCTACCATAAAAGTGGCCACTGATATCGTGTATAACAAGAGTGGCACGATTAAAAATAAAGCGGTAGATAATTTAGTAGGTCAGAATAGTCCGCTTATCACCACTTTAAAAAAACTAGCGCCAGGTTTGCACCGTTGGTTGAAAGACATTGTTTTTATAAACCGCTGGTTTTATAATCTGCGTAATAAGAATTTACAGAAAGCAGATTTTTCGCCTAGCTTAAGAAAGGAGATTGTGGATAAAATATATGCAGAAGACATTAAGAAGCTCGGGAATTTAATTGGTCAAGATTTAAGTCACTGGTTAAAAGCCTAAAATGATAGCGAAGGTATTATCTCTTTTTCGCTCACAAAAAGTGCTTAGTATGATAAGCAGTATTAGTGGCGCAGCTTTGGGCTTGGTTACTTTTGTCTTATTAATGCGCACTTTGTCTAAAACTGATTTTGGGATATTCTCTATTTTCTTAGCATTTCAAACGGTCTTTGAAATGTTGCGCAATGGCTTAGTAGGCAAACCCTTAATTAAGTTCGTAGCCGAATCGGATAACGAAGATTTCAGTCGCAATATTATTGGCAGCTCTTGGCGTTTTGGCCTTTTCAGTAGCCTCTTTGTTGGTTGCTTCTTTACCGCTCTTTTTCTTGGCATTTATGCGATATATGGTGACAATGACTTTCTCCTATACTCTTATTATTTTTTACCCCTAGCCTTGTTTTCTTTGCCATCCAATATGGCTACATGGGTTTTAAATGCGCGTTTACGTTTCGATAAAATGATATGGATACGCACCTCCATGCAAGTTATTTATATTACCGGTGTGGCCTATGCCTATCTTAGTGATTACGCCAATCTCAACTTTATTTTCATAACCTATTTAGTGGCTAGTGCGGTTCCCAGTATAATTTCTTTAATCGCAGGTTGGGATGGCTTGGCAAATATTTCCGCTGCTACCAAAGCAAAATCTAGGGAGCTTTATTTATATGGTCGCTACACGATGGGGACTTTAATAGGCGGGACTTTATTACGCAGTTCCGACGACTTTCTAATTCGTTTCTTTTTAGGCCCAGAGGCAGTTGCGATTTACCAAATACCCCAGCGCTTGGTCAATTTGATCGATATTCCCTTAAGGGCTTTGGTTAGTTTTTCTTTTCCCAGCTTAGCGCGGGCCAACAAAAGCGGGAGTGCCGAAAATTTCAGAAGAGAATTTGAGATCAGCACTGGTTTTGCTTTTGTAGTTTTATTTCCGGCGGCTTTGGGAACGTTCATTTTTGCTGATAGTTTGGTGGTACTTTTAGGGGGGGCAGACTATGCTGAATCAGCCGTATTGCTGCGCATTTTCTCTTTCTTTATGGCTTTTACGGCCTTAGATCGCTATGCTGGAGTAGGCCTCGATGTGTTGGATCGACCTAAAGTGAACATGCATAAGGTCATAATCATGTTGCTGATTAATATCGTCGGTGATTTATTGGCACTTTTTATTTTCGAAGACATTCGCTGGGTAGCCTTTGTAAGTGTTTTAACCTTTGCAGGAGGAACACTTTTTGGATTCCGTTACTTGAAAGATATTATACCTTTTCGCTTCTTAAAGTGGTTGAATTTAGGGTTACAAGAAAGTATGAGACTTATTAAAAAACTTGTGCATAAGTAAGCAGAAATTAGTTGTACATTAATTCCCGTTTTGAGAGTTAATCTCAAATTTAGAAATACCCTGATGCGTCTATGGCTTTAATGAAAATATTTTTGGTAGAAGATAATGAGCTTTACGCCAAGGCTACAAAACATCATTTATCTTTAAATCCCGATAATCAGGTAGAGCATTTTGTAACGGGTAAAAGTTGCTTAGAGAAACTTTATTTACAACCTGATTGCATTTTATTAGATTACTCTTTACCAGATTTAAGTGGTATTGATGTTTTAAAAAAGGTTAAAAGTAGTCAGCCCCATTTACCGGTGGTCATAGTTAGTGGTCAAGAAGATGTTGCTACGGCAATCGACTTGCTAAAGGAAGGTGCCTACGATTATATTGTTAAGGACGAAAATTCCAAAGAACGCATCTGGAAAACGATAAATAATTTACGGGAAAATGCGAAGCTAAGAAATGAGCTAGATCGCTTGCGCGAAGAAGTGAATTTGAAATACGACTTTAGTAGTATAAAGGGCAGCAGTGTTTCAATAAAAAAGGTTTTTAAACTTATTGAAAAAGCGATTCGCACAAATATTACGGTTTCTATTAGTGGTGAAACAGGCACAGGGAAAGAGTTAGTAGCCAAGGCTATTCATTATAATTCTAAAAACAAAAAGGCGCCTTTAGTAACGGTGAACATTGCCGCCATTCCCAAAGAACTTGTAGAAAGTGAATTATTTGGTTATGAAAAAGGCGCTTTTACCGGCGCTATCTCCAGACGTATCGGTAAATTTGAAGAAGCTGATGGCGGAACCCTCTTTTTGGATGAAATAGGGGAAATGGAATTAAATCTGCAAGCGAAATTGCTGCGCATCTTGCAAGAGCGTGTGGTTACTAGGATAGGTAGTAACAAGGAAATTAAAGTGGACACAAGGATAATTGTTGCCACGCATAGAAATTTAAAAGAGGAAGTTGCCAAAGGTAACTTTAGAGAGGATTTACATTATCGCTTGCTCGGTTTGCCAATAGAAT
>PZPB01000064.1 GCA_003045865.1 Bacteroidota bacterium | reverse complement strand
CTATAATTTTACGCCGAACTCAGGTAGTAGGCGCCCAAAAAAAAAGGTGCCTCATACGAAGCACCTTTTCATTGCAGAGTATCCTAATCTACAGATCTTACCAGTGGTAGGATACGCCCAACTGACAAGAGTATGGACTTTGATTGGTTTGGAAAAGCCGATTCTCGAGCAGCTGTTCTTGCAAGCGTAAACGCGAAAAAACGGACCACTGTTGGCTAATTTTATAGGAAATTGCAGGCTGCACTAAAAAGGCCAAGCTAAAGGCCTCAGCGCGAACATAGTTCTCGTCGTTTATTGCAAGCGCTTGTTGCACACTTAAGCCAGCGGCCAGCGAGAGGGTCCAAGAGCCGAACTGACTTTGATAGCCATAAAGTAGCGGTAGCTCGGCATATTGAAAGCGGATTTGTTGTGATTTTGGATAGCTAATTTGGTAATCATTGCTATCGATATTTAACACAATGCTGGTATCTATTACGGTTTGAAAAGTGGTATCGTACTCATAATGTCCGGCATTGATGGAATCGATTACCCAAATCGCGCTAACGGAAGCCACCTGGCGATTACTGGTAGTTAAAGACCAAGTACTGTCTATTAAAGTATTGTTTTCCAATACATTGTATTCATACTGACGGTAATCTTGACTGATACTAAGGCCACCTTGGAAGAACCAATTATTTCTATTCCACTGGAAATCGACGGCAGCTTGGAAACCGAAACCGGGCGGATTGGCAAAATTGCTAGCGCCCCCTAAAGCGAAGTTAACCGCTTGTAATTTGAAGCCCGTGGCCGCATTAATGAAATCGTCGTCGCTAGAAGGAGCGTTAGCTGTTGCTGCCAGGGCTGCTGCTTCGCCTGAGTTTGAGATATTTTGAGCGCTACTATCGTAAGAAGCATTAGCCTCTGAAAAGAGTGAATTTTCTTTACTTGACAGGGAATCGCTAGGCAAGTCCTTGGCCGTTGTCGAGTTGTTGACGTCAACATTGGAGCCTAAAGCAATTGAGTTGGCGAATGGAATTTCTGAACTTGAGTTTTCAGGATGGATTACGATAGGCTCAGTACTTTTTTCCTCCGTTTGCACTGCGCTAGATTTTGAGACTGACGATTCTTTGGCGGCGAGATTACTATTAGCTGAGTTCGTCTCCGTTCTATTCTCTAGTGCCTCTACTTTGTTATTTTTTTGCTCTTCGGCAGATGCGTTCTTTGTAACATTCGCGATAGCTTGAACGGCTTGGACTGCGCTATTATTTGACACATTAGTTTTGCTTTCCGAAGAAGGTTTAACGAGGGTAGAATTTTCTCGACCTTTTGGAGCTAGGTCGTTATTAGTCGCTTTTTCAATGTTATGCTTACTGATATTTTCAGTTGAGTTGAGAGGTAAATTAGATTCGGAATTTATTTCTTTTGCAGCCGGAATAGGAGCTGTTATTTGGGGTGAAGAAGACATTTTTTCTTGAATCTCTTGATTTTGATCAATAGTTTCGAGTGAAGGCTTTGTAATCCACCAAAGCGCTGCACTACTAATAACTAGTGCGAAGGAAAGTATTGCAATTTTAACAGAAGTAGTAAAGAAAGGCTTGGCTTGAAGACCGGGCGTGTTGGCAATCATTTGCTCCATGGCAGCCCAATCAGCAGCACTGGGCCCCTCTGCGGAAGAGCCCAATTTATCGCTTAATTTTTCCCAATGTTTAGCCATTATACCACTCGTTTTAAATTGCTCATTGAGATGAGCTTTCCTTTTAAAATTTCTTTTGCTGAAGCGAGATAGCGTTTCGAACTGCGTTCGGAGCAATTTAATTTCTCGGCTATTTCGTGATGCTTATATCCTTCAAATTCATAGAGACTAAAAACCAGTCTCTCGTTTTCTGGTAATTTAAAAATCAGCTCCTTTACATCATTAAGGCTTAGTTCATCCATTACAGAAGCGAGGCCCTTTCCTAGTTCAATTTCTTCGAAGTCCTCATCGGCTTCTTTAAAATCGGTTTGTTGTTGGTAGTTTTTGTTTTTACGAAAATCGTCGATGGCACTGTTTACCATGATGGTGGCAATCCAGCTAAAAAAATCGCGCTCCTCGTCGTAGTCTTTTAGGTTGAGTAGTACTTTTAAAAAACCTTCATTTAAAA
This sequence comes from Bacteroidota bacterium, assembly GCA_003045865.1. Lineage (GTDB taxonomy): Bacteria > Bacteroidota > Bacteroidia > Flavobacteriales > Schleiferiaceae > Croceimicrobium. The sequence continues at coordinate 13,522 of PZPB01000064.1, read as the reverse complement.
GGGCAACCGCATCTTCACGATTGCGTTTATAACGAAAACAGATCGCCAATAAATACGCAAAGCAATGCTGATAAAGTTCAGACTGTGCCTTGCGGTCATTCTTTATACACTTATGTATAATTTTGGTTGGGGGGCTGTTCATGCGCCATAAAGGTAAGAAAGCAGTAGGCCTAAACCCACTGCTTTCCAGAAAGAGCAATTATTCAACTATTAAACGCAAGGTTTTAGAAGCGGTTTTACTGCTTACTCTTACTAAGTAGGCACCAGATTCTAAACCAGTAATTTCAGCTGTATTGCTAGTAGGCTGGAAGTCAATTAACTTCTGACCGCTAATGCTATACACCTCAACGTTTTGCACGTTTAAACTAGCATCCCAGCTAAGGTTTGCTTTTTCGGCGGCGGGGTTTGGATAAAGACTTAAAGAAGACTCTAGCACTTTATCGTCTAAACCAACGGTAGCAGGATCAATTACATTAATGGTAAAGCCGGTAATGCCTTTGTAAACCAAGTTTCCGTTGGCATCGAAACCGATAGAATCACAATACGTATTCACACAAGTGTCGATTCCTGCGCTATCTACCGCAGTAATAGTTAAACAAACACCGTATACACCTATTGTAGTATAAGTATGGCTGGGGTATTGAGCACTGATGATTGTACCATCACCGAAATCCCAATCGTAGCTGATAATGTTGCCAGTAGAACTTGAGTTTTCCCATAAAACTAATTGTCCTTGGAATAAACCAGAGTTTACTGTGTCAACAATATAATTGGCTCCACAAGTAATAAGGCTTGGGTTGCCACCAGTTCCAGAACCACCACCAGTATTACCAATAGAATCGCAGGTAAAAGTACAAGAGCTGTCTACACGAGAGTAGCAAAAAGACACTCCATTAGGATAATTAGAGTTACTAAAGGAAATACTATCATAACTAGAAGAGGTAAAACCTGAAGTAATAACACCATTGATTGTCATGGTAGAAGGAATACCGGCAGGCAAGCTAGTGCGTGAGAATTCTAAAAGCGATATTGCTTCAATAACATAGATAGTATCCAACGGTGTTGAAAAGGTAAAAGTGTTAAAAAGCACTTCACAATCGCTAGGAGGGCAAGACAGAGATAATGCAGCCGTTATGGAAGGAGTGTTGGGGCTGTAAACAGCGGTACCCCAAACTGCATTACCACTGCAATCTTTAGTAGCCCAAAAGATGGTATCCATTGCGCTCAAATTACCAATCCAAAAATTCGCTACACCGTTATTATTGGTATATGTATAAGTATCATAGCTTTCAAAGGTGGGAGGATTTTGATAGCCATTCCCAAAAAAAGCTGAGGGTGAGGAATAATAAAATACCGCTACGCCCGGTTGAAAAGCCATACCGGTATCGACCACATTTATGGTAAGATTGTTTTGAGCAAAGGCTCCAAAGCCGAAGGCCATTAAGGCCATAAGTACTAATTTTTTCATTTTACTGAGTTTTAATTGTTTCTACAATAGGGTATACGCAACTAAACACCAAAAAGGGACAAGACCCCAAAAAAATATTTTTAAGCCTCTGTTTATAAACCACTTGAAACTAAACAAAAAGAGTTTGCCTTCAAGTTACAGGAAACAAAAAAACCCAGCCGTGATGACTGAGGTTTTAAAGTTCTAAAAAGCCTGCGGCTACATCATTTCATAAATACCTGCTGCCCCCTGACCTTCTCCTACGCACATTGTTACCATGCCGTATTTCTGGTCACGCTTTTTAAGTTCATTAAATAACTGCACCGATAGTTTTGCTCCGGTACAACCTAGTGGATGCCCCATGGCAATAGCGCCACCGTTTACATTCACCTTGGCGGGATCTAAATCTAGCGTTCTAATCACTGCTAAAGACTGCGAGGCAAAAGCCTCATTCAATTCAAATAAATCCATGTCGTTTTTATTTAAACCAGAAGCCTTTAATACTTTCGGAATAGCATCTACTGGACCAATACCCATTAAGCGGGGCTCTACTCCTACTACTTGGTAGTTCACCATGCGCGCAATGGGCTTTAAGCCTAGCTCATTCATCATCTTTTCACTCATTACCATCACGAAGGCGGCGCCGTCGCTCATTTGACTCGAATTACCTGCGGTTACCGAACCTTTGGCCGCAAATACCGGACGTAGTTTCGCCATGCTTTCTACGGAAGTGCCTAAACGGGGACCTTCATCAGTATCTACCGTATAAGTACGAACCTGGCGCTTTTCGTTTTCATCGAGGTAAATCTCTTCTACTTCAATGGGTTGAATATCGTCTTTAAACCGACCAGTTTCAATGGCTTTTAAAGCTTTCATGTGCGACTCAAAACCAAATTGATCTTGATCGGCACGACTGATATTATACTCCTGTGCTACCGCTTCTGCCGTTAAACCCATATTATTATAATAGTCGGCATGCGCCTTGGCAAGTTCATAACTTGGCACCACTTTATAGCCTCCCATGGGAACATAACTCATGCTCTCTACTCCACCGGCGATTATGCAATCGGCCATACCGGCATTGATCTTTGCCGAAGCCATGGCGATAGTCTCCAAGCCACTAGCGCACCAGCGGTTCACGGTTACACCAGGAACTTTAACGGTATCTAAACCCATCAAAGAAATTAAACGACCGATGTTCATCCCCTGCTCCGCCTCCGGCATAGCATTTCCCACAATTACATCGTCAATACGATTTTTATCTAATTGCGGCATGGTCTTCATTATTTCCTGAATAAGCGTGCCCGCCAAATTATCAGGACGAGTAAATCTAAATTTTCCTTTTGGTGCCTTGCCAACGGCGGTTCTTTTTGCGGCTACGATGTATGCGTTCATTGTATTAGTAGTTAGTTTGTTAGTAGTTAGTACTCAGTACTGAGTAGTTAGTAGTTAGTATGAGCTTGATAAAATGACTCAATACTCATCTTCGCAGTGATAGTATGAGCTTATAATTCATCTTTTGTAATTCGTTTATTTCTACTTGCATTTTATCCACTTTAATCATTTCAATATAACCTAAGCGCTGAGCAAGTATTAGCTGTGTTTCTAATTCATTTAAAGAGCCTTGGGTAATATCTAAGAATTTGGCGAAATCGGCCTTCGTACTACGACCGGCACCTTCTGCAATATTAGAAGGAACTGAGACCGCAGATCTTTGCATTTGTGAACTTAAGCCAAATCGCTCCGAAGAGGGAAATGTCCCGATTACTTTATATAATTCAGTTGCTAAATCCATTGCTTTTTGCCAAGTTTTCAGTTCTTTATATTGGTGCATTTTGTTAGTAAATAGTAGTTAATACTTAGTAGCTAGAGGGACAAAGATCAATTTGACAAGTGTTCCAGTGAATTACGAAATACTTAGCTACTGCTTAAATTCTTTCTTTTTGGCAGTCGATAAAAACTAGTTCTACCGCGCAGCCCTACTAACTATTTAATACTAAAGACTCACTACTAATTCCTCAACACCTTCCCTGTCTCCAATATCGAGGAGTATTTAGCAGTTAGTACCTTGTAGTTAAAGGGACAAAAGTCAATTTAACAAAAAGTTGATTGAATTTAGAAATATTAAGCAACTGCTAAAATTCTTTCTTTTACGGCAGACGATAAAAACTAGTTCTACCGCGCAGCCCTACTAACTACTTAATACTAAATACTCACTACTAATTCCTAAGAACTTTCCCCGTCTTCAACATATGCTGTATTCTCTCCATAGTTTTCTTTTCGGTGCAGAGGCTTAAGAAAGCTTCGCGCTCAAGATCTAAGAGGTATTGCTCGGAAACCATAGTGGGAGAACTAAGGTCGCCGCCAGACATTACATAGCCCAGCTTCTCCACCATTTTCTTCTCGTGAGGAGTAATAAATCCACCTTCGAGCATGGTATGAGCGCCAACCGTAAACATTCCGAGTGCTTGTTTTCCTAAGACTTTAATATCACGTTCGCGAACGGGCATTACATAGCCATTAGCGGCTAAAGCCATTGCGCGTTCTTTCGCATCTGCAATTAAGCGATGACGATTTAAGGAGATACCATCGCGACCTTCTACGAAGATGCCCATGTTAAAAGCTTCTTTGGCTGATTTCGCTACTTGCGCCTGACCAATCATAAAGAGATACTCGCGGTAAGCATTGGTTTCGATATCGTCTTTCAAATAACGTTGCGAGGCACGACGGGTTAATTCTTTAGTTCCGCCACCACCAGGGATTACGCCTACTCCAAACTCTACGAGTCCAGTATAAGTCTCGGCTGCTGCTTGTACCGCATCTGCGTGAAGCGACATTTCACAACCACCACCGAGCGACATTTGGTGTGGCGCTACTACTACAGGAATACTGGAATAACGCACGCGCATCATGGTGTCTTGGAAATATTTAATGGCGAAGTTTAATTCGTCATACTCCTGCTCCACCGCCATCATAAAGATCATTCCTAAGTTCGCCCCTACGGAGAAATTATCGCCTTGATTGGAAATCACGACGCCTTGGAAGTCTTTTTCTGCGAGTTCAATTCCTTTATTGATACCTGCTAAAACGCCACCGCCTAAGGAGTTCATTTTAGAACGGAATTCAATATTTAAAATACCATCGCCCAAATCTTCAACCGCGCATTCGCTGTTTTGCCAAACGGTTTTGGTCGGACGAATATGGTCAAGCACAATAAAGCTCTTTCCACCAGGCATCAGTTTGTAGCCCTTGTCGGGAATGGAGTAATAATGAGCTTGCGCGTTTTCAATTTTATAGAAGCCCGTTCCACTGGAGGCCTTAAGTTCCTTCACCCAAGAAGCTAAAGCCAATCCTTCCGCTTCAATAAGTTCGATACCTTTATCTAGACCAATAGCATCCCAAATTTCGAATGGACCATGCTTCCAGCCGAAACCAGCACGCATGCCTTGATCGATACGATATAGTTCATCGCAAATTTCGGGAATACGATTAGCGGCATAAGCCATAATTCCCGCTAAGCTGCGACGGTAAAATTCACCTGCTTTATCTTTTCCTTTAATAAGAACCTTGAAACGCTCACGAATGTCATCAATATTCTTAGTGAGTTCGAGGGTGGTGAATTTCGATTTCTTCTGAGAAGTATATTCGAGAGTATCTAAATCGAGAGAAAGGATTTCTGATTTTCCCTCGGCATTGCTTACTTTCTTGTAAAAACCTTGTCCGCTTTTAGAACCAAGCCAATTATTTTCCTGCATTTTCTGCAAGAAAGCAGGTAGAATGAACTTTTCTTTTTGCTCGTCATTTGGCACCGCCTGAGCTAAACCATTAGCTACGTGGATTAAGGTATCTAAACCTACCACATCGGCAGTGCGGAAAGTGGCCGATTTCGGACGACCAATTAAAGGTCCGGTAAGTTTATCAATATCTTCTACCGAAAGGCCCATTTCGGAAACCTTGTGAAAGAGATCCATAATTCCGAATACCCCAACACGATTGGCGATAAAGGCCGGTGTATCTTTACACAGTACGGTGGTTTTGCCAAGAAAACGGTCGCCATAATGCATAAAAAAATCCACTACCTCAGGTTTTGTATGAGAAGTAGGGATTATTTCTAAAAGTTCGAGATAACGGGGCGGATTAAAAAAGTGGGTTCCTAAAAAATGCTGATTGAAATCCTCACTACGACCTTGCGTCATTAAATGAATGGGAATACCGCTGGTATTAGAAGAAATGAAAGTACCCGGCTTGCGGTGTTTTTCCACACGCTCGAAAAGACTTTGCTTGATATCGAGACGTTCCACAATCACTTCAATAATCCAATCGGTTTTAGCGATTTTATCTAAATCATCGTCGAAATTACCAGTGCTTATTCGGCTAGCATAAGCCATATCGAATAAGGGCGCGGGATTCATTTTCACGGCCTTAGTAAGGCTATCGTTTACAATGCGATTGCGCACTTTGGGATGATCAAGATTAAGACCAGCTTTTTCCTCGGCGGGTAATAATTCCCTTGGCGGGATGTCTAAGAGTAAAACTTTTACGCCCACATTAGCAAGATGGCAGGCAATTTGGCTGCCCATTATGCCCGAGCCTAAAACCGTGGCGTGCTGAATGACTTTTTTCATACTATACTTTTTCGGATTCTAGTTTATGATCAATTATCATGGTATTTATGCCTTCAATAACTTTGAAGAAGGTAGACATTTCATTTTCATTGAAGCGCTGAAAAACAGAAGTATTGAAGTTAATAACCGCTTGCTTAGCGTCTTTGCGCTTTTCGCGCCCAAAGGGAGTAAGGTGAATTAATACCGAACGACCGTCGGCAGGATTGGGCCTTCTTTCAATCAATTCCTTTTCCTCCATCGATTTCAGGATGCGACTCATACTAGTGGCTTCCATACCCATTTTTGGACCTAAAGCCGTGGAAGGAGTTCCTTTTTCGCTATCTATATTTAAGAGAACAAATCCCGTTGCCATGGTAGCGCCATAACCAGCGGCCACCTCATTGTACATTTTGGCAATACTTTGCCAGGTACGTTTTATCTGAAAATCTACAGTTTCTTCGGGTTTCAATGCCTTTATTTTGAATGGGGAGCTAAGATAAAAAAATTATGCATGCATAGGAAATTGCTTTAAGGAAAAGTGAATGAAGGATGAGTAGAAAATGGAAAAAGCAGAACCTTGCATGGTGATATGATTGTATCACTCAAATTCTCGAATTCAATTCCCGATGCCGACATACCGAGAATCCGCAGCTGCCGAAGCTTGGGTTCGACCTTGCCATTTGATATTACCGAGATTTTATTGCATCCAATTATAATTTTCTAACTGAATTTTCCTCTCCGCAAGCCCCAGCGATAAATCTTGATAAACGCGATAAATCGCGTCTCTACCAAATCTCGAATTACCCTCTCCAAGATACCCAGCGATAAATCACTGGGCTATAAAACAATCGTATTACAATTGAATTTCCCTTCGAAGAGCCGCATGTCCATCAATTCCCTAATCCAATCTCAATACTGAAATCTCACAGCGCAGCAATTTCAATACTAGTTAGCAATAAATCTTGATAAACGCGATAAATCGCGTCTCTACGAAATCTCGAATTACCCTCCCCAATATACCCAGCGATAAATCACTGGGCTATAAAACAATCATATTTCAATTGAATTTCCCTTCGAAGAGCCGCATGTCCATCAATTCCCTAATCCAATCTCAATACTGAAATCTCACAGCGCAGCAATCTGAAATCTAATCCAAGATCACAGCAAATAATCCGTTGTAATAAAATTGCTTTCGCCATTTCTCAATACGTCGCGTACCAAATCTTTCTGATCAATGCTAGCGGCAACCAAAGTGCGAATGGAAAAGGAGCGTAAAGCGTCATGTACACTTAAAGTTCCCACCGCGCTATCCTTTCTGCCAGTAAAGGGCAGATAATCAGGTCCACGCTGGCAGCTGGCGTTAATATTTACTCGGCAAACTTGGTTTACCATGTGATCTACCGCATAGGCAATAGTGCTTTGGCTCTCACTAAAGAGACTGCATTGCTGGCCATAATCGGAGGCAGCGACGCTCTCCATCACTTCTTCTAAATCGTCGAATACCACTACCGGGACCACGGGGCCAAATTGCTCCTCGTGGAAGATGCGCATATCCTTAGTCACGGGATATAATACCGCTGGGAAAAAAGATGTGTCATTAACGCGACCACCCCTTTTGTTTATCTGCTTGGCGCCATGAGCCAAAGCATCCTTCACATAAGCCTCCATTTCGGGTACCTTTTTACGCTCAGGCAGAGGCGTTAAAACCGGGTTTCGTAGCGGATGATCTAAGGCAAGCGCATCTACAGCAGTGGCCAATTTCGCTACAAAGCTGTCGGCTACCGCGCGGTGCACAAAAATGATTTTTAAAGCGGTACAACGCTGACCATTATAACTAAGCGCTCCTTTTACCGACTCTTTTACGGCCGTATCGAGATTCGCATCTGCAAAAACAATGGCTGGGTTTTTCGCTTCCAGACCTAAAATTTGACGTAAACGATTGGGTTTTGGATGTTGTGCCACTAAAGCATTGGAACTTTTTGAATTACCAATTAAAGCCAAAACGTCGATTTCGCCAGTGGCCATCATGGGTCCCGCTAAAGTTCTACCGCGGCCAAAAACCACGTTTACCACCCCTGGAGGAAAAGCTTTTTGGAAAGCTTCCACCAACGGCGTTAATAAAAGCACCCCGTATTTGGCCGGTTTAAAGATTATGGTATTCCCCATTAATACCGCGGGAATCAATAAGCAAAAGGTTTCATTGAGCGGGTAATTATAAGGCCCTAAACAAAGTACCACCCCTAAAGGACCACGACGGATTTGCGAAAGCATGCCGTCTTTAGCACCAATCCGTGAACCGTCCCTTTGCATTTGCTTGTATTCATTTATGGTATCGCGGATATAATCTACCGTGCGATCAAACTCTTGATAGGCAGCCTGTTCATTTTTAGCAATTTCCCACATTAACAATTGGCTCACCTCTTCGCGTTTCTCCACCATCAATTCCAAAAAATGCTCTAAAGCAGCAACTCTTTCGTCGCTGCTGGCAGTAGGCCAGGCACCGCGCCCGTGGTTGTAGGCTAGCTTGGCTGCTTCTAAAGCTTCCATGCCTGCCTCGGTGCTCATTAAAGGGGCTTCCCCTAAAACTGCTTTGTCCACCTTTCCATCTGCCTCCACTTCTCCCATGGGAGAATAAACCGTTTCAAAATCGCCTTCCCAAGTTTTCAATTGGCCATTTACTAGATATTGATTCCACTTAAATGCCTTTGGTGCTTTGATAATCATGTATTCGTTTTTTCTTAATGTCTTAATCACTAGGACTGGCCTCGCCAAATTCTGGGGGAAATTTAAGGCTTATTCAGGGAAATTTAAAATCCACTGAAATTCCGAACCTGAGGAATTTCATTGCCTAAATCGAATTAGTAATACTCCCCTTCAATGAACCTTTGTAATACAATCCTCAATTAAATCTCACTACTGATATCGCACAGCGCAAGCGGTCTCATATCTTCTCAGCCAGCGGTCTCATATCTGAATAAAAAAAGGCCACCCAAAATGAGTGACCTTTATTTTATTTTAGCTAGCAAAGACTATTCGCCTTTTTTATGCCCATAAATTCTTTCGTAATGATCCTGGTGCAAAGCCATTACCACGCGGCGTTTTAATTTGAGCGTGGGCGTTAATTCTCCGCCATCAATGCTCCAAGTATGGTCGCTAAGTTCAATTTTCTTAACCATCTCCCACTTCCCGAAATTCTCATTTAAGCGATTAATATCTTGCATGATGCGGGCCTTTATTTCTTCATTTTCTATGATTTCCTTTTCGGAGCCAAAATTAATTCCCTTGCGTTCACAGTAAGATTTTAAGAACACAAAATCAGGTTGCACAATGGCCGCCGGGTGTTTCTCCGCTTCGCCAATCACCATAATTTGCTCAATAAAGTGCGATTCTTTAAAACGCGTTTCCATCAACTGTGGAGCAATATACTTACCACCGGAAGTCTTGAAAATCTCTTTCTTACGATCGGTAATTTTCAAAAAGTCTCCGTCTACAAACTGACCGATATCACCCGTATGGAACCAACCATCTTCGGTTAATACTTCTGCGGTGGCTTCGGGCTTATTATAATAGCCCATCATCACATTCGGACCTTTGCAGAGAATTTCTCCGTCTTCGGCAATTTTCACTTCAACGTCTGCTATTAGTCGCCCTACCGAACCAATGCGCTTTCTTTCTTTATCAGGACCGTTTACCGTGATTACCGGCGATGTTTCGGTTAAACCGTAACCTTCTTGAATATTAATGCCCGCGGCCGAGAAAATGCGAATTAAACGTGGATTCAAAGCAGCTGAACCACTCGCAATAGCTTTGGTTCTTCCGCCAAGTGCTTCCTGCCACTTGCTAAAAATAAGCTTCCGGGCAATAGCCAACTTAATGCCATAAACGAAACCTTTACCTTCTAACTCGTACTGTTCACCCAATTCAATGGCCCAAAAGAATAATTTCCTTTTAATGCCGGTTAAATCAGAACCTTTTGCTACAATTTTATCGTAAATCTTTTCCAGTAAGCGAGGCACTGCCGTAAAAATAGTAGGCTTTAATTCACGAATATTATCGCCAATCATTTCCATGCTTTCGGCATAGTAAATGGCCACACCCTGATAGCAATACAAATAAATTAGCATGCGCTCATAAACATGGCACAGTGGTAAAAAGCTCAAAGCTCTTTCGCCGCTTCCCTCGGTGGGGATGCGCTCTACTGAAGCCAAGCTGTTAGACGCAATATTGCGATGCGAAAGCATTACTCCTTTGGGACGCCCCGTTGTTCCGGAGGTGTAAATAAGCGTAGCTAAATCCGTTTCCTGCACTGCATCCATGCGCTGCTGCAATTCCACCTGATGCTTATCGTCTTCACCTTTGGCTAAAAACTCAAGCCAGCTTGGCGCGCCTTTTACTTCGTCGAAAGTGTATATTTCAATCAGGGATGCTACCTTTTCTTTGATATGCATTACCTTTTCGTAAAGTGCTTCATCGGAAACGAAAAGCATTTTTACTGCAGCATCATTAAATATATATTCGTAATCGTCTTCCGAAATCGTAGGATAAACAGGCACATCTACAGCACCCGTCTGCAAAGTCCCGATGTCGATAATGTTCCACTCCCAGCGATTGGTGGTGGAAGCAATCGCCACCTTATCACCCGGTTGAATGCCCATTTCGATAAAAGCCCGACTGGCTTTCTCACTTAAATCGACGTATTCTTTGGTGGATACGGGGGTCCAAACCCCATTTATTTTATTGGCTAATGAATCCTTTAGCGGACAATTCGCAAGTTGATAGCGCGGAAAATCAAATAAACGTTTTGGTTCCTTTCCCTTCATGTATAATTTGAGTCTTGTTTATTGGCTAAATATAAAAGGAAAAATTAATATTAGCACTCTTCACGCCAAGCGTTTATTTTTTTCATAAAAAGCGGATCTATTGGATCATAAACCGCATTGCTGCGCTCGTAATGCCAGCGCTCTAAAATTTCCCGACGCTCGGTCCCTTCAAAAAAGATACGACGTGCTCGTTTTTCCTCGCGGTAAAATTTCTCAGTACGATACCAATAATGCTTAATATGCAAGGGCGACAAGAGCAATCGCTTCTCGCTGGGACGAAATTCTTGCCCATCTTGCCAGCGCAGCCGAGCGAAAGGACTGTATAAAGGATAATGGGGATTTTTATTAAAAAAACGCGCACCATAGCCACTTTGCACAATGGTTTTCATCGTGTAATTTTCAGCGTATAAATCGGGAAAGCGACGGTTTAACTTCTCTATCAAAAGTTCTCCCGCCTCTATTTTTTCTACATGCGCCGAACCGTACATCAGCCAATTTAGCACTAGGCCCCCGCATTTTTCACTCTGCGGTAGATGCGTTTTAAGCTCATCACCCGGCAAGGGAAAAATATATTCGTCGCTGTCTATAAAAGCAATCCATTGATAGTCTTTTCCTAAATCGCGCAGGGCTTTATTTTTATGAAATTCCTCCCGAACATAGAAATCGGGATGCGCAATACTGTCCTCCCATTCCAAAATACCCATCTGCCGATAAGGCTCTAAAACCGCTGCAAAATTATCATCGCTATTATCGTTCGTAAGGCGAATAAAATCTACTCCATGCGCAAAATGAAAGTCGAGCCACTCTTTTAAAAAGTCAGCTTCATTCTTAAACATGGCATGCAGCGCCAATTTACCATTACGCGGTTTCTTAGCGAATAGCTGACGGAATATTGCAAAGATTTTCTGCCAGAAATAAGACCAATGATAGAGGAGCTTGTGCAAATTACTTACGGTAAACTTCTTGACCATTTAAATAGGTAGCCTGCACTTCTAAGCTACTCATTTCTTGGGCACTCAAGGTAGAAAGGTCTTTGTCGAAAATAACGAAATCAGCATATTTCCCTGCTTCCAAAGTACCTTTTTTATTCTCCTCGAAAGAGGCATAAGCACCCCACTCTGTCATACCACGAATAGCATCTTCAAAAGATAAAGCCTCATCTGCGCGGAAACCTTTGGGCGGATAACCATCCGCATCCTGACGTAAATAAGCCGAGCGTAAAGTGTAAAGCGGATTAATGTCTTCTACGGGAAAATCTGTTCCTAAAGGCAGCTTCGCGCCAAGTTTTAAAAAGCTTTGAGCGGAATAAGCATATTGCATGCGCTGCGATCCGATCCGTTCTTCCGCCCAATACATATCGCTGGTAGCGTGGGTGGGTTGAATAGAAGGAATAATGCCCGCTGCCACCATGCGTTTTTGATCGGTAGGGTGCACGACTTGCGCGTGTTCAATACGCCAGCGACGATCTTCTAAACCCGCTAAAGCCTGGGAATAAATATCTATCGCCAAGCGGTTGGCCGAATCGCCAATGCCGTGAATACACATCTGCCAGCCCAGCTGAGCGAGAGAATCGGCCATCATTTTAAAATAGCTTGCTTCCTTTAATTGTAAACCATAATTAGTGGAATCATCGCTGTAAGGTGCTAGTAGCAAAGCCCCACGAGAGCCGAGCGCACCATCTAAATAAAACTTGGCGCTTTTTACGCGTAAAGTGGGGGTTTCAATGGGCGCTTTTAAATACTTAGCCAAGGAGCTAGGATCGTCTGAAACCATGGCATTGATACGAACTTGTAAAGACACATCTGCGTAAAGCGTTTGCAATAATTCAATATCTGCGGCCAGCAAACCCGCGTCGGTTAGCGAAGTAACTCCCTTGGCAAATAAATTGGCCTGTGCTTCCAGTAAAGCCTCTTTTTGAAGGGCTATATCCATGGCAGGAAGTTTAATAAGGTCGGTAGCATTATCGATTAAAATGCCGGTAAATCCCTGCGCATCTTGCAGAAGCGTACCGCCAACTAAAGTTTCATTACCGTTTAAACCCGCCTGACGCAAAGCAGCCGTATTAATAATTGCGGCGTGGCCATCAATGCGACTGAGAAAAACGGGAGTTTCGGGAAAAAGGCTATCGAGACTACTGCGATGGGGATAGGATTTATCCGCCCAATCGTTCTGGTCCCAGCCGCGGCCAATAATATAATCGCTGGGATATTTATTTTGGAAATCAACTACGCGTGCCAGTGCATCTGCCCAGGAGGGAGTACCCATTAAATTAACTTTACGCAAACCGCGAGCGTAGCCTACGAAGTGAGCGTGGGCATCGTTAAAACCAGGATAAATATAAGCGCCTTTTAAGGATTGGGTATTCGTAGCCGTGTAGCTCTGCAAGATATCCTCACTACTGCCCGTGGCCACAATTTTTCCATCTTTAATTGCCATGGCTTCGAGCACAGAAAAATCTGCGTCAACGCTATAAATTTTCGCGTCGGTAATAATTAGGTCAGCGTTTTCCTGACTTTTCGTGCAGGAGAATAGGCCAAGAAATGTCGTTAAGAGAAGCAGGTAGCGGGTAATTATGAGCATGGATGGTATTTTTTACAAACCTAATGAGAATGATTAGATTTTTCTCAGCACGAAGCCCAGCTTTAAAATAA
>PZPB01000063.1 GCA_003045865.1 Bacteroidota bacterium | reverse complement strand
ATTGCCAATCAGCCTGTTGACCAGCGAAGTAGGAACGGTCAATGATATATTCTCCGGTGTAGTTTTCCCGATCTAATTCTATCTTATTAAAAAAAGGCCTTAAAAGACTCGAAAGGAAAATTAGGCCTAATAGGCCTGACCAAATTAAAATCAGTACAACTCTAAAAACCTTTTTTCTAGTAATAAGCCAAATTAAAAGCAGGACCGCTGTTAAAGGGAGAACGATAAAAATTAGTCCTAGGTTAAATCCGAAGCCCATGCTCTACTAATTAATGTGCTAATTACCTTCCCTGCGCATCTAGCGAAAGCGAACATAAGAGAAATAATTTAACTAAAAACCTGATTGTACTTTTCTAAGTACAAATCGATACTCTTGCGCTTGTACTGCATAATGTAGCGCGGGTGTTCTAAGGGAATGAGTTTTTTAAAAAGCTTTTCCTCGTTATTGATTTCATTGAGAAATTTGAAGTTTTTACCATTACCCCATACAATGGCTTTTTCGTTGGAGCTGCACAGTTCAATTTGTTTTTTAAGCTGCTCGATCATAAAGCTTTTAACACTTTTGTAGAGTGACGCTGAATCGTAATAATTCCAATTAACCCAATTGCCTTTTTTATTGAGGTGGGTGAAGCCCAGCGGACAAGCGGCCCCAATGAAATAGCGCTGGTAGAATTTTTCGGGACCGCCGAAATGACGGATGAAGGTATAAACGTATTCCGCCGAAGTTTCCGCAGTTTCAATGGCGGTTTCGATCTTACAATCTTCGCGCAAAGCTTTAGTATCGGTAAAGGGAATACCGGTTAAGCCAGCCCCTAAACGGCCGGGATTTATGCCCAAAATTAAATGGCGCTTTTGCGTATCGCTGTAATATTTTTGATAAAACTCACTTAGGATGCGCTTTACTTCAGGACCGTTTTCCTGATAAGGATTCATCACTTTAGTTTCTTTGTCGAGCAGACTTTCGTTGAGATCTAGCTCTTTATAAAACTGTAGAATCTTTTGGTAAAGCATGGGCGTCGTTTTAGTGGTCGATATGCGCGAAATGAACGAGATCTTGTAATTCGATAAATTCTAATAATTTTTCGTGGCAAGCTTCTAAAACTAAGAGAGGTGCGCAGTTGGCTTTGAAAGCATCAATCCAGCGGCTAGCGCAAACACACCAGCGATCGCCCGCTTTTAAACCGGGAAAATTATACTGAGGCATGGGCGTGCTTAAGTCGTTTCCCTGCGCTTTGCTAAAGGCTAAAAAATCGTCTGTCAGTACCGCGCAAACGGCATGCACACCAAAATCAGAATCGTCGGTGCTGCATTGTCCATCCCTAAAATAGCCAGTAAGGGGTGTGGTGCTGCAGCTAATAAGGCTTTCGCCGAAAACGTTTTTTTGCATTAGTTTTTAATAATTTTCAAAGTGTTTCCCGCTTTATTAATAATGGTGTAAAAACCTGTAGGCTCTTGGCTAAGATCTATTTCGCTTTCGTTTTGCACTTCTTTGATCAGTTGGCCTTCACTGTTGTAGATCTGTAAACTTTGCTTTTCGCTGAGGTGAAAAATGCCAGTAGAAGGATTCGGATAGAGTTCTATCGTTTTCTCTACTAATTCCTCATCTATGCCAATGCCTTGGCCTACCTGATAAAGGCTTAAATTGCCACTAACTTCGTTGGAAACGGCCAAAAGGGCAATGCCATTAGGGCTTTTCTGGGCAGAAATAAAAGTAATGTGTTCAGGGCCAAGATCGCCAGTTGCGGTGTCGTTTGCGGCGACCGAAAAATCGCGTTCTAAAATATAAGAATCGAATACCGGCGCTTGAGGATTATTGATATTGTAAATCATAATACCACCCATGCGTTCCAAGCCAATAAAGGCATAAAGAACACCGTCAACTTCGCCAATGGCTAGGGCTTCGGGCTCGGGACCTCGGTCGTCGCTGCGATCTTTGCGACTATTATTGTCATCATTGTTAGAATTGAAATTAGCCGCATAAGCCTGCGACGTAATTTGCTCAAAATCATCACCGCTATCCCAAACTAATTGTCCTTGCGTATCCCAAATGCTAAAGGAACGGGTTCCGAAAGTGAAGAGGGAGTCGTGCACAAAACCAGTGCGTTTATTACCCAAGGTAGTGCTTACTTTTAGGCGACCTAAAACAGAATCGAGCTGCAGGGTAGAAGGGCTATTGAAAATAATAGGATTAAGGTTTACATTATTTACGCGTTCTACTTCGCTGTAGGCGCTGTATTCGCGCGAATCTCCTTCATTGGCGCTAACAATATAAGTGTTACCATTCTTAGCGAAAGCTTGAATAGCATCCGGTTGATACATCCCGAAAACATTAAAATGGGGCTGAATGTCAATATTGCTCGAAACATCAGAAGCGTCGAAGCCATTGCCAGCCAGATTATGGTCTTTGTATCCTAAGCCAATAACCGTATCGAGGCTAAAAGTAAAGATGTCGATAATGGCCAAGGCGTTATTTTCTTGCAAAGAAACATAAGCTTTCGTGCTGCTGGGATCAATGGCAATGTATTCGGGTTCTACATCTTGTGAAAACGAACTCAATCCGTTATTTCCATAGATGTTAATACTAGGGTCATAAGGGATAGTATCGTAGCGGGTGAAGTCAACCGAATGCACATCGGCTTGCGTTAATGTAGTGGCGGAACCCGAGCGAAAATCGATCACGCTTACCGTTCCTAAGGGATCGATGGTGTAGTCGTCGGAAGGTTCGCCTTCATTGGCTACTAAAATATATTGAGTGCTTGGGGCAAAGCAAATCATGTCGGGCATTGCGCCTACTACTACCTGATTCAGATAAGTTCCATTCGTGTCGAAAAACACAACTTTACCGTTAGACTGGGGTAAATTCGCATCTAGGGCAACCGCTAAAACATTGCCCTGCACGGCCAAACTATTTACGGAGCCGCTGTAGGGTGTAAGGTCGATACGGCCCACGCGATAGGATTTACGCAGGTCGCTGATTTTTAAAATGTCAATTTTACTTTCCGCGGCATTGGTAGAGAATATCCTTTGTGATAAGGGTTCGTAGGCATTTATTTCGGCGCCACCTTGGTTAAATTGTTGGGTGTGATAATTATAAGTCCGCTCGAAAGCGAGGCCTTGTGAAAAGCCCAAAGTGGAGATTAATAACGCGAGCGAGAGTAGATAGGAACGCATATTTTGTATTTTCATCAAAGAACGGAATTATTGCTTTGTCATGCTAAAGGAATTAGGCTACGAAAGAAAAAATCCCCATTGAATAATCAAATGGGGATTCTATTTAGGCGGTCATTTCTGCGAGCGTTTCTTTAGCCGCTTGCAGGGTTTGTTTAATGTCATCGTCGTTTAAGGCGGCATTTAAAAACCAACTTTCGTAGGCACTCGGCGGTAGATAGATTCCACGTTTTAGCATGCCATGGAAGAAAGCTTTGAAGTGGGGGTTATCACCGCTTTTCGCAGATTCGAAATCACGAATTTTTTCGGCGCTGAAATGAAGGCTAATCATTGAGCCGGTGCGATTGATTTGATAATCTAAGCCACTTTCTTTCAAAAGTGGATGCAAGCCATCTTCAATCGCTTCGCAAGTTTTCGCCAATTTTTCGTAAACCGCAGGATTGTCTCTTAAATGTTTTAGAAGGGTATAACCGGCCGTCATGGCGATGGGGTTACCCGATAGAGTTCCCGCTTGATAAACGGGCCCATTCGGCGCAACATATTCCATAATATCGGCGCGACCTCCGTAGGCGCCTACCGGTAAACCAGCGCCTATTACTTTTCCGTAAGTAACCAAATCTGCTTCGATGCCGGTTAGTGCTTGAGCGCCACCAAACCCTAGGCGGAAGCCACTCATAACTTCATCAAAAATAAGCAGGGCTCCTTCTTCATTACAAATCTCGCGCAAGCCTTCTAAAAAGCCAGCTTCAGGAATGATGCAGCCCATATTACCAGGAATGGGTTCCACAATAATGGCAGCAATTTCATTTTTATTAGCGGCTACTACTTTTTTAACCGATTCTAAATCGTTGTATTCTGCTAAGAGCGTGTCTTTAGCGGTTCCTTTGGTTACGCCGGGGCTGCTCGGATGACCTAGAGTAACCATGCCGCTACCTCCTTTAATTAAGAAGCTATCGCCATGGCCATGATAGTTTCCCGCAAATTTTATAAACTTATCGCGTTTGGTATAACCGCGCGCTAAACGAACAGCGCTCATGGTGGCTTCGGTACCCGAGTTTACCATGCGAATACGCTCAATATTAGGAATGGCATCTACGATAAGTTTTGCCAATTTAATTTCCATTTCGGTGGGCGCGCCAAAGGAAGTAGAGCGTGCTGCTGCTTCGCGAATTGCCTCTATCACAGGCTCGTAGGCATGTCCCATAATCATTGGTCCCCAAGAGGCAATGTAGTCGATATAGCGATTTCCATCCGCGTCGAATAAATAGGTGCCATGGGCGTGGTCCATAAAAATAGGATCACCCCCCACCGATTTAAAGGCGCGCACAGGAGAGTTTACTCCCCCGGGAATGTATTTACTCGCTTCGTGAAAAAGTTCTTTGCTTTTCTGCGTGTTCATTTTCAAATTTTTAAAAATCTTAGCCTTGAGCTTTGAGATATTTAATAATGTCTTTTACAAAATAGGTAGCGATAAGATCGGCACCCGCTCTTTTTATGGCGGTTAAGCATTCTACCATGGCTTCTTCTTCGTTGAGCCAACCTTTTTCAGCCGCAGCTTTAATCATGGCGTATTCGCCACTTACGTGATAAGCGCTTACGGGAACGGTACTAATATCTTTAGTTTGGCGAATGATATCTAAATAAGCCATAGCCGGTTTTACCATCACAATATCGGCTCCTTCTTCAAGGTCTAATTGTACTTCGCGCAAGGCCTCTTTGGCATTGGCGGGATTCATTTGGTAGGTTTTTTTATCACGAGGAATGTTGTCCATATCCACTGGGGCCGAATCGAGCGCATCTCTGAAAGGGCCATAAAAACAAGACGCGTATTTAGCGCTGTAGGCCATAATGCCCACGTTTTCAAAACCCGCCGTATCGAGAGCGATGCGAATGGCGCCAATTCTACCGTCCATCATGTCGCTGGGCGCTACAATATCGGCTCCGGCTTGGGCGTGACTAATTGCCATATCGGCTAAAAAGCCAACACTTTCGTCGTTAATTATTTCGCCATTTTCCACAATGCCATCGTGGCCATAGCAAGAGTAGGGGTCTAAAGCCACATCGGTCATTAATACCAAATTAGGCACGGTTTCCTTAATCATACGAATGGCTTGCTGCATTAATCCGTCGGGATCTAAAGCCTCTTCACCTTCATTGTCTTTTAGGTCGTCTTCTACCTTTACAAAAAGTAAAAGCGATTTTACTCCTAGGGATTCCAGCTCTAAGACCTCTTCCTTTAAAAGATCGAGGCTGTAGCGGAAATAGCCCGGCATGGAGCTGATTTCACTTTTAATACCTTCGCCTTCTACGGCAAAAAGTGGTGCGATAAAGTTGGAAGCTTGTAGTTGAGTTTCTTGCACCATGGCACGCATGGCAGGGTTTACTCTTAATCTACGCGGGCGTTGTAACATGTTGTTTTTTTAGTTGATCCAATCAATTGGTTCTTTTAAAACGGCGATTAATTTCGCTTCTGGACTACCAGCTGCGGGCTCTACATTGTAGTCCCAGCGTACACGAGGCGGTAAGCTCATTAAAATGCTTTCGGTACGCCCATTGGTTTTGAGGCCAAAGAGAGTACCGCGGTCGTGCACTAGGTTAAATTCTACATAGCGACCACGACGCAATTCTTGCCAATAGCGTTGCTCTTTGTTGTATTCTAAATTTTTGCGCTTTTCCACTATCGGTAGATAGGAGGGAAGGAAGCTATTACCCATAGACTTACTAAAGGCAAACCAATCTTCCTCGCTGCGCTCTTCGTTGGCTTTTAAATAGTCGTAAAAAGTACCACCAATGCCGCGACCTTCGTTGCGGTGATGATTGCGAAAATATTCGTCACATTGTTTTTTGTAAAGCGGATAAAGCTCCTCACCGTGTTTATCGGCGGCTTCTTTTTGCACGCGGTGAAAATGTCGCGCGTCTTCTTCAAAAAGGTAATAAGGTGTAAGGTCGCTGCCTCCACCGAACCAAGAATCGATTTTCTCGCCGGCGGTATTATACATTTCGAAATAGCGAAAATTTGCGTGGCATGTCGGCACCATAGGGCTGCGCGGATGAATAACTAAACTCACACCACAAGCAAAAAAGGAATCGCCTTCGCTTTGCATATTTTTCTTTAGCGCATCGGGCATTTCGCCGTGCACCACCGAAGTACTTACGCCCGCTTTTTCAAAAAACCGGCCTTCACTTAAAACGCGTGATCGTCCGCCACCGCCACCGGGTCTTTCCCAAAGGTCTTCCTGAAACTGCGCTTGGCCGTCGATTTCCTCGAGGGCGGCACAAATTTCATCTTGTAAGCCGCGCACGAAAGCGACAAATTTATCCTTCATTTAGCCGTAATTTTTTACTGCATTTACAAAGGCTTTCGCATGGTCAACGGGAATATTAGGTAATATACCATGACCCAAATTGGCGATGTATTTATAGGTGCCAAAGTCGTCGATCATTTGCTTCGTTAAACGTTCTATTTCGGGAATAGGAGATAAGAGACGGGCCGGGTCGAAATTACCCTGTAGGGTGGTTTGGAAGCTGGTGAATTCACGCGCCATTTGCGGGGTGATAGTCCAATCTACTCCTAATGCCGAAACAGGCATGGTAGCCATCTGCTCTAAAGCGAACCAACAACCTTTTGCAAAAGCAATAACGGGCGTGTGTTCGTGTAGGGCATCTACAATTTGCTTGATGTATTGCAAAGAGAAAGTATTGTAATCTTGGGGAGAAAGCAAGCCGCCCCAAGAGTCGAAAATTTGCACCGCGTGTACACCGCGCTCTTGCTTGTGACGCAGGTAGCGAATAGTAACGTCGGTTATTTTCTGTAATAATTTATGGGCTGCATCGGGGTAAACGAAGCAAAATTCTTTCGCTTTATCGAAGGTTTTACTGCCTTGTCCTTCCACCATATAACAGAGGATGGTCCAGGGTGAACCTGCGAATCCGATAAGCGGTACTTCGTTTTCGAGCGCCTCCAAAGTTAAGTCGATAGCCGAGTACACATAGTGCAAACGATCTTTTACATCGATATCGGGTAATGCGTCTACTTGCTCGGGGGTACGAATCGGATTGGGGAGGTAAGGACCTTTACCAGGAATCATTTGTACCTCTACATCCAAGGCCTGCGGAATAACCAAAATATCGCTAAATAAAATAGCAGCATCGGGCCCAACTTGATGAATGGGCATTATAGTTATTTCGGTGGCCAACTCGGGATTTTCGGCTCTTTCGAAGAAGCTGTACTTCTCTTTAAGTTTCATGAAATCAGGTAAGTATCGTCCAGCTTGGCGCATCATCCATACGGGAGGACGGCTTACTTTTTCACCGCGAAGGGCTTGTAGGAAAAGATCGTTTTTAGGTATTGTCATCTTAGATGAAAGGATAATATATTAGTCTTGGAAATATTCTATTACACGCTCAACCACACCAATAATGGAAGGTTTGTGAGCAATAATGCGCGGGTTATCACAACGCCGACGAACGGCTTCGGCAGTAGTAGCGCCAATGCAAAAGGCCGGTATTTTAGTGTTTACATTGTTCTTTTTGAAAAAGCTGTAAACGGCAGAAGGACTTAAGAAAATAAGTCCGTCAAAAAGTTCGGTACTTACTTTTTCATGCACCAAATCGGTATGGTATACAATTTCTTTATGCACCTTAATATTCTTGCTCGCGAGGTACTCGGGTAAATCGTCGAGGGCCTGATCGCCACAGAAAAAATCTACTGCTTTTACATCGGCATTGCGGGCAATTATTTGCGCGAGAATCATGGCGTTATCGGAGCGAACGTTCGATTTTATTCCTAGCTCAGCCAAGCGTTCGGTAGCTTTAATACCCACGGTGAAATTCTTTTTCTTGCTTAGTTCAACAGGGTTTTTACTCAGCAGATCAGCTAAAGCGCGCACCGCGTTTTTACTGGTGAAAATTCTTGCCTGACTAGCGGGATTGTTTAGTTGCTTTAGGAAACTGGCCTCGTCGTATTGGGTACTTACTTGGATGAAATCAAATTCATCTAGGTGGAAACCGGCATCCATAAGTTTTTTGGCTGCATTTTCAGGCAGCTTACGAGTAGCAAAAATGTGTTTCGCGGTAGCCTTATTTTTCATTCTTTAAACTTTCCATAATGGCAGCGCCTCCGTTAGCAAGTGCTTCTGTAGCACATGCGCTACCAAGCTCTATTGCTTCACTTAAAGTTACTGATTTTTCCAAGGTAACTTTTTTCTGTCCATCAATAGAGAAAATACCAGCAATGAGATGAATTTGTTCACCTTTTATTTCAGAGTAGGCTCCCACTGGTGCAGAACAACCGCCTTCTACTTTTCGTAAAAAATCGCGTTCTACCTTGGCGCGTATGGCCGTGGGCTTATGGTTTATTTGGTCAAGAATCTTTTGCGTTTCGCCATCATGTTCTAAACAAGTAATAGCGATAATTCCCTGCGCCGGTGCAGGAATCATCCAGTCTAATTCAAGATAATTTTCGGGTAAAAGTCCTAAGCGTGCTAATCCTGCTTTTGCAAAGATGGCGCCCTGCCATGGATTGGCTTCCAATTTGGCTAAACGAGTTTGCACATTGCCTCTTAGGTTGGTGCATTCGTGTTGGGGGTATTTACTTTTCCACTGGGCAATGCGACGAATGCTGCCGGTGGCGATGATTGCTTTTTCGGCTCCGAAATCGGTATGGCCTTTATGCACTAAAATGTCATCTGCTTCTGCACGCTCTAATACTGCTTGAATGCGAATACCGGCTGGAGCTTGCGTAGGATAGTCTTTCATGGAATGCACCGCAATATCAATGCGATCTTCCAAAAGGGCATCGTCTAATATTTTGGTAAAGATTCCGGTGCCACCAAATTGGTTGAGAGGAGTTTTTAAGTCGATGTCGCCCGCTGATTTTAGAGGTACTAGCTGGCATGTTTGGCCTTCCGCTTCCAGTAGGCTTTTTACCTTTTCCGCTTGCCAAAGAGCAAGTTTACTGTCGCGGGTGCCGATGCGGATTGTATCCATAAGCTTAAAGCTCGAAAATATGATGAATGGTGCGAAGGTCGCTGTTGAGGTCGCCTCCTGCTTTTAGTTGACGAGCAAATTGCCCGGTAATGCGATTGAGGATTTGGGCAGCAAATTCGTCCGCTTGATCCGAGGGCATTTCGGGAAATTTCTTCATTAAGTTTTTTAGCTCCTTATCTTTCCAATCGTTCATCTTCTCGCGCAAAGCTTGCAAGGTTGGGGCTACGCGGCGGCTTTCTAGCCAAAGGTAGAAATCACCAATTTGGGCTTCGATAATCGCTTCTGCTAAAGGAATTTGCGCCTGACGATTACGGATGCTTTCTTCTGCAATCTCCGAAAGGTGATCCACGTCAATTACCTGAAAATTGGCATCTGCGTAAAGCGATGCGTCAATATTACGTGGCATGCTGAGGTCTAGTAAAAGTCGGGGCTTTTCGCTTTGAAAATGCTCCGCTAATACGGTGGGATGATCGGCGCCAGTGGCAACAATCACAATGTCAGCTTCGTTTAAACCATCAGCTAGACGAGCGATGTCTAAATGCTGCAAGCCAAAACGCTCGGCTAAACGGGCCGCCTTTTCTTCCGTACGGTTAATCAGTCGGATATCGCTAATGCCTGTTTGGTTTACCAAGTTTTCGCAAGTGGTGCGACCCATTTTTCCCATGCCATAAAGTAGGACATTGGGTTTGGGATTGGTTTCTAAATATTTTTTCAGCTGTAAAACGGCGGCAAAAGCAACTGAAGCAGCTCCAGTACTTAGTGCTGTTTCGTTCTTAACACGCTTGGAGCATTGCACCGCATTGTTTACCAAGCGATCGAGGAAGGCATTGTGGCCGCCTTGTTCTTTGGAAAATTGATACGACTTTTTAATCTGACCGATAATTTCGAAATCACCTAAAATTTTAGACTCTAAACCAGAGCCTACTCTAAAGAGGTGATTGATAGCCTCTCGATTTTGTTGAATATTTTGGAAAGGCTCAAAGTTGGCCTTGGTAGTGCCGCTGTACTTGCAGAATAGCGTGATAAGGTCGCGGGGGCAACTTGCGAAAGCGTAAATTTCGGTACGGTTGCAGGTGGAAAGGATGAGCATGCCATCGCCACCACCTTGCTTGTACTCATGCAATAAGTGATTGGCCTTCTCCTCGTTAAGGGTGAAGAGCTCTCTTGTTTTCACATCTGCCTTGGAGTGGTCAATGCCAATTAAAAAGAAATTGGCGAAACGGCTTACTTCAAATTCTTTCATAAATCTGGGGCAAAAATATCCCACTTAGTACTTAGTTTTCTACCTCATTTGGGATGAAAAATATCCCGATTAATCGAATAGCTCTATTTAGAATGATTCTCATTAAAATGATGCTAATGCTTTGCAATCTTAAATAATATCGCCCTTTTGATGCTATGATATTTGTCATATTCTATTTTTGCATCATGGAAATCAATTTTAAGTTTTTGGATGAGGCGATAAATACCTCAAAATGTCGAATTAAAAATACCCCGATTAATGAAGGGCTTGCTTTGGTTTCGATAGATAACCGCGAAAATCACCCCATTGAGATAGAACGGGATATAGATCAAAGTCTGATTCAGTTTTATTTTGGGGCAGAAGGGGAGTTGTCTTTTCAGTTTCATCAAGGGGCTTATCAGCTGCAGCTGAAAAAGGGGCGATGCCTACTTTTTTACAATCCATTAATGGCCCTGCCGCTAAAAATTGAATTAAAAGAGAATTCGCGAGCGCTCTTCCTATATATCAAGGTGGAAAATTTACACCGCCTTTTTATTGAAGGCTCAGAAGAACTGGCTTTTATTAGTCCCGATAATGTAAATAAGAAGTTTTATTCGGAGGCCGAGCTTGAACCTTCTCTAATGGTGGCCGTTAATCAGATTTTTCAATCGCCTGTGCACGGTGCGGCGGAAAAGGTTTTTTTACACGCCAAGGTTTTAGAACTTTTGGCTTTATTTTTCAATCGCAAGGAAGGGACAGATGTTGAAGCTTGTCCCTTTTTAGAGGATGAAGACAATGTGAAAAAGATCCGCTTGGCGAAGAAAATAATAATTGAAAAAATGGCTGATCCACCCACTATTACGGAATTAGCCAAAGAAATAGGTTTAAACGAATACCGCTTGAAAGAAGGTTTTAAAAATATTTACGGCACCACGGTTTTTAAGTATCTGAACGATTATCGTTTGGATGTAGCACGCCAACTTTTAGAGCAGGATCATGTTAAGGTAAACGAAGCCGCTTATCAAATTGGTTATACCAATCCCAGTCACTTTATTGCGGCATTCCGCAAGAAATTTGGCGTTACTCCTAAAAAATACTTACTCCACCGATAAGCAAAATACAAATGAAAAATGCTATTCTTTTAGTGAATCTTGGTTCACCTGATTCTTATGCTGTTAAAGACGTACGTCGCTATTTGGGCGAATTTTTAATGGACGAAAGAGTGATTGATTTCCCGCAATGGTTTCGCACCTTTTTAATTAAAGGGATAATTTTAAATACGCGTCCCAAAAAATCGGCCGCGGCTTACGAAAGTATTTGGTGGGATGAAGGCTCGCCTTTAATGGTTTTAAGTAAACGCTTGCAAAAAGCGGTACAAAAGGAAACCAAACTGCCTGTTGCTCTGGGAATGCGTTATGGTACTCCTTCTATTTATGAGGCTATTAAAGGTTTGCAAGACGAAAATCCCGATTTGGAGAACATCAGTCTTATTCCGCTTTATCCTCATTATGCGATGAGTAGTTATGAAACGGTGGTAGTGAAAGCTAGGGAAGTGGTGGAAGAGCATTTCCCTCATCTTATGATGAAAGTGAAAAAACCTTTTTATGATGATCCTGCCTATGTAGAAATTTTGGCACAGTCGCTCAAGGATGCTTTGCCAGCCGAATATGATCAAATATTATTCAGCTACCACGGTGTGCCTGAACGGCAGATTAAAAAGGGCGATGTTTCAAAATCACATTGCTTAAATGTAGCCAATTGTTGCCAAAAAGATAGTCCGGTGCAGCAATTTTGCTATCGTCATCAAACGGTGGATACTACCCGTTTAGTGGCTGAAAAGTTAAACTTAGATGCTAAAAAATACAGCACGAGTTTTCAAAGTAGACTAGGGCCAATTCAGTGGTTAACACCCTATACCGATAAAACCATTGAAGCCTTTGCTAAAAATGGCGTGAAAAAATTAGTAGTGCTTTGTCCTGCCTTTGTTTCCGATTGCCTCGAAACGATAGAAGAGATTGGCGAGGAAGCGCGCGAGGATTTCTTACACCATGGCGGTGAAGAATTTACTTTGGTTCCTTGCTTAAATGATCAAGTAAGTTGGGCCAAATTATTAGCGCATTATGGGGAAGAGATGTTAGTGAATGTTTAATTTTTGGTACTCGCAATCTTATTTCTGCTTTTTTATTACCTTTAGGCCAAATCCTTCCCTATGAAGAAAATCCTTACCCTCGTTTTTTCAATTTCGCTTTTCTTTTTGCAGGCTCAAGTAATGGATCGCAGTGTTCAGGATTGTAATTCGAATAGCAATTCCATTTATCAGGTTTTAGGCAGTGGTAAGGCTTTAATTGTAGCCTCCAAAGGTTTCGATTGTTCCATCTGCCTAAGCCGCGCTCCAGGTTGGGGAATTTGGGCTAGTAATAATACCCAAGCCGTTGAGGTTTGGGGCGCAATGACGAATACCTACAGTGCAAACATACCCTCTTGCAATGCGCTTAATAATTGGGTGAATACCCATGGTTGGTCGGCCATTTATACTTTTATCGATAGCAATCAGTATTTTTTCGCTTCTGGTACCCCGCGTTATTTGGTGTACTCTCCAGTAGATAGCTCCCTAATTTACCAAGGAAGTAACGATGCGCAAGCGCGCACTTTAGCACTCAATGCAAGTCAAATTGGACTCAGTTTACGACAAAATAGAAGCCTTGAAGGCATTAATTTTTTCATCAATAAGGGATCTTTGCACTTTTCTGGGGTTCCATCCGAAAATATTTTGGTAGAAATTTACAATCTAACTGGACAAAAAGAGAAGGTGCGAACAGTTAGCAAAGACAATGCTGTACTACCTTTAAATGATTTAGCTAAGGGTATCTACCTAATGCGGTTAAGTAGTAAAGGTCAGGCGATTACACGTAAGATTGTATTATCGTAAATAATTCATAAAAAAAGCATTTAAGCTCCGTAGCTTTGCCGCCCATTTTAGGAGCTTAATTATGAATTTGCGAAACATAGCAATTATTGCCCACGTTGATCACGGGAAAACGACTTTAGTAGACAAAATGCTACTAGCCTGTAAAACCTTTGCTGATCACGAAACCCCCGGAGAGTTAGTAATGGATAGTAACGACCTCGAAAAGGAAAGAGGAATTACCATTCTATCCAAAAACGTTTCCGTTCAATACAAAGATGTTAAGATTAATATCCTCGATACTCCTGGTCACAGTGACTTTGGTGGAGAAGTTGAGCGCGTATTGAATATGGCCGATGGCGTTGTACTTTTAGTAGATGCTTTTGAAGGCCCCATGCCACAAACACGTTTTGTATTAGGTAAAGCCCTCGAATTAGGACTGAAGCCTATTGTTGTAATTAATAAAGTAGATAAGCCAAACTGTACTCCAGATGAAGTACATGAAATGGTTTTCGATTTAATGTTTGCCTTAGAAGCTAGCGAAGATCAGCTTAATTTTCCAACCATTTATGGTAGCGCCAAAAACGGCTGGATGAGTGAAGATTGGAAGCAGCCTACCGATAATATTAATGCGCTTTTGGATTGTATCGTAGCAAATATTCCGGCCCCCGTTCCTAATGCGGGAACTACGCAAATGCTTATCACTAGCTTAGACTTTTCTTCTTATATCGGAAGAATTGCCATTGGTAGAGTACACCGCGGAAGCGTAATGCCAAACCAGCAAATTACCTTAGTAAAGCGTGATGGCACCAAGGTGAAATCAAGAATAAAAGACTTATTCATCTTCGACGGTTTCGAAAAACGTAAAGCCGCCAAAGTAGAAAGCGGAGAAATCTGCGCCATTACTGGGATTGAAGGTTTTGAAATTGGTGATACTATCGCTGATGCCGAAAATCCAGAAGCTTTGCCAACTATCAATATCGACAAGCCTACCATGAGTATGCTTTTCACCATTAACGATTCTCCGTTCTTCGGTAAGGAAGGTAAATTTGTTACCTCTCGTCACCTGAACGATCGTTTAATGAAAGAGCTTGAGAAAAACTTAGCCTTACGCGTAGAAAGTGCGGGTACGGCGGATAGCTTTAGAGTATTCGGTCGTGGCGTATTACACCTTTCGGTTTTAATCGAAACTATGCGTCGTGAAGGATACGAATTGCAAATTGGTCAACCTCAGGTAATTTTCCGTGAAATTGACGGTCGTAAAAACGAGCCGATTGAAGATTTAACCATTGACCTTCCCGAAAATGTAAGTGGTAAAGCCATTGAAGCCGTTACACAACGTAAAGGTGAAATGACGCAAATGGTACCGAAAGGCGACCGTATGCACTTAGAGTTTGAAATTCCTTCGCGTGGAATTATCGGTTTAAGAAGTTACTTAATGACCGCTACCGCAGGTGAGGCCGTTATGTCGCATCGCTTTAAGGATTACCAACCTTTTAAAGGAGAAATTCCAGGACGTCAAAATGGTTCTTTAATTTCTTTGGAAACTGGTAAGGCTATTCCTTACTCTATCAATAACTTACAAGATCGCGGTCGCTTTTTCGTAGCACCAAACTCTGAAATTTACGAAGGTCAAGTAATTGGTGAGAACAACCGTCCGGGTGATCTTACCATCAACATTACCAAGGCCAAGAAAATGAGTAACATGCGTTCTTCCGGTGCAGATGATAAAATGCGTATCGCTCCACACACTGAATTTTCATTAGAAGAAGCTTTAGAATACATTCAAGGTGACGAGTATGTAGAAGTTACGCCTAATTCTATCCGTCTTCGGAAAATCTTTTTGATGGAAACGGAAAGAAAAAGAGGCGTAAAGCTTTAATAATAAATATAGTAGAAAGGCGCTCCATTAGGGGCGCCTTTTTTTTGGGGGTCTTTTGTGGCTTTCGCCAGATGCGTGGCGGCGGCGTTTTTCGTTTTTTAATGACTGAGATGCTAAAACGAATTACCCATGACATGTTTTTTAATGCACTGGTTTTCAATGGGTATTTCACGATAAAGTAATACTTCTCAAGATCATTCTCCTTTCTTTTTCGGTTACGAACGGTTACCCTCTTTCAGAGGTGTTCGTGAGTTCCGCTT
Organism: Bacteroidota bacterium; assembly: GCA_003045865.1. Lineage (GTDB taxonomy): Bacteria > Bacteroidota > Bacteroidia > Flavobacteriales > Schleiferiaceae > Croceimicrobium. Next base: position 222 of record PZPB01000063.1, on the reverse strand, counting down.
CGCTCCAGTAGATCGCAAAAGAAACAAAAAGATCAAGGCTCCAATTCCTCATCTTTAAAACCTTCACAAAAAGTAAGCTCGGTGGGCGAGTTCCCTCTGGTCACTTTGTTACAAACGCTTGTTTATTTTTTAAAGGAGTTTGTGGGCTCATCGCTGCGCTCTTCGGCTCCCAACTCGCTAAACTTTTTGTTTTGTTTTTAACTCTTCGTAATTGAGGCCGGA
>PZPB01000062.1 GCA_003045865.1 Bacteroidota bacterium | reverse complement strand
ACTATTGGTTTCGGTGGTGGTCGTGCCGATGTTTGGGAACCAGTCAGCAATGTGTATTGGGGTGCAGAAGCAGAAATGCTTGAAAACAAAAAGCGCTACAATGAAGAAGGTGAATTAGAAGATCCTTTAGCAGCGGTGCAAATGGGTTTAATTTATGTAAATCCTGAGGGGCCTAATGGTAACCCCGATCCTAAATTAGCCGCGATCGATATTCGTGAAACTTTCGGCCGTATGGGCATGAATGATGAAGAAACGGTTGCTCTTATCGCTGGTGGTCACACTTTAGGAAAAACCCACGGTGCAGGCGATGCTTCTTTAGTAGGCGCTGAGCCAGAAGCAGCAGATATTGAAGAACAAGGCTTTGGTTGGAAAAGCGACTACAAGTCTGGTAAAGGGCAAGATGCTATTACCTCGGGTTTAGAAGTAATTTGGACCGCTACTCCTACCCAATGGAGCCAAACTTATTTTGCAAATTTATTTGCCTTTGAATGGGAGTTAACCAAAAGTCCAGCGGGTGCTCATCAATGGGTAGCTAAAGATGCCGGAGAAATTTTCCCGGATGCCTTCGATGAAAATAAAAAGCATAAACCTACCATGCTAACCACCGACCTTTCTTTACGTTTTGATCCCGTTTACGAGAAAATTTCACGTCGCTTTTTAGAAAACCCAGAGGAATTTAATGCCGCCTTCGCGCGTGCTTGGTTTAAATTAACGCACCGCGATATGGGTCCGAAAGCCCTTTATTTAGGACCGGAAGTTCCCGCCGAAGATTTCATCTGGCAAGACCCCATTCCTGCTGCCGATTACGATCAAATTAATCAGACGGATATCGCTATTTTAAAAACTGCTATCCTTAATTCAGGACTAAGCATTCAAGAATTAGCTTCTACCGCTTGGGCATCGGCCTCTACTTTCCGTGGATCTGATAAAAAAGGGGGTGCCAATGGAGCACGCATCCGCCTTGAGCCCCAAAGAAGCTGGGAAGTAAATAACCCGACTCAACTTAATAAAGTATTGAGTGCACTGGAAAAAATACAGTCAGACTTCAATACTAAGTCTGGATCTAAAAAGGTTTCCATGGCCGACCTAATTGTTTTAGGTGGTAATACTGCGGTTGAGCAAGCGGCCAAAAATGGTGGCTTCAACGTTAGTGTCCCTTTCACTCCTGGTAGAACGGATGCTAGCCAAGAGCAAACTGATGTAGAATCTATGGCGGTATTAGAGCCCATGGCCGATGGTTTTAGAAACTATCTTAAAACCCAATACTCTATTCCTACCGAGGCACTTTTAGTAGATAAAGCCCAATTACTAACCCTCAATACTCCCGAGATGACCGTTTTAGTAGGCGGTATGCGCAGTATGGATCTTAACTACGATCAGTCTAAGCATGGTGTTTTCACAACTAATCCTGGCACCCTTAGCAACGATTTCTTTGTGAATCTGATGAGTATGAGCAATGAATGGTCTGCTACTAATAACACCAAGGAAGTATTTGAAGCAAAAGATCGCAAAACGGGCAAAGTAAGCTGGACCGCAACTCGCGCCGATCTTATTTTCGGTTCCAATTCAGAGTTGCGCGCAATTGCGGAAGTATACGCAAGCAACGATGCAAAAGAGAAATTTGTAAATGACTTTGTAGCCGCTTGGAGCAAAGTGATGAGCCTTGATCGTTTCGATTTGAAATAGTAAGAGCACCTAAATAATAATCCAATTACCAAGGCCCTTAGGATAACTAAGGGCCTTTTTTATACAAGAAATTTAACCATAGCCATATATAAACTCTCTTCCCAAAATCACTATTCTGTTCTTCCTGGCACCCTATTCTTAAACATCTGGCCGAGACCACTGAAAATAGCAGTATGGCCATACCAAATAAAAACTAGACGTTCCTATTAGCAAACTACGATAGACTTCGATTTTTGAAAAACACTGCTAAAACGTGAATATCATTGTGGGCGACTACATGTATTATCACGTTGTAGCACATTCCCCACATCAGCCCGTCCAAAATTGATTTCAAGAAATCATCAATTTTCCTCAGGGCAGATTAATGCCTCCCGATATCATGAAATGACTAATAAAAAAAGAATAAACTAAAAAATAACTGATTTCGTAGAACACTGATGATCGATGACTAAATTTGATTTTAGCGTAATTATAAAATGAGAAAGAATAGCGAAATTGAGTTCTATCAAAGTTCTGATGGACAAACAGAGGTTCAGGTAACTTTCGATGATGATACAGTTTGGCTGAATCAGGAGCAACTTGGTCAGTTATTTGATCGGGACAGAACTGTTATCGGACGACATATCAGGAATATTTTCAAAGAAGCAGAATTGGATGAGAATGTGGTATGTGCAAATTTTGCACACACCACTGAACATGGTGCTAATAAAGGCAAAATTCAATCAAAGACGACAAAATACTATAATCTTGATGTAATCATATCAGTAGGTTATAGAGTCAAGTCTAAAAGAGGGACAAAATTTCGGCAGTGGGCAAGTAACAGGCTAAAAGAATATTTAATCCAGGGGTATTCTATAAACAAGAAGCGACTTGAGCAAAAGAATCAAGAGATCAAAGTATTAAGATCGGGATTACAAATACTAGGTAGAGCTATTGAAGAAACAGCAAAAGCTCAAGGACTTGAGTGGCTTAACAAGTTTACAAAAGGACTAACCCTATTAGACGACTATGATCACAAAAGACTTGACACCGATGGTCTTTCCTTAAGACCTGCAACCTAACCATCGAAAGAGGAATACCAATCCTTAATAAATCAAATGAAGCTAGAGTTCGAGTCTGATGTTTTTGGCCTTGAAAAAGATAAAAGCTTCGAAAGCGCTATATCTCAGATTTCAAAGGGATTTGATCGACAAGACTTTTACCCCAGCATTGAGGAAAAAGCTGCTACCCTTCTATATCTAATTATCCAGAATCATGCTTACTGATGGCAACAAAAGAATAGCAGCAGCATGTTTTCTTTTATTCCTTGAAAACAATCATGCTCTTTCAAATAATGATGGCACCATGATAATCAGCAATGAAGCATTAGCGAGTATTACTTTATTCGCAGCCTCAAGTAAACCAGACGAGATGGTCATAGTTAAAAATCTAATAGTCAGCATTCTAAACAGAAAAAATAAAATGTGCTACAATAAATAAACGCAAGGCTAAACTTACGTTTTCAAAGGAAGATTTATATAGCAAATGATAAGTGCGTACTTTAACCACAAGGAATAAACACCGCCCAGCGTTTATTCAAACCGATTTAGAAAATTTTGCTCCTCGTTTAGCATTGTAAGCAGCAATACTGCTCAGGAAATAAAAAGTGCTTCTCGGAAGAAACCATAAGTAAACTGCTCAAATTAAAATGGTGGAAATGGGAATTGGAATAAACATGTAAAAAGGGCTAAAACCATACCGATAGCAAAATCGACCAATTAGTAAAGCATAAATAAAATTACAGCAAAAGGCATAGGCTTTCCCCTGCAAATAGCATGACAGTAGGTACCTTTGCAGACAATTTCAAAGAAAAACCATGAAAATCGATAAGACTAATCCTTGGCACAAAGTAAAGGTTGGTGAGAATCAACCCGATATTGTAAACGGTATCATCGAAATCCCAAAAAACACGCGCGCTAAATACGAATTAGATAAAGATTCAGGTTTACTTCTAATGGATCGAGTAATTTACTCGTCTATGTATTATCCAGCGAATTACGGATTTATTCCGCAAACCTATTGCGACGATAAAGATCCCCTCGATATTTTAGTGCTTTCGCAGATAGACATTGTACCCATGTGCATTGTCTCATCTAAAGTAATTGGCGTGATGCGCATGATTGACAATGGTGAATTAGACGATAAAATTATCGCTGTGGCCCAGAACGACATGAGTGTGAGTCATATTAATGATATATCGGAGTTACCCGCACATTTTATTAAAGAGCTTAAAAACTTCTTTGAAGATTATAAAAAACTAGAAAACAAAACGGTAAGCATTGAAGAGTTTCAAGATGCGGCTACCGCAAAAAAAATCATTAGCCAAAGTATGATCGACTACACAAAATATATCGGGGAATAATTTACCAATACTCCTTAAAAAAAAGAAAAGGCTTCTTTACAGTTAGGTAAAGAAGCCTTTTTTGTGTTAGGAAATATTTTTTCTAAAAACGATATCCTATGGTAACCCCTAAACGAGGGTCAATGCGGATAAAGTCAAAAGGATTTAGCGCTGGCTCCACATTATTTGTATAAGTTGATTCATTAACAAAGGTGTAACCCAGACCTATCCAAGCACCAAAAGTTAAGCCTGATTTCATAGCTGCCATATAGCCCGCAGTTGCGCCGGCCGAAAGACCGAAATAACTTAAATCATAATACTCTACTTCAGGTAAGAAGACACCGGACTGTATCACTGACTTTAGATTCGCAAGCTTCTCGCCGCTAGTGGCAAGACTGCGAACCTTCAAATAGCCTCCAACAAACCAGCGATCAAGCCCTGGGCGTCTATTAGGATTGAAATAATATCGGAATTCTGGAGCAGCCATAAAACCATTTAATGGAATAGTAGAAATCTGAGGCGCTTCACCAGGTATCGATAAAGTCTGATTAATAGGAACACTTACAAATCCTAAGGTTAAAACGGTACTCATATTCTTATTGATGCCATACTCAAGATTAGCAGAATAAGTCCCTGAAAACATTGGTGAAACATTCAAATGAACGCCAAAATTTCCGCCTTTACGGCGTTTACGACGATCCTCGTCCTCGCCCTCGGCAAAGGCACTAAAACTGGAAAAAATAATTGCTAGAAAAGCAAATAATACAGTGGTCTTTTTCATAATCAATTTATTTACAACAAATAAACTAACAAAATCAAAACTATGCAAGCAATAAATACCTATAAATTTCAAATAATTAAGCTAAACTACATACCCAGAAAAAGTAAATAATTGAGCTCTGCTAATTTTAAGATTCGCCATTACCAATTTTCACACCAATATAGTTTTTAACTTAGGACACGGTCAATTCTTTGCTATCCATGCATTAACAGCATGTACCAATTCCTTGTAAAAAGCACTAAATAAGGGCATTATTTGCCCCTCTACCCTTTGCAGTTGATGTGAGGCTTGATCCATGTTATTAGGGTATTTCGTCCGACTACTCATTCCTTTTAAACTTCTTTGCAAACCCTCCAAACTTGCATAATTTAATAACCAATTCCCTCTTTCCATATAATGCAACATGTGTACAGTAGCTTCTGGTAATTCATCTTTGCGGAGATTAAATAGTTGATACGCATTCTGTGCAAAATCTGCCAATGGCTCTCGATGCCAAAAATGATAATCGCGTGCTAAAAGGTGATCGAAATAGATATCCATCACCACTCCACTAAACTTACTCTGTTGCGGCCGAATAAGAGCTTTGGCCTCTTCCACCAGCGAGTGACTGTCTGTATAATCATCAATAAAATGATGCAATTGTATACCGCGTTGAACCTCAGAGCTAAAGTCGCTGAACTTCGCCTTGCGGGTAAAATCGGCCACTAAATTGCCCAGCATTAGGTCATCATTTTTAAAGGAAAGACTAAGGTGCGCTAGGTAATTCATGCTGCAAATATGTGTAAACCTGACTAAGTTTTAAAAAATGCACCAAATTTTCAAGAAAAGAAAACGAGGAGCAATGGAGTATAAATTTTGCTGAAATAAAGTGAAGTGAAGCGATTTGGGATTTTTCTCTTTTAAGGAAACTCTTTAAGCCCGCTTGTAAAATCGCCTCGCTTTTTAGCTTCCAGTATACACAGCGCGGATAGGTCGTATTCATAGTCCAGTAAACGACCATAAGATTGACTCGCGAACAGCTGAATTTTATAAATTCCCTAGCAATACTGGGCGAAATGACAATATGCCAAAAAAAGAAAGCAGCGATTAGATCAATAACCGCTGCTTTACTCAAAAACCTTTATTCGTAACTAAAGTGCAGCGAGACTAAACTCGTAGCTTTCAGTAATAGGATTAATTAGAAGTTTTTTGCAGGCTTCATCTACCTTCGCTTGAGCGCTTGCTTCATCAGCAGCTTCCACTTCAAGGTGGATATGTTTACCAATGCGTACGCCTGAAATTTCGGATAAACCGATATTTATCATACTACTAGAAACCGCCTTCCCTTGTGGATCTAATAAGGCTTGATGAGGCATTACGTTAATTTCAGCTTTAAATTTCATGGCTGTGTAAATTATTCAATTTCCCTGCTTTTGGGTTTAAAAAATATAGAAATAAGCAGATACAAAGGTATAACAAAGGCGAAAGCCCGAAAGCGTAAGAGGGCAAAAAGTAGAACTATTGCCACAATTAATAATATGCGTGACTTATTTGCCTTCCAACTAAGCTCCTTTACTTTTAAGGAGAGCAAGGGTATTTCTGCGACTAAAAGCAAGGAAGAGGCTATGGTTAAGAAACTTAAAAAGAAAGGATGCAGTAAAATTGCCTCGGTGGTAGCATTCTCCGTTTTCAGGGCCCAAATGGCTAAAGAGTATATTAGAATGGTATTAGCCGGCGTGGGCAAGCCAATAAAATTTTCAGTCTGCCGCGTGTCGATATTAAATTTAGCCAAACGCAAGGCCGAAAAAATAGGCACCAAAAAAGCTAAATAGGGCAAAAATACCGGTAGCGGCTCACCGCTGCCTGATACTTCTAAAAAAAGATGATACAGCATAAATCCTGGCGCTACGCCGAAACTTACCATATCAGCTAAACTATCTAATTGTAATCCTAATTCTGAATGTACACCTAAGGCTCGAGCTACCATCCCGTCTAAAAAATCGAAGACCAAAGAAGCGGCTAATAAATAAGCGGCCAACACCACATTACCATCTAAAAGAGCGATAATGGCAAACAATCCCGCGGCGAGGTTTGCAAGAGTTAATAAATTTGGAATAACACTTTTCATTTTTAATGGGCCTTATGAGGCAATATTAGTACAATTGTAGTGTTTAAAAGGACGGAAATTAATTTATTTGCTTCAAATATTCCCTTGAAAAAATTAGTACTACTTCTACTACTTTCTCCCCTACTCAGTTGGAGTCAGGCTCGAAAATATTCCAATGCCTTCTTAGAGATTGGTATCGATGCTCGCGCCATGGCCATGTCGAATGCAGTAATTGCCTCTACTAACGATATCAGCGCTGCTTATTGGAATCCCGCTGGATTAGTAGGCATCGAAAATAACTGGCAAGCCGCCGCCATGCACGCCGAATATTTTGCGAGTATCGCTCAGTACGATTATGCGGCCTATGCCCAAAATATAGATGAAAATAGTACGGCTGCCATTTCCTTTATTCGCTTTGGCGTAGATGATATTCTTAATACCACCGATCTTATTGACCAAAATGGCAATGTAGATTACGATCGCATTACACGCTTCTCCGCAGCAGATTATGCTCTAATCGGATCTTACGCTCGACGTTCCACTAGTGTTAAAAACCTTAGCTATGGCGCTAATTTTAAAATCGTTTACCGCCAAATTGGTAATTTCGCCAACTCCATAGGTTTTGGTTTTGACGCAGGACTACAATATCAAATTGGCAAATGGCAATTGGGCGCTAGCTTTAAAGATATCACCACCACTTTTAACGCATGGACTATTAACGAAGAAGCCTTTGGCGAAAGTTTAGAAATAACCAACAGCGATTTACCCACCGAAAACTTAGAGCTTACCATTCCCCGTATACTATTCGGTTTTGGCCGACGCTTTCAGTTGAACGACAAGTACAATTTACACAGCGAAATGAGCGCCGACTTTACTTTTGGAGGTAAGGAAAACACCCTAATATCAAGCGAAATAACCAATATCAATCCCAACTTGGGCCTTGAGTTAGGCTATTTAAATTTTGTTTTCCTACGCACCGGTTTTGGCAATGTAAAACGCCTTACTAGCTTCAGCAATGAGACCAGCTTTAGCCTACAACCCAATTTGGGTATAGGCTTTTTGTACCGCGGCATTTCCATAGATTACGCTTTAACCGACATTGGCAGCGCATCGGGCACTCTTTATTCGAATATCTTCTCTTTAAAATTTAACTTTGAGGACTTTAAAAAGTCTTAATGTTAAAAAACTACCGTCCATTTTACCAAAGTGCTGCCCTGCTTTATCTTAGCGAAATCGTACCAGCTTTATTTCTACTGAAGTTCTTGGCTTTAGCTCCGCTTATCTTGGAACTGCGGCAAAGTGGGAAATTCAATCGCAACTTAATCGGTATTTTCTTAACCATGAGCGCTTGGTCTCTTGCCCTTTTTCTAGGCGATGAATTGAGCTCTAGTTACCCCGTACTAAACGGCCTCGCCTTAGTTCTCTACTTAATTAGCAAAGAGCGTCTCGGGCCACAACGCTCTTCCCTTGCTTTACTCTTTTTTTGGCTGAGCGCCGAAGGGCTAGCCTATAGTTTTACCTTTTTCGAAAACTGGTCACACCCCTATAGTCAGGCTCTTTTCGATTTGCAGTATGCCAAAAATTGGCTCAGCATAACGGGCTTTTTAGGGGCTAGCTTCTGGCTATTATTACTCAATTATTTTGCCGCCTATTTGGGAAGCAAACAAGATCGTAGCAAATTAAATTGGCCCGCCTTGCTAAAAGGCTTCGGACTCTTAATTCTTCTAGGCATTATTTTTCCGCTCGCCCTAAGTCCGCAAAGTACCATTGATGCCATTTCAGATTACCCCAGCTACGATTTAAAGCTCCTGCCCGCCGACTTGTTCCTGCAACGCATGGCCTATTTCCTGGCCTTTTTCCTTCTACTCTTTTTCATTGTAAAATATATTTTAAGAAACAGCAAACGCGATGATAGATTTACGTAGCGATACTTTCACCAAGCCTTTACCCGATATGCTAAAAGCCATGTGGGCGGCAGAGGTAGGCGATGATGTTTTTGGAGAAGATCCCACCATTAATGCCTTAGAGAAAAAGGCGGCAGCGCTGTTTGGTATGGAAGCCGCCGTTTTTTGTCCTTCGGGCACCATGACCAATCAGATTGCAATAAAAGTGCATACTCGTCCCGGACAAGAAATCATTTGCCACGAATACTCCCACGTTTATAATTACGAAGGCGGCGGTATTGCCTTTAACAGTGGTTGCCAAGTAAGACCTTTAGCGGGGCCGCGCGGAAAGTTAGAAGCCAACAGTGTGGCGGCGGCACTACAAAATCCTTTAGACATGCACGCGGCCACCAGTCGTTTGGTTGTATTAGAAAACACCACCAATAAAGGCGGTGGCGCTTGCTACGAGCTGAGTGAAATTGATGCGATTAAAAGTATTTGCCAAGAAAAAGGACTAGGATTACACCTCGATGGCGCCCGTTTATGGAATGCCTTAGTCGCTAAAAATCAAAAGCCTAGCGATTTTGGCAGTCGTTTCGATTCTATTTCCATCTGCCTAAGCAAAGGCCTCGGCTGTCCTGTTGGCTCTTTGCTATTAGGTTCAAGCGAGTTTATTAAAGAAGCGCGCTTTGTACGCAAGAAGTTCGGCGGTGCCATGCGACAAGCGGGATATTTAGCCGCGGCAGGAATTTACGCCCTCGATCATCATATCGAGCGTCTCAGTGAAGATCACGCGAAAGCGAAAACGCTCGCTGACACGCTGAAATCAAGCCCTTGGATTGAAAAGGTAGAAAAAGTAGAAACCAATATCCTCATCTTTAATCTTAAGGCCGATAAAAATATTGTTGCGTTTAATGCCGCTTTAAAAGCAGAAGGGATTTTACATATTGATATGGGACAAGGCAAACAACGTTTCGTTACCCATCATGATGTAAGCTTTGAGGACATTGACAAAGTTTGTAGGGTAATTGCTCAGTTAGCTTAAGAAAAGCATCCCCACTGCGATTAAGCTGAGAATGGTAATTTGTAAAATGTGCGACCATTTCCAAAAAGTAGGACTTTGTAAAAAGCTTCCAAAATAGCTGGCCATCGCGGCCATGCCGCTAAAAATTATTGCCGCTTGCACCATAAAAGTAGCGCCCAAAAATAGCATTTGCCCAAAACTCGACCAAGGAGCAGAATTGGAAACAAACTGCGGTAATAAGGCAAGAAAGAACAGGGTAACCTTGGGATTCAACACATTCATTAAAAAGCCTTTGCGGAAAGAAGTCCAAAAGGCCTTGGGACTGCTATTTTCCGGTTTTTGCCATTGGAAAGATTCGGGCTTTTCGCGCCAAGCTCCGTAGGCCAGATACAGTAAATAGGCCGCACCCGCCAAGCGAATAAACCACGACAAAGCCGGCCACTCCTTTATTAAAAGCGCAAAACCACTCGCGGTAAGAAGCGTGTGCACTAAAACCCCCGATGCTAAACCGAGCGAAAGACTAAAACCACGTTTAAAGCCCCGGCTTAAACTTTCGGTAATCACATACATATTATCAGGGCCCGGCAGAAAGGTAAGTGAAACCGCTGCCACCAGAAAAGCCAAAAAGCTATTTACATCCATAATCTTGCTAATAAGCGGTCTATAACGCACCTTTGCACCATGCAAAAAAACGCTGAAAATCTGGATTGGCATGCATTCTACACCAAACCACGCACCGAAAAGAAATTAGCGGAGCGCTTGCGCGCAAAAGGCTTTGAAGTTTACGCGCCCACGCAAACAGTTTTAAAACAATGGAGCGACCGCAAAAAAATGGTGGAAGAGCCCCTTTTCCGTTCTTATGTTTTTGTGCAAATAAACTATAAAGATTATTTAGAAATTCTACAAACTCCTGGCGCAGTGGCTATTGTTCGTTGGTTAGGCAGACCTGCTGTAATTCGCGATGAAGAAATCGTGGCCATTAAAGAGTTTTTAAAACTTAGTAGCGGCATGGCCATCGAATTGCGCGATTTCAAAAAAGGTGATCAGTTACGCGTAAAACACGGAAATTTAGAAAACGCGGTAGGAACTGTGGTACGCCAAACCAAAAGCAAAGTAATTTTAGAAATCGAAAAATTAGGCATGGCGCTTTACGCAGAAGTCCCTAAAAGTCAAGTTGAAAACACCCCCTAAAATATGCGCTTAGCTTTTGTAGCTCTACTTCTCCTTATTTCGCATCTCGGCTTTAGCCAAGAAAGCATTAACTGGATTAAAATTGAAGATTTAGAGGCGGCCCAAGCCAAAGAACCGCGCAAAGTGATAATCGACCTGTATACCAACTGGTGCCATTGGTGCCACAAAATGGATGCGAATACCTTTCAAAATCCTGGGATCGCATCTTATGTAAATGAGCACTTTTACGCGGTGCGTTTTAATGCGGAACAAAAAGACACGATACTTTTTAAAGGACAAAAGTTTGGTTTTGTAGCACAGGGACGCAAGGGCTATAACGAGCTAGCGGCAGTTTTAGCCAAGGGCCGACTTTCCTACCCTACTATTATTTATTTAGACGAAGAACTCAACCTTATTCAACCCGTTCCGGGCTATATGGATGCGAAGGCCTTTGAGCAAGTAATTACTTATCTGGGCGAAGACCACCACAAAGAGCAGGAGTTTGAGCAATATAAGATCAATTACAACGGAAATATTCATAAATCGGGGAAAGAATAGCGGCAGAATAGGCCTAGGAAAATTCTTTAAAATTACCTTTGCCGCCTTATAAGATAAAGGCATGAAAATCTCCTACAACTGGCTTAAACAGTACCTCGATATAAAATTACCCGCCGAAAGGGTTTCTGAACTATTAACCGATACCGGTTTAGAAGTAGAAGGACTAGAGCAAATTGACACCATTAAAGGTGGTTTGCGCGGTGTGGTTATTGGCGAAGTTTTAACTTGTGAAAAACATCCTAATGCCGACAAACTCAACTGCACTACCGTAAATATTGGCGGCGATGAAATTCTCCCAATAGTATGCGGAGCGCCCAATGTAGCCGCAGGACAAAAAGTTTTAGTAGCTACCGTTGGCACGGAGATTTACACAGAAGACGATTCCTTTACCATTAAGAAAAGTAAAATTAGAGGCGAAGTTTCGCAAGGCATGATTTGCGCCGAAGACGAACTGGGCCTAGGCGAAAGTCACGATGGCATTTTGGTCCTTCCAGCAGATGCGCAGGTAGGACAAGCCGCGGCCGAATACTTTAACATCGAAAGTGATTATGTTTTCGAAATTGGCCTTACCCCCAACCGTACCGATGCAATGTCGCATTATGGCGTAGCCCGCGATTTAAGAGCGGCTATTTTAAGATACGAGGGCGGAAAGCTAGACCTTAGCTTACCAGCACTGGCTCCTTTAAGCAATAGCAGCGAAAATCTGCAAATAAATATTTCCATTAAAAATAGTAAAGCTTGTTATCGCTACAGCGGATTAGCTCTGAAAAATGTTGAGGTTAAAGCTTCACCCGATTGGCTACAAAACAGACTGAGAGCCATTGGCTTAAAGCCCTTAAACAATATTGTAGATATTACCAATTACGTATTACACGAAACGGGACATCCTCTGCATGCCTTTGATGCCGCCAAAATTAGTGGCGCGCAAATAAATGTTCAGAATGCCGAAGAAGGGCAGGTTTTCACCACCCTTGATGGCAGCGAATTAAAGCTAAGCAGCAAAGATTTAATGATTTGTGATGCCGAAAAGCCTTTAGTGCTGGCCGGCGTTTATGGAGGATTGAATTCAGGCGTAAGCCTAGAAACCACCAGCGTGTTTTTAGAGGCCGCTTATTTTAATTCGGTGAGCGTGCGCAAAAGTGCGAAGCGTCATGGTCTAAATACCGATTCTTCTTTCCGCTATGAAAGAGGCGTAGATCCAGAAATGACCCTTTTCGCCTTAAAGCGGGCGGCCAGTTTAATGATGGAATTAGCGGGTGCCGAATTGGCTATGAGTATTAAAGACGAGCATCCGCATACCATCGAGGCTGCTAATGTAGTACTTGATCTAAATCGTATGAATACGCTTATCGGGCATAGCATTGAGCCCGATTTAGTGCGCAGTATTCTGCATAGTTTGGATATTCGCATTTTATCCGAATCGCATCAAAAGCTAAACTTAGAAATCCCTACCTACCGCATTGATGTGCAAAGGGAAGCCGACGTAATCGAGGAAGTACTGCGTATTTACGGTTTCAACGCCGTGCCTTACGATGGCCCGATGCGTATTTCGGTCGCTAAAATCGACCCGAAAGACGATAGCCGCGAAAGAGAAGTAATTAGCAATTTGATGGCTAGCCTTGGTTTTAATGAGATGATGAATAACTCTTTAACTAAAGCGAGCTATTATAATGACTTCGGCTTTAAGGCCGAGGAAAGCATCAAAATGTTAAATCCTTTAAGTCAGGATTTAGCGGTAATGCGCCAAAGCTTAATTTTTGGTGGTTTAGAAGCGGTAGCGCATAATAGCAAGAGACAGCGTAGCGATATTTCCCTATTTGAATTTGGCCGCGAGTATAAACTCGATGGCGAGAAATTTCAGGAACGTGAATGCCTAGGCCTGTGGATTAGTGGAAAAGACAAACCCGAAAATTGGCAAAAGCCTAATGAAGAAAGTGATTTCTACACCTTAAAGCAAAGCTGCGTGAAAATTTTAGAGCGCTTAGGCATTAGCAATCTCAAGGAAGATACGCTCGACAATCCTATTTACATAGAAGGGATAAGCTTGAAGCAAGGCGAAAAGGAAATTGCCAGTATCGGCTTAGTTAATAGCAAGTTGACCAAATCTTTAGACATAAAGGCACCCGTTTTCTATGCCCATTTCGATTGGTCTGCGCTCATTAAGATCGCTAAACGCAAGAAAATTGTAATGACTGATTTACCAAAATATCCTGCGGTACGTCGCGATTTAGCCCTCTTAGTGGATAGCGCTATCCCCTACGCATCTTTGCGCCAAGCAAGCCAAAAAGCGGGCGGAGCACTGTTAAGGGATATTAACTTATTTGATGTTTACCAAGGTAAAAATTTACCCGAAGGCAAAAAATCCTATGCTTTAAGCTTTGTTTTCAGACACGATGAAAAAACACTCAATGATGCGGTAGTAGATCAATCGATTAAGAAAATCTTAGGTAATTTAGAAAAGCAGTTTCAGGCGAGTTTGCGTTAAAATAAAAAACCTAAAACGCCTAAGGCTTCAGGCTTAAACAAATAGCTATTTGTGGCAAAAATTGAAATCCATTCGCCTCTTGCTTAAACTGATTAACTTCTTGTAAAGAGGCGAAGAGTAATTGACTCGGATCTTGGATCTCCACCACTGGTTTGCCAAGATAGTAAATACCAAGATTAACAGATAGACCGATGGCTTTTGTTGGAATTATATTTCCCCACCCCAAACCAAAAAAAGGAGCTACTCCATTATTGGAAACTTTTAGACCTGACTGAAATTCTTGGGTAAAAGGATTGTAATTGTAAAAGCCTGTTAGGCTCAAATTATCAAAATGACTAATTCCAACAATCCATTTAAAACTTCGTCCCAACTTAGGATAATATTCGAGCTGAGTATTTAATTGAAGACTAGTAAATTGGGCTCGCTTGTCTAAAGAGACGTTTTTACCCGAAGGCTGCCAGTCTAATCCACTAAGGCTCAGAAGACTAAAGCCTGCCCGCAAATTAAAGTGAGAAGCTACTTTAAGAGCATAATGCACGCCTAAACCTGTTGAACCCGTACTTAAAATAAATGCAAATTTCGATGAATCCTTAGCAGAAGAGAAGTTATTGATTTGCGCTAACTCATGTGCTTTCAGATTGAGCGAAAAAAGAAGGATTAAACTTGCAAAACAATATTTCAAAATAAGGCGTTTTTTATAAATACTATGCAAAAGAAATTAAAAGCTTCATGACCTCGTTAATTTGAGAAAATTCAGGTTTTATTAAATAGAGATATTTAATCGTGTTAAACTATATAATACTGTTTTTCAAGGCTTTTAACTAAACTATTATCTGCAAACAAACCTCCCTTTTTGGTATTTATGAAATGGAACTTTCTAATTTCGGCCCTTATCGCTTTATGCTAAAAATCGCCTACGCCCCTATTTATCATTATCCATTACCGACGAGACATCGTTTCCCTATGGAGAAATATTCTTTACTACCCCAGCAACTGCTTTATGAAGGCACTTGCAGTAAGGCCAACTTCTTTAGCCCTGGCTTATTAAGTGAGGAGCAAATTTTACGCACGCACCAAGAAGAGTATTGGTGGAAGCTTAAAAACTTAAAACTTAGCCGCGCAGAAGAACGCCGCACAGGCTTTCCCCTTTCCGCTCTATTAGTAGAAAGAGAAAGGCGCATTAATCAGGGCACGATAGAAACCGCTCTTTATGCCTTACAATATGGTGTTTCGTTGAATATTGCGGGAGGAACTCATCATGCCTATACCGATCGCGGGGAAGGCTTTTGCTTGCTTAATGACATTGCTATTGCCTCTCATTATTTATTAGATCAGAAGCTCGCTCAACGAATCCTAGTAGTTGACCTAGATGTACATCAAGGCAATGGCACAGCTGAAATTATGGCGAATGAAGAGCGGGTTTTCACCTTCTCCATGCACGGCGAAAAAAATTATCCCTTACATAAAGAAAAATCCGATTTAGATATTGCTTTAGCCGACCAATGTAATGATGCTCAATACTTAAGAAAACTGTATTATTTTTTACCTAAAATCTTAGATCAGTTTCTCCCCGATTTTATTTTTTACCAAAGTGGTGTTGATATTTTAGCGACTGATAAGCTAGGACGTTTAGGCTTAAGCAAAGAAGGCTGCAAAAGTCGCGATCGCTTTGTTTTAGAAAGCGCGAAACAAGAGCATATTCC
>PZPB01000155.1 GCA_003045865.1 Bacteroidota bacterium | reverse complement strand
GCATCGCGCACGTTTTCTACGATTTCTTTAATCATATATTCGTAATCGTACTCAAAACCGAGGTTGTTGCGAATTGGGAATCCACCGCCAAGGTTAAATTGAGTAAGACTTTCCGATTGCTTTTTAAGTTCGATGTATAGTTTAAGAGCACGTTTAAATTCTCCCCAGTAGTATATACTATCCTTAATACCTGAATCAACAAAGAAGTGTAGCATTTTCAGCTCCACTTTGGGATTGTCTTTAATATAGGTTTCGAAAAATTCCTTCATTTCGTTGTGGCGTATGCCTAAACGAGAGGTATAGTAAGACGACTGTGGCTCTTCATTGATGGCCATGCGCAGACCGATTTTTATCACGGTGTCGCCAGCAAAATGCAATAAACGCTCGAGCTCGGTTTTGCTATCTAGCACCACCACTACATTATTGAAGCCCATTTCTACCAGCTTCACAATTTTCTCAAGGTAATCATCGGTTTTATAACCGTTGTTTACAATGTAGCGGTCCTTGGTAAATTTTCCTTCTCTGAAAAGGTTAAGAATAAGATCGATATCGAAAGAAGAGGAAGTTTCTAAGTTTACATTATGCTTTAACGCTTCACTAACTACATGAGAAAAGTGATTACACTTGGTACAATAACAAAATTGATACTCTCCTTGATAATTAAGGCGCTTTATCGCGCGATTAAAATGGTTACGCGCTTTCTTAATTTGATCGCCAATTTTCGGTAGATAAATAAAGCGAAAGGGAGTGCCATATTTATCAATCAGGTGTTTTAGAGAAATACCGTGGAAGGATAAATACTCATCGCGGAGGTCGAAGCCTTCTTGCGGAAAATAGTAACTCTGATCTACTAGATCGAAATAGGTGTTTTTCATTAATTGCCCGAGGGATGGTTTTTCGGTAGTATACAATATTTGCCTCGTTAGGCCAAACAAAAGTAAATTTTATCGCGGTACAACCTTGATAGGTAGCAGAGAAAATCTAATTTCTTGAGCAGAGAGATTAGGTGAAGCTAATAGTTGAGTATAAGATATTGAATATGAGATTTATATCCCTTGTAAACTGATGAGGATTTGCTTGATTCCAAATGGCTTAGGCGTAGATGGGGCCGCTCTTTTTTAGTCGAATTTTGAAGAATCTGCCAGTAACCCACCTTCAGTACTAACTTGAGATCTTAATGCGCCTTTTTTCAAGATGATGGAGGCTTAATTTTAAACGGCACTCGGGCTCTTATTCTTCCTGATATTTCGCCCAAAGTATATGAAAACCGTTGCGAGAAGCTCCAGTTCTTATCCAGTAGAATTAATCGCTCCCAACTTTTAGAAAATAGGACCCACTGCGACAGTGAAGTTGCTTAATCAATTACTATTTTACGAATCGTTTCTAACTTTTCGGATTTTAAGGTCATCCAATAAATGCCTTTGGCTAAGCCTTCTAAGGAAACTTGACTAAGACCATCGGCATCACTTAGCTTACGCATGATTTTGCCTTGAAGGTTCATTATTTTAACCTGATTAATAGAAAGTGGTGCATCTATGTAAATGAAAGTAGAAGCGGGGTTAGGGTAAAGTCGCAGGTCCTTAAGTAGCTCATTTTCTAATAAGCTAATATTGCTAATACTTAGACTGGCAGCAGATTTTGCATCATCGCTTAAAACTTTCCCATTGGCCATAACACCAGCAACATTCAAACTAATGTAGCCCGTTCCATTTGGCGCATATACTGAGTTATAAGTTATTGGTAATGAAATAACTAGGCTGTCACCAATCGCAAGTGGAGATGAGCTTATTGCAAGCTCAGAGTATATTGAGAAGCAATAGGGCACGGCAAAAGGATCGGCCCAAAGTACGCGCGTGCTATCTATAATTTCCGGGCTCTGGTTGAGCAATGTAATTTTCCAAGTAGAGTTTACTCTATATAAATTAGCGACTCCAGATGGGTGAGCTGCACTGATAAAGTTCAGATTCTTAACCTTTAAGATCAGTCCCTCTACGATGGTGGAAGGAGCTTGGTTAAGCTGTGCGGCCTCTAAAACATGGTAATTTGATACATCCCAGTAGTTGCTGTTGTTTTGAATAAAGAACAATTGATTGCCATTTACCGAAAGTCGGCCTTGGTTCAAGGGATGCTGGGCGAGATAAGTACCTCGATGACTAAGGTCTGTTTTATTAAAAACACTTAAGCCACTATCTCCTCGCAGGACAAAGCCATCTTGTAGTTCCTGAAATTGATTGGCCATAAAATTGGAGGAAAGGCTCAGACGGCTACTGTCGATATAGGATAAATTACTTTTTTGGAAACGCAGTACATCGCCATTAAGAAGGTTTATGAAAGCGAAGGTGCTGTCGTTGAGACTCGTTATTTCACCCGCACGGGCATTGGTCCAGGGGTTAATTGTACCAGTGTTAAGATTCAATATATTGTACATAGGCGTAGAAGATGCCCAGGTTTGCGAGTAAATTAAAACTTCATCGCCACCTAAATAAATTGCACGATTTATTTGCGCTAAATTGGGGGTGATAGCCGTTGCAATCGTATCTAAATTATCATCTAAAACTAAATAACCACTTTGATTTAAAACAAAATATCGGTTCTGACTTAGCTCTAACAATTGTAAGACATTACCAATATCATATAAAGCTTGATGGGTAGAGTCCACCAATACCATTTGAGTAGAGTATTCGTAGGCAAAATAGCCTAAGTCGGCTAATAAATCGCAACTGGCTTGGGAGTTGCCAATAATTAACAAATTGCCATTGGCTTTGCGTAGCACGCTTTTGGAGGCTCTATAATCAGACAAAAAGGGTAGAGTAGTGCTTTGGGAAACTTCACCAGAGGCATCAATTTCATCGATGCTAGTGGAACTAATGATGTATAATTTATTTCCCAACTGAAAGGGCAAAGCATCAAGGGATCCAGCTTTAGAGCGATTGAATATTTGTGCTTGGGCGGCACAAGAAAAAAGAAGGATTAAAGCGAGTAAAAGATTCTTCATCAGGTTTTTTTTATAAGATGTAAGTTAAAAAAAAATCGCAACTGATGAAGTATTTAAGAATAGAAGGAACAAATTTTTGAGTGAAAGAATTAAAGTTTAATAAGTCAAAGGGGCGAAACTTTAAATAAGTATTAGTTTTTACCTCGATATAATTTAAGAGCTTTATTTAGTCGACTGTGTGATCGGTGGGTATTCCAAATCCCTAAACCTAGTTCAGCTATAGCAGATACTACTAAAAATTGGCCGAAAGTTTTTTGATCACTACTCCCCAATATGCCATTTTCAGAAGCTTGGTCTGCAGCATTAAAGCGATTTAACGCTCCAATAAAACTAGTAGCACTCAGACTGTAAAAGATATAACTCCAATTGCGATTCGTTTTAGAGTATCTGGCTAATTCATAGACTTTTGAACTCTCTGGCTCAATCACCATTAGATAGGTTCTTATCTGCTGGCGTGAGTAGTTTTCAAAGTTTAAATCTTTTATTTCGCTCGGTGTGTTTTGGCCCAGGATTGAAGAGAAACTTAAAAGGCTTAGGGTTAATAGCAGTGTTAATCTCATTTTTCGGTTTTAAATTAAATAGGATGAGGTTTAGTACATGACAATAACTCATAAAACCTTGATTTCCAACAAATTAAGTGTTAAAAAATTAGGATAAAGCATTGGCTTTCAGTATATTAGAAGAATATTCTC
>PZPB01000061.1 GCA_003045865.1 Bacteroidota bacterium | reverse complement strand
ACAATACTGTTTCACGTTAAATATTTACATTGGTGGCCCATCAAAAAAAATCTATGGATCTTTTTAGCATCATCTCTTCCATTACTATTCTCGCAGCGGTTTTCGCCTATTTTAACACCAAGTTTTTAAAGCTGCCATTCACCATTGGCTTAATGGTTATGGCTTTGATCTTTACCATTGTACTGCTAATTTTCGGTTCTTTTATACCCGATCTGCTGAGTGAAGCGAAAGCGGTGGTACATGAATTAGATTTTAAATCACTTTTGCTAGATGTAATGCTGAGCTTTTTGCTTTTTGCGGGGGCTTTGCACACCAAACTGGATTTACTAAAAGTAAATCGCGGGCCCATTTTAATGCTTGCCACCTTAGGTGTACTCATCTCGGCCTTGTTGGTTGGTTTTGCTATGTATTATTTGCTGATACTCTTTAATTACCCAGTC
The DNA here is from genome assembly GCA_003045865.1 of Bacteroidota bacterium. GTDB lineage: Bacteria > Bacteroidota > Bacteroidia > Flavobacteriales > Schleiferiaceae > Croceimicrobium. The sequence goes on along the minus strand of PZPB01000061.1, from coordinate 15,683 downwards.
GATTTAATTTACTGCTTCCTTTTTGGTTCGCTTATAGCACCCACCGATCCGATAGCGGTGCTGGGTATTTTAAAACAAATAGGTGCGCCTAAAAACCTGGAAACCAAAATTGTAGGGGAGTCTCTTTTTAATGATGGGGTAGGTGTGGTCGTTTTCTTGGTGCTACTATCTATTGCCCGCGAAGGATTAGATCAAATTTCGGCGGTAGATATCGCTACTCTTTTTGCGGAGGAAATTATTGGCGGGGTGCTTTTAGGTTTGGCTTTTGGTTATGTGGCTTTTCAGCTGATGCGTTCTATCGATCATTACGAAACGGAAGTTATTATTACGATTGCTCTAGTGATGGGAGTTTATAGTCTCGCCAGCCATTTACATTTTAGCGGCCCATTAGCCGTAGTGGTGGCTGGACTTTTAGTGGGTAATAAATCGCCCAAGGAGGCCTGGAGTAAAACTTCGCAATTGTACATTGATAAGTTTTGGGAGCTCTTAGATGTATTTTTAAACGCCATTCTTTTCGTGCTCATCGGTTTGGAAATGCTTATTGTTGAACTCAATGGATTTTACTTGCTCATCGGCTTACTTGCCATTCCTGTTGGCTTGGCGGCGCGCTATATTGCGGTTTCTGGACCAGTATTAATCTTTAAAAAACATCTTAATTTCGCTCCTAAAACGGCTTTTCTTCTAACCTGGGGCGGCTTGCGTGGCGGTATTTCCATTGCTTTAGCTTTAAGCTTAGATGAAAATATGCAGCGGGAACTCTTCTTAACCACCACCTATGTTGTGGTGGTATTTTCCATTATCGTGCAGGGTTTGAGCATTGGTAAAGTTTACCAGAAGGTATTAGCTTCCGAGGCTTCTTAGTTTCAGATCGCTTATTGTCGCACCAAGTATTTATGTGTGCCTTTCGGCAGATGCGCTTGAAAATCAAATATTCAGGATTTTAAGCAATTTTTCGAGTCATTTTATAGGGTGATAATTAACTCATCTTGGCCAATATAACTTTATCTTAAAAAGGATGAAATCTATCCCATTGATAATTAACAATTTGGAAGATAATTTCTGTTTAAATAGGCATCTTGCGAAAGCAAAAGGGAGCGCTTGCAGAGCGATTTGTCATGCTTACCTTTGTCAACTATTTTCTTAAATTATGGAGATTGTAATTGCCGGGGCTGGAGCGGTAGGAACTCACTTAGCTACTTGGCTTTCGAGCGAGTCGCATGATATTACCATCATCGATCACGATCAAGACACTTTAGTAAATATTGATTCGCATATTGATGCAATAACCTTATCCGGCGAGGTAACGGATTTTGATGTGTTAATGCGCGCTAAAGTGCAAACGGCCGATCTTTTTATTTCAGTTACTTCCGTAGAAGAGGCAAATATTTTAAGCGCCATCTACGCCAAGAAACTGGGTGCTAAAAAGACTATTGCCCGCATTAGCCAAATGCAATACCTAACGGATGAAGACACTTTAAATATTCGTGAACTTGGTATCGACGAACTAATTTCACCCGAGTCTTTAGCGGCTCGTGAAGTTCGTCATTTAATCAATACCAACGCGGCTTCTGAATCGATTGAATTTGAAAATGGCAAGATAACTTTACTCGGTTTAGACATTGATAAAGACGCGGATATAGTTGGTAAGTCCATGGCAGAAGTAGCCAAACTTAGTCCCAAACGCGACTATGTGGTGGTGGCCATTCGCCGAGAAAACAATACCATTATTCCCAAAGGAGATACGGTGGTAGAAGCGGGCGATCACCTTTTTGTAATTACCCATGCCGATGGTATGGAGCAAGTTTTAGAAGTTACTGGCCGTCGTAAAATTGCCATTAAAGATATTATTGTTGTTGGCGGCAGCAGAACGGGAATGCATCTAGCACGCAAGCTGGGTAAGAAATTTCATGTAAAGCTAATTGAGCAAAATGCTGAAAAAGCCGACAAAATCGCTTCCATGTTTCCCGAAATTATGGTGCTTAATTTCGATGGTACGGATGTAGAAAAGCTGGAAGAAGAAGGCCTTAAAAATGCCGATGTTCTGGTGGCTGTTACGGGAAACTCCGAAACTAATGTGCTCACTTGCTTAGTAGCCAAAGATCGCGGGGTTAAGAAAACCATTGCCATGGTAGAGAATATTGAATACCTCGCTCTTACCCAAAGTATTGGTATTGACTCTCTTATAAATAAAAAATTAGCGGCTGCGAATTTCATTTATCGTTATATCCGCCGCGGCGATTTCGTTACCCTTTCTACCATTCATGGCATTGATTCGGAAGTAATGGAATTTAATGTAACCTCTAAATGTAAGGTTACTCAAAAAGCTATTAAAGATTTAGATTTGCCCAAAGGTGCTATTATCGGCGGGATTATTCGCGATGGAGAAGGTCTTATTCCCACCGGTGATTTTGAAATACAGCCTTTGGACAAAGTGGTGGTTTTCGCTAAAACAGAATGTGCTAAAAAAGTTGGCCGTTATTTTCGTTAGATATGTATCGTTTTAATTACAAAATGATTGCGGCCACCATAGGCGCCTTATTATTGATAGTTTCATTAATGATGCTGGTGATAATGTTTGTGGCTGTATATTTTCATGAAGATTGGGCCTCCATGTTTTTAGCCAGTGGTATTACTGCGGCTTTTGGTTTTGGTTTATACACCATTAATTTCGGGAATCGATTAAAAGACGTTACCAAACGCGATGGTTTTTTAATTGTAGCCTTAGGCTGGGTTTCCATGTCTCTCTTAGGAAGCCTTCCATTTCTATTTAGCGGCAGCATTCCTCTGGTGATCGATGCGATTTTCGAAACCGTAAGTGGCTTTAGCACCACCGGGGCAACTATTCTTACTGATATTGAGAGTCAACCGCATTTTATTCTCGCCTGGCGTAGTATGACGCATTGGATTGGCGGAATGGGAATAATTGTTTTAACAGTGGCCATTTTACCGCTTTTAGGAGTAGGAGGAATGCAGCTTTTTAATGCCGAGGCCCCAGGACTAAGTCCTGATAAATTGCACCCGCGCATTACGGGTACTGCCAAGCGTTTGTGGATATTATATTTAATACTAACTCTCGCCGAAAGCATTGCCCTTTACGTGGCGGGAATGGATTTATTTGATGCCGTAAACCACGCGATGGCTACGATGGCTACAGGCGGATTCTCAACTAAAAATGCCAGTATCGCTTATTATGCTAGTCCTGCCATTCATTATGTAATTCTCTTTTTCATGTTTTTAGCAGGGGTGAATTTCACCATGTTATTTTTCGGATTTACCGGTAAGTTCAAAAACATTCTCGCTAACGAAGAACTAAAGGTTTATACCTTAAACACCCTCATTTTTGGAACGATCATTTCCGCTGTATTAGTCTTGGTGCAAGATACGCCAGTAGAGGAGGCTTTTCGTAATAGCTTTTTCACGGTAGTGTCTATTATGACTACCACGGGTTTTGTGACCGATAACTATTTACTTTGGCCTAACTTTTTGATTTTCATTGTGTTTATTCTTTTCTTTTCAGGTGGTTCTACTGGTAGTACTGCGGGAGGGGTAAAGCTAATGCGTCACATAATTCTCATTAAAAACAGCTTTTTAGAGCTCAAAAGGCAGATCCATCCTAATGCGATTATCCCTGTTCGCTTTAACGGACGGGCGGTGCCGCAAAACATTACCAATACCGTATCGGGCTTTGTTTTAATCTGGCTAATTGTCTTTTTAATTGGCGCCTTTGTTATGTCTATGTTCGGTCTAGACTTTATGTCTGCCGTGGGATCGGTTACAGCCACCTTGGGTAATATTGGTCCGGGTTTAGGTTCGGTAGGACCAGTAGATAATTTTGCGCATATTCCACCGGGCGGTAAGCTTTTTCTAAGCTTTTTGATGCTTTTAGGGAGACTAGAACTCTTTACGGTACTAATATTATTTATGCCATTCTTTTGGCAGAAACGCTAGAGTAAAGCTTTAATCGCTTCAAAAAAACCGAGGTTTTCATTCTTCTCTTTTAATACTAATAGAGGAATACTGCGATTTATTTCCATTAGTTCTCTCGCAAAAGATCCTAATAATATGGAGGCGGAGGCGTTCCGGCCTTTGGAGCTAAGTACCATTAAATCGGCCCCAATATGGCGGGCCCGCGCCAAACATTGTTCCTCCATATTGCCTTCGTTCTCGTCGAATTCACATTTTAAACTATCTCTGAGAAGGTGTTTTTTCTTTAAATCTTCCCACTGTTGATAGCTGTGCAATTTCACCGCTCTTCTTAATTCTACCGTACTACTGCCGTTTTTTAAATAACCAGAAGCGTAGTTATAGTAGTGAATACATCGCAAATCGGCTAAAAACTCCTGCGCTAAGGCATCGGCCAATTGTATGGTTTTAAGAGATTGATCACTAAAATCGGTCGGAATAATGATTTCGTGCACTTCTGGTAAAGTAGTTTCGGGTACTAGTAGAATAGAGCAGGGGCCCTGTTCTGTTAAGCGACTGGACAAATGCTTGTGGCGGTCTTTCTCCGCTTTACGCCCCATAACTAATAGGTCTACATTTTTTATATGCGCGCAATGCAGGATTTCTTCATAAACATGACCTTCACGAACACTAAAATGACAGTCGGTCTTTTCCAAATCGAAGAACTCCGCTACAGATTTACGCATCTGATCCTCAATATTTTCATCGATGGGTGCAAGTAAATCGGCGTACTCTTCTTGAATAGAACTCGGTAATTCGAGATTATGCTCCACATGAAGAAAGTAGATCTTTTTAAAATCGAGGCTGCGATGCAAGAAGGCTAAATAAGCCAAGACTTTTTGGTCAATATTACCGCCATCGAAGGCCACTAAGATAGATTTAAAGGGTAAGGCTTGCATGATTATAGAATACCTCGGATTAAGAATAGCGCGGCAAAGGCAATGATAGCGTATAACTCAGGGAAAACCGCTAAAATTAGGGTTCTTCCAAAAACATCATTACCGCTACCGATGGCATCAATACCACTGGCGCAGACCTTGCCTTGGTAAATCCCCGACAATAATCCCGCTAAGCCTAAAGCGATACCGGCGCCTAAAATACCCGCACCTTGTAAAATGCTAATTTCCGGACCAATAAATTCTTGCAGAATAAAGAATCCTGCAAAACCGTATAAACCTTGGGTTCCTGGCAAAGCACTTAGTACAATGAAGGAACCAAATGATTCGGGACGTTTTTTTACCGCTCCCACCGTTGCCATCGCTCCGGCAGCCGTTCCCATTATACTACCTATCCCCGAAAGGGAAATTAAAATACCAAAACCAACAAAGGCTAAGATTAGAGCTAGATTTACAGATTCCATAATTAATTGATTTTAATTGATTTAGTAAAAGCTTCAAAGGCTTTTCCGCCCCCTTCGAATTGGGCATTATTATAAAATTCTACAAAAGTGAGACGCAAAGGATGAATGAAAGATCCTAAAACGGCTAAGGCTAAATTGAGACTGTGACCAAAAATGAGGAAGGCAATCGCGCCAACATAGGAGTACCAAGAATCGCCCATCATATCGGTGCCAATTTGGTTGACCACCAAACCAAGCACACCCGAAGTTACTCCCAAAGCAAAGAGTCGTACGTAGGAAAGCACATCGCCCAGCAGACCAGTAAAGATGAAAAAGAGTGGTAAAACGCTAGATCCCAGTCGACTGAATAAATGTTGTGACATATCGTGAAAGAGCATTACCATGGCAATTCCTGCGGCCAGGCCTAATTTCAAGAAGAGCATCATACTTTCAGTAAGCAATAAAGTGTCTTCTAGGAAAAGGCTAACACTGCTAATCACAATGATCAGTTTACCCATCTGCGCCAGCGCGGGCAGAAAGCCCTTGTAGGTCCAGGTTTTTACAATAGCAATGATTATCCCTACCAAAATTTGCAGCAAACCTATTAATAAGGCCACATTAAAGGCATTAAAGAAATAGTCGCTATTATCGGGAATTAGCACTAAGTTAGAAAGGCTACGAACCCAAGGCAGAGAGCTGCTTTCCAATAAAGGGATGCCAAAAAGACTACCCGATTTTATAAAGCCCATTACCAAGGTGCTGAGTCCTAAAACTAAGGTAAGTAGCGCTAAACCTCTTTGTTTTTTAAAGAAGCTGAAATATCCGAAAATGGCCACGGCACTAACAATAAATCCATAGCCCGCGTCGCCTAAACAGTAGGCGAATAGAATGGGGTAAAAGACGGCAATAAAGGGCGTAAGGTCGAATTCGAAATAATGTGGCAATTGAAAAATTTCAGTAATCGGCTCGAATAATTTATTGAACTTATTATTGCTTAATAATACCGGCACAGGGTCGCTACTGCTGGGCGAGCTGATTTTATAGGCACAGTAATATTCATTAAGTTTTTGTTGAACTAGATCTTCATTAAGCTCATTAAACCAGCACTTAAGGTGTTTTGTGTTTAGCTTTTCTAAAGGATAACTAGACTCTAAAATCCGCTCTTCCTTGAGCTTGTCTTGTAAAGTAAGGGTTTGCTTTTCCAAGTCGGCGAGGTATAAACTGGCCGCTTTTATTTCGTTCTGCGCTTTCGCTAGATGGGCATTTAATTGCGCTTTTTCCTGCTCTAAATCAGCGATGCTTTCAAGGGGCATTGGCAAGGCTTCACTGGCAAAAGTATCCACTTCCTCTTCGGAAATAATGCGGGCAAAATAGTAGTGTTCCTCTTCTTCCTTAATAAGAATGGGCTGTGCCTCTGCGGTATTGAGCTTTTTAAACTGACTCTTAGCTAAGCGGAAGAACTTGAGCTTCATACCGACAGCCTCTAATTTTGTCCATTTACTTAGGTCATAGTCACCCCAAATACCCTTTAAAAAAAGTTTCTGGCTGTTCTTCTTTAGCTTGCTGTTTAGGTTTTTAAGCTCTTCTTCTAAGGCGATAATTTGCTTTGTATGCTCCGTTAGGTTTATTTCTTGCGCATCTCCCGTAAGGGTGGTAGGACTTTCCGCCTGATTTTTAGCAGCCAGTTGATAAGCGCCATGAAAGAGTTTATAGTCTGGGTTGTCCAAGAACTTGATATCTTCTTCTAAGGCTTCAAAATGCAGGCATTCCAGCTCCCGTAGTTCATTTAACAAAGGCTTTACCGTTGTTTGAGGGCAGAGGATTTCTATTTTTTTCATCCTAGCTTTCATGGCGACTCAGTTTTTTGTTTTTGGCAATTTTTTTCGCGGCCGTGGCAATATTCTCTTTGTCTTCTAAAAACCTTTTTATGCGACGAATAGCTTCGTTATAAGCGGGAATTTGCAGCTTTTCATATAGGTTTACCTTTTGGGTAGTTTTTTTGCGTGCTAATTCCAAAGTCGCTAATTTTTCTTCAAAGTTTTGAAGGAATAAATAGGCTTTCGTGTATTCCATCAAAGCCTCGGTAGCGGCGGGAAGCCAAGCGGGCTCATAAAGGAGCTTTAAATCAAGCTTTTCAAAACTTACCTTTTGCAGGCTCTTTACTTTAGTGCCCGCAATGTTTTCGGTCTTAAGTTCTAAGTCTTTCACCTTTACAATGGGGGGAAACTCATTCCAAATGGATTCGAAGTTTTTCAGTCGCTTTTCCAAAGCCTCAAAATCTTCTTTTTTAGCGCTTATTTCTATTTTCAGTTCTGCTATTACCTTACGCAAAGCCGTTTCCTTGCGCAGTAAAACGGGCAAAGCAGCGCGACGGACTTTTAGCTGACGCTGAAAATCTTGAATGGTACTTTTATTATAGGCGAACTTCTCTAGCATTTTTAGTCTTTTTCTCCCGGCCAGTATTTATCAATAAACTCTTGCTTAATACCTAGCTCAAATACTTTAAAGTGCTTGGCTAAAAGCTTCCAACCAATATTCAGCATGCTTTCACTATCAATATTTAAGCGCACGTCAAGTAATTCACGCACATAATCTTTCGCGAAGGCAAGGGAGCGCACATCAAAGTCATTAAGGTCAAAGCCATTCTCTTGCTTAGAGCGCGCTTCAGACGCATCGGCATACAAGCGCACTAAGGCATTCATTAATTGGGGATGATCGGCTCGTGTTTTCTTACCAATCACATTCTGCTTTAAGCGCGATAGGCTACGAAAAGGATCGATAATGGTTAAGCCTGTATCGGTGTCGCGTTTTAAATAAAGCTGACCTTCCGTGATATAACCGGTATTATCGGGAATGGCATGGGTAATATCGCCATCATTTAGAGTGGTAACAGCAATAATGGTAATGGAACCGCCTTCTGGAAATTGTACGGCCTTCTCGTAAATACGGGCTAAATCGCTGTAGAGCGAGCCGGGCATGGCATCCTTACTAGGAATTTGGTCCATTTTATTGGAAACAATAGCTAAGGCATCCGCGTAAAGCGTCATATCGCTTAGTAGAACGAGTACTTTTTCCTTTTTCTCGAAGGCGAAATATTCAGCTGTTGCGGTGGCCTGATCGGGAATGAGGAGCCGTTCAAGGGGTGGATCTTCGGAAGTATTGATGAAACTTACAATTTTATCGCTGGCGCCTCTTTCTTTAAAGCTATTGCGAAACATTATGTAATCGTCGTGACTGATACCCATGGCGCCCAACACAATACGATCCGAATCGGCTCTAAGCGCTACTTCCGCTAAAATGCGATTAAAAGGCTGATCGGGATCGGCGAAAAAGGGAATTTTCTGTCCCGTTACTAAGGTGTTATTCAAGTCAATACCCGCAATTCCGGTGGAAAGCATTTCGGAGGGGAGCTGCCGCCGCACAGGATTTACGGTTAGCCCTTTAATATTAACCTCTTTGCCCTGTGGCTGCGATAAACCATCGATGGCCTGTCCAAAAGCATTGAAATACCTTCCGCCCAAAGCGGGGCTTAAAGCCAGTGATGGCGGTTTACCCGCGAAAATCACCTTGGCGGCGGTACCAATTCCTTCCGTGCCTGAAAAAACCTGTAGGGTTACCAATTCGCCTTCAATTTTAATTACTTGGGCATTTCTACCATCCACCCAGGCCAGTTCATCGTAAGTGATGCCTTTGGCTTTGAGCGTACAAGTAGCCTTGGTGAGGGCCGTTATTTCGGTATAAATGGCTTGAAAAGCTTGAATTTCCATACGATTCGTTTTAGGCGATGGTGGCTTTTAGTTCTTGGGCGTATTTTTCATATTCATCGCTCTCAAAAGCACTGTAATTCAATTGCTTAAAAGTGTTGATGAGTTTTTTATAAAAGGTGCTTACCTGGTTGAAATCCTCAAAGTCGCCAGTATATTCGCAGATATTGAGCGCGAGATTTACCATACTTTGTTGACGTGCGAGAGGACTGTTCATATCAATATCATCGAAAGAATCTTGCTGAATTATGGCAAAGTCAAGCAATTCGCTGCGCCAAAAATCGAGGTGATAATCAAGAGGAACGGAGTCGTCGCCTAAAATGCTAATCTGATCGCGTGCTTCAATACCACGTTGTAAAAGGTCTTTCATTTTTTTGACCTTTTCAATCCAATTAGCGCCAAAAATGCTTTCTGTTTCGGCTTGAAATTCTTCGTAATCTAAATAGCGTGAATAGGAATTAATCGGATCTATTGCGGGATAGCGCTTGGCGTCAGCACGCTTCTGCGAAAGCGCATAAAAGCAGCGCGCTACCTTAGCGGTAGATTCGGTTACGGGCTCCTTAAAGTTTCCACCAGCAGGGGATACGGTGCCTAAAAAAGTAACGGAGCCACGACTATCATTATGCAGGGCCACTTCGCCCGCACGGCCATAAAAATTGGCTATAACGGCAGGTAATTCTACTGGGAAGGCATCGGTGCCGGGTAGTTCCTCCATGCGATTGCTCATCTCGCGTAAAGCTTGAGCCCAGCGTGAAGTGCTATCGGCCAGCAATAAAACTTTTAAGCCCATATTGCGGTAGTACTCGGCTATGGTCATTCCCACATAAACCGAGGCCTCGCGGGCTGCAACTGGCATATTGGAGGTATTGCAAATAATGGTGGTTTTTTCTTTGAGCTTACGACCCGTTTTCAAGTCTTCCAATTGGGGGAAAGTGTGGAAGATTTCTACCACCTCATTGGCACGCTCACCGCAGGCAACGAGAATTACCATATCGGCTTGATTGTTCTTAGCAATCGCTTGCTGAAGCACGGTTTTACCGGTTCCAAAGGCGCCCGGAATATAACCCGTACCGCCTTCTGCCATTGGGTTTAAGGTATCCATTACCCGCAGTCCCGTCTGGAATATTTTGGAAGGTCTAAATTTTTCGCGGTAGCTTTTTAAAGCCCATTTAACGGGCCATTTTTGCGCCATAGTCACCGAAACTATTTCGCCATCTTTGCCTTTTAGTTGCGCTATTTCCTCGCTCACTTTATAATCACCCGCGGGGGCGATTTTCACTAATTCGAAGGTTCCTTTTAATTTAAAAGGCACCATTATTTTATGCGCAATCCAGTTTTCGGGTACTTCACCCAGCCAATCAGCTGCTTGTACTTGAGCGCCCACTTCTTGTAGGGGCGTAAAGGTATAGACGGCATCAAAATCGATACTGACATTTTTCTGGCCAGTCTCGATAAAAGTACCTTTCATAGCATCGAGGTCGTTTTGCAGACCATCAAAGTTTTTAGACAGTATTCCCGGACCGAGATCCACTTGCAGCAGCTCACCACTAAACAAAACTTCATCGTCGAGTTTAAGCGAAGTGCTAAGCTCAAATAGCTGAGCATAAGCCCTTTGATTACGGATTTTAATAACTTCCGCCATTAGTGATTTATCCCCCAAAGTGACAAAGCAGATTTCATTTTGCATCACTTCTCCGTAGAATTCAATTTCTAGGAGATTACTGACAATGGCTTTAATTTTCCCTTTAGTCATGGTGATTGATATTTTTAAGCGCTTCCTCTAATAAATCCCCTAAAAAAGGTTTTTGCTTATTAGCAGAAAGCTGTTCACGTCGGTATATCAAAAAGAGTTTACTACAATAATTTAGCAAGGCTAAGCGATCAAAATAATGCGCGGAAGCGAGTGCATCGGCTTTATCCCATAGCACCTGATGCACGGCATTGGTAATGGCTTGCGGATCTTTAGTGCCCAGGGCATTAAGTAAAGGCTGGAGAAAGGGTTGATCTAATTTTTGCTTTTCACTTAGAGATGCTTTTCCTTTTAAAAGCTGTTGATGTAAAGGCCTTGATCCGTATCTAATCTCTTTATTTGCAAAAGAATAAAGGCTAGTATTGAAAGTAGCCATTAAACTGCGAACTTCTCTTTCAAAGGCGAATAGTTTGCTTATAAATGGGTCGGCTTTGAGGGCAAGTTGATCGAAATAATAGTTTAAGGCGTGACTATCCATTTCATTGGCCGTCCAATGGATCATTTCCTCTTTATGCTCTAAATAGAATTCGCGCCAAAGTGGAGGCAGGATATCTACATCCTTTTCACTCGCGAGTATGTCCTCAGTTTTTATTGAGTAAGGTTTACGCAAGGGGCGTAAAGGATAGTTGAGAAAGCGGTGTTGCCAAGTTTCCAGCAAATTGTATAGATCATTTCGTTGCCAAAACCAGGCGATTTCTTTTAAATCTTCGGCCGTGGCATTGCGTTGAATTAAGCGCCAAGCCTCATCCAAATCATCTTCAGGCAAGGACTTATCGAGCTTTAATTGCGGTAATGAACTTAGTATGTAGTAATAATTACTCATGCTTTAAGCGCTCTTGCAGGCTTTGATCGAGGTAGGAGTAGAAGAGGTTTTTTAATTGCTTTTCACCGATAGAAAAATGAAAACCCTCGACTTCATTAAGAATTTTAATTTCCTGCTCATCTGCACCGAGCTTAATCGTTAGGCCAGGAAAATGCTTATTCAATTGCGCTTGCCATTTTTCCTGCGCATCTGCCGAAAGGCTTAAACTTAATGAAAGCGGGGAGCGGCTTAATTGCTCGGCCAGTTTAAACAGGTATTCTTTGATGAAATCCTCGTCTGAAAAGAGCTTTTCGATGGGTTTCGCCACCATTTTTGTGGCTAAAATATTAGTTAAGTTTAAGCGTAAATCGTCTAAAACAACTTCCGCTTTTAAGCTTAACTCGGACTCCATTCTCTTTCTTTCTTGAGCAATTTCTTGCTCGGCCTTTTTTCGATAAGCCTCAACTTCCTTTTCCGCTTTAAGTTTCTCAACTGCTATTTTCTCTAAGGAAAGGGCTTCTTTCGCTGCAATTTCCTTTTCGCTTTTACTGATGAGATCGGCGTATAATTGGTCGGTTAACTTATCGAGATGGGTATAATCGGCACTCATTATTTAAGGATTAAAAGAGGAACTTCACTTTTATAAACCATTCTTTTAGAGAGGCTTTCGGTAAAAAGACCTTCTAAAAAGCGATAGTCGCGCGGAAGAATGGCGATTAAATCAGAACCGTGTTTTTTAGCATAGGCGATAAGGCCATGACTAATTTCATCTTCGAAATGATGCTGGAAACGATGAGGGAAATTTTGCAAACGGCGTTTCAGATATTTGCGATTCATTTTTTCTTTGCGACTTAATTGCTCTTCCGTGCGATTAATGGTTACCACATCGATAGAAGTGGTATGATGATCGGCAATGTGCAAAAGAGTATCTAAAGAATGTTCATGGTGCAAGGAATCATAATCTGCCGCTAAGGCAATTTTAGTAATGAGGCCCAACTTAGCACCCAAAGGCATAACAATTACGGGAACAATAGCATCGCGTACCACTGCTTCAGTTTTACTGCCCCAAATGGTGTTTAATCCGTGTGCTCCTTTGGTGGCCATTATAATTAGGTCGATATCCACTTTATCAGATTCCTTTAATATCAAATCGCGGGAAGTGGAATACTCCCAGCGTGTTTCATGGCTCACTGACCTTAGGTCTGGCACTAACTTTAAGAAGGCTTCCATTTCGTTTTTGATTCGAATGCGGTCGGCAGTGGCATCGCTTTTTTTGTGAGTGGCAGCATGGAGAATAACCAAGTGATTTTTACCTTGCTCCACAACTGGTAGAATTGTTTTAAGCGTTTCGATGCTTAAAGAGCTGAAATCGGTTGGGAAAAGAATGTTTAAGTTTTTCATTTTTGAGGGTAAATTAAAAGCTTAGGCTATATTAAGGCTAGATGCCGAAAAGACCTATGATATTTATCACATTCATTGCTAAGCTTTGCTGATTTATCGTGATGGTTAAATTTAATACTAAGAATGGAAAAGACCTGGAGTTATTGGGAAAAAAGTGAATTTTGGTCGGAAGCCGATTTATGCATTATTGGCGCAGGAATAACCGGTTTATCCGCGGCCATTTTCGCGAAACAGAGTCGACCCAAGGAGCAAATTGTGGTTTTAGAAAGGGGCTTTTTACCCGAAGGGGCCTCTACTAAAAATGCGGGCTTCGCTTGCTATGGTTCGGTAGGAGAGTTGCGGGCCGACATTTCAGAAAACGGCTACGAGGCTTGTGTTAAGCTGGTTAAAGAAAGATACGAGGGTTTAAAATTTTTACAAAAACTAGTACCTGAGTCGGAAATGGATTATTCAGCATGTGGTGGAGTAGAAATCTTTAGTACCGAGCAAGTAGAGGAGTGGGAGGCTTGTAAAAAACTGATCCCTCAGTTGAATAAAGACTTAGCGAGCTTTTTTGGAGGGAATGTCTTTGCGGAGAGTAATGATTATCAATCCTTCTCTAATTGTATTGGCAGTATTCGCAGTCCCTTTGAAGGTTCTTTAAACCCCGCCAAAATGATGCAATCTCTGTATCGAAAAGCCATTGCTATAGGTGTATTAATCTACTATAACTGCGAGGTGAAATCGTTTCAACGTTCCCGTGACACGTTTGCAATAAGCCTCAATCAACTGCCTGATTTACAGTCTAAAAAACTATTGCTCTGCACCAATGCCTTTAGCGGTCGTTTTGGCGATTTTGATTTGCAGGCAGTGCGTAATATGGTACTAGTTTCTAAAGAAATTGAATGGCCTTTTCCCGCGGGAGTTTATCACGCACAAATGGGCTATTTCTACTTTCGTAGATTGGGTAATAGACTGTTAATTGGTGGCGGCAGACATTTAGCTAAAGAAGCCGAAACCATTGCTGAATTTGGCATCAACCCCCAAATTAAAGAAGCGCTAAAGCAATTCACACAGCGGTTTTTAGGCTGGGAGGCAGATGATTTGTTTACCGAAGAATGGTCGGGGATTTTAGGCGTAGGATCTAAAAAAGAACCAATCGTGCAAAAACTTGATGAAGGACTTTACAGCGCTTTCCGCTTGGGCGGGATGGGTGTTGCTATTGGCGCGCGTACAGCCTATAATGCGGTGCAATTAATTTATAACCGGAGTTAGATTTTAAAATCTGAGACTATAATTTATGCCGACTTCTAGTTAGCATTGAAGACAAAAAAAGCGGCCTTTCGCAAGACCGCTTTTTTATGCTTATTCAATTTTTATGCTCCTTCGGTAGTAGCAGCTGCAGCTTGAGCGGCTGAAATCTTACCAATTTCTTGATCGATCGTCCACAGACCCACACCATCTTCGCCAATAATGTCAAAAATTTCAAGGATACGGCGGGCTAAGCTTTCTTCTTCGCGTTGCTCGGTAACAAACCACTGTAAATAACTAAAAGTGCTAAAGTCTTTATTGCTTAGGCAATGGTCAACTATTTCGTGGATAGACTTGGTCACGTGAATTTCATGCTCTAAAACATCTTCAAAAACCTCTCTTAAAGAAGAAAACTTATGTTTGATGTTGGTGATTTCGGGTTGCAAAGCATGTCCACCCGCTTCGTTGATGTAGCTAAATATTTTCAACATATGTCCGCGTTCTTCATCAGAATGGGCGTACAAAAAGTTAGAAGCATTAGCATAGCCTTCGGTTTCGCACCAAGAAGCCATGCTTAAATAAGAGGCAGAAGATTTACCTTCCAATACGATTTGCTCATTAAGTAGTTTCTCTACTTCGATGCTCAAAGAGCGTTTACTATGATTGTGTTGTGACATTCTATTAATTTTAAATTTCCACAAAGATAAGCACTAGGCTTTCTTTACAAACTCCGATTTCAAAGCCATTGCTCCAAAACCATCAATTTTGCAATCAATATTATGATCGCCCTCGGTTAAACGGATATTTTTAACCTTGGTTCCCGCTTTTATGGGCGCCGAAGCACCTTTCACTGGAAGGTTTTTTACCACTACTACAGTATCACCATCGCTTAGCGGATTGCCATTGGCATCTTTCACTAGCAGTCCTGTTTCTTCCTCCACTTCACTGGGATTCCACTCATGGCCGCATTCTGGGCAAACCAAAAGGGCATCCATGGGATAGGCATAGGTAGATTTACATTGGGGGCAAGGAGGTATTGTTTGGGGCATGAAATTAATTTTTGCAAAGTTAAATTCTTAAAGTAGTTAGGGGGTTCAGGATTAGAATTAATGCCGCCCAGCTGAAAATTAGTTTTATTCTAAATAATCGTCTTAAAATCTAAACCTAATAAACGTGAGTTCGACGTAAAATTAGGCCTCAGACCTCTTGTAAATAGTGGGTTTCAAGCCGAAGCAGTGAAGCAATAGCGGGCTATTGTGAGCTACTAAGGCGTGGAAAGCCGCTTTTTAGAAGAGGCCTAAACGGATTTTCCAATAAAAATGAAAATCCTGCATCTAGCTCATTTGCTATAGCCCGCTACAGCTGCACGATCCAGACTAGTCTTTTCCTTCCATTGAAAATCTGAGGCTCTAATTTATTGTCGAATTCACGTTA
>PZPB01000060.1 GCA_003045865.1 Bacteroidota bacterium | reverse complement strand
TTTAATTTTCCTTGTTTGTGGGCTTCTAAAACACGAGGGAAAATAACAGTGTCCTCGGCGCCAATTATTGCACGTGGGCGCAAAGAGATTGTTTGAAGTTCGCTGTTTTGCGCATTCAGAACCAAATTTTCGGCTAATAATTTAGTTTTAGCGTAATGGTTAACCAATTTAGTTGGTAATTCATCAGCTTCACTAACATTAAAACGATCCCGATAATTAAAGTAGATGCTAGGGGTAGAGATGAAGATGAACTTTTGGACTTTAAATTTCTTGGCGGCTTTAATTAGGTTATCGGTTGCAATAAAATTTGATTTGTAAAAGGAATTGTATGATCCAAATGGGGCTGACAAGGCGGCACAATGGATGATAATTTCTATGTTTTTGCATATCTCTTCACAAAAGGAAATATCAAGTAAATCACCGGCCTTAAACTCGCAGTGCTGAGCTTCTAATTCTAGCCTTCTGCTATCACGGCGAGAGGTAGCAAGTATTTTTCGGGATGGATAGTTTTGAGCAAAAAACTTGGCGGTTCTACCCCCCAAGAAACCAGCTGCTCCAGTAATTAAAATGCCATTATTCATCCGCCCAAATTAATTAAATATAATTTGGCTTCTTTTGGAGTTAATGACCAGTACATCAAATCGCTACTTTTAAATGTTTAGGCAAGTTGAAAAGCCAACTGCATGAATTGACGGAAACGGTGTGAAATGATGTAGATGGTGGAGAGGAAATTCGGTTGTAATTCAATTGTAATTCAGTGGGAAAGGAAGTGGATTGTGGAGAGGGTAATTCAATTGTTGAGACCGCTGGCGCTATTAGATATTAGACCGCGCTGCTTTGAGAGGTGAGATTTTTTTTGGTTAATTGATAAATGTTTTCGTTGCTGAAATGGCAATTGCAATACCCGGTGCCTGAGGCTCTCGAAGGTGAGTGAGGGTAATTTAATTTTATCGTTTATAACAAGATTGATCTACTAAAATTTATCAGCAGAAGTGAAAGTAATCCTGATAAAAAAAAAGCCCGCTTTAAAAGCAGGCTTTAGTCTTAAGATTTTAATCTTCTATTTTATTTCGGGCCAAATAATGGTTTCTTCATCTAAAAACAAAGGTGCCCATTGTACTTCACTTAATTTATCCTCATCGAACCAAAAGTTGATACCGAGGGAATCGGAAGCCATTAACTCATGGACGGGACTTTCTTCCGGTGACCAATCGTCGTACTCAAGATCATCGATTCCAAGGGCTTCTAATTTAGCTTCTAGTTCTTCTTTACTAAGTCCAATAGGCGCAAAGCCTTTGAGTAAATATTGGCTGGAGGTAATTGAAATAGTACCCAAACGCCAATCATCGCTGTCATCGAAACTAAGGGATAATTCTAAGGCATCATAATGCCAGTTTTCGGTCATGTCATCTTCGTCATCATCTGAAAAGGAAAAGGTTTCTTTTTCATCGGGTGCACCGAGAATTAATTCTACGTCTTTTCTTTCCAGACCGAATTTTAAATCGCCTAGGCCTTGGCCTTCATCGATCGTGCTAATATTTGGCATTTTCTTAATCATAATTTTTACAAGTTTAGGTTTTATTTGCTGTTAAGCACGATTGGTACGATAACGTTGAAAAACAGCGATAAAGGAGCCGATAACCATTAAAATGGAGCCAATCCACAATAGGTTGATTAAGGGGAAGACAATCGCTTTCATTACAATAAATGGCTTTTGACCTTCGTCTAATTTACTCCAAGCTTTGAGAACAATATCATTGGTTTCCATATTCACTTCTTCGAAACGGAAGCGCAAGCCAGCATCGTAAAGAGTTTCATCGGTATGTCCTAAAACTTCGCCTTCTAGCTCATAGGTGGGACGGATTTTAAACTCTTGTCCTAAAACATTAATGACCCTAGCCACGGCGGTTAAAGTGAGGCGTTCCATTTCCCCTGTTTCATCGTTAATGCCCGCGCTAACTTTAAGGCTATCCATTACAATAAAATGCTCGCGGTAAAGAGCCGTATCACCTTCTCCTAATTCAACTAGGGCTTCTTTCCCGAAGCCATCGCCGGTATTAGGTTCTAAAAAGGAAGAATAGGTTACATGGGTATAAATATCCTTATGCCAAAAATGCTCGGTATCGGGATTGGGTGTGGGACCCATTTGGTCGCTCATTAGTAAGAAGGGACGCAATTGGAAGGCATAATTTTTATCGCCGGGCTTATTGAAATAACTAACCACATAATGCTGCTCGTTTTTCACTACTTCCATATCTTCAAATACCGCGAAGTATTGACCTAAGGCAGCACTGTCGGTTTGTTCCAATAGCGCATTTTCATTAGCGGGCAAATCTTCCGAAAGGAAAACCTCACTTTGGCTAATTACATCTTTTTTAGCATTGGAAATGAGAGAACCTAGCATAATGAGAGCGAAACCAATGTGCGCCACAGAGCTACCGGAAAAGCTTAATTTTCCTTTACCGAGAATCAACCAGTAATATAAATTACTCAGCACCGCATAAACGGAAACAAAGAGGAAACTTAGGTATAATCCTTGGCTCCAAAAATCGTAAAGTTGCGCCAATAGTGCCGTTACAACTAAGGCTACAGCGATAGAAATAAAGCTGTTTTTCCAAAAGCGTTTTGCATTGGTTTTACCGTAGGCTAAGAACTGGCCAATACCCATTAGTAAAGTAATAACTAGGGCGAAAGGCACTTGAAAACTGTTATAATGCTCAATGGCATCTAGCGGCGGAGCCATAGTGTCGCCCAAAATAGGCATGAGCCCTTCCGGACCAATTAGGGTATTAATTACGGGAATGGAGGTACTGAAAATAATTTGGAAGGCGGCAATCAACAAAACCAGACTAGCGATAAACATCCAAAATTCTCGCGAGGTGAGATCATCTTCTTTTTTGCTTTTCGGGATTTCCTTGTAGCGGAAAATCAATAGACCGAAGGCAATGAGGGTAAAGAAGCCCAAGTAGATGAGTAATTGTCCGCTTAAACCAAGATCCACAAAAGCGTGTACCGATGAGTCGCCTAAAACGCCACTACGCGTTAGGAAGGTGGAGTATAGAATGAGTATAAAAGAGAGAATGCTTAAGAAAAAAGCAGCGCTTAGAGCGGTTTTTTTATTGCGATAGATAAGCATTAAATGAGCGGCGCCCACCATTACAATCCAAGGAACAAGGCTGGAGTTTTCTACCGGGTCCCAAGCCCAAAAGCCTCCAAAACTTAGGGCTTCATAAGCCCAAGCTCCGCCCATTAAAATTCCCAGTCCGAGAATTCCCACACTAAAGAAAGCCCAAGGTAAGGCGGGCTTTACCCACGATTTATAATCACGGTTAAATAAGGCCGCAACGGCAAAGGCGAAAGGCACTAGGGTAGATGCAAAACCTAAGAATAGAGTAGGAGGGTGAATGGTCATCCAGTAATTTTGCAGGAGGGGATTTAATCCAGTACCATCCATAAAAGAAGGAAAGCGCTCTAAATAATCGGGAACCTTGGTCCAAGGCAAGCCGAAATTATCGGCGGTATTCCGCATTAATACGAAGGGGCTGCTGCCGATGCGCAGGCCAAAAGGGAAGACGCCTAAAACCATGGAGCTTAAGAAAGCCTGCACCGCACTAAAGACTATCATGGCGGGAGCTTCCCACTTTTTAGCGGTAAACTGCAATATCACGCCAAGTATGGCATGCCAAAATAACCAGAGGATAAAACTACCTTCTTGTCCTTCCCAAAAGGCACTAAAAACGTAGCGTTTTTCTAAATCTAAGGAAGAGTGTTTCCACACATAATCGTACTCGAAATAGTGGCTCAGCAAGAGGTAAAAGAGCGTGCCTACGATTCCCATTACCGCAGCGGCGTGGCTTAGAAATAAGCCTCGAGCGACTTTTTTATAGTTTTCGTTTTGCGATTTAATGTAAAGAAAATAGGCGATGGCAGAGATTAGTGCGGCGCCGAAAGATAAGCTTACGAAAAAGCGACCTAGTTGCCCAGGCAGGAGGTGTTCCCCAATGTATTCCATTCTAAAATTTTGAATAGGTTATAAAAACCTAATAAGTATCGTAACCAGCCATTTCGTTTTGCTCGTTGTACTTACTAGGACATTTCATTAAAATTTCGCTAGCAACGAAGGCACTATCGGTGGCAAAACCTTTCATAGTAATTTCCTCGCTTCTTTCGAAATCTTGGGGCTTGGGTTGATTGTAAAAAACTTTTTGCTTGTTACCTTCTTTATCGATGGCGGTGAAGTTAAAACGATTGGCGCGGGCATCATAGTCCATAGGCGCATCCTTATCTAAATAGCCTATAACCGTATATTTTGTTCCCGGGTTTTCGCTCGCTCGATTAAAACCAACATAAGTGGAAGCATCATTAATGGTAACCATAATGGCGCCAATGGCAAGGGCGATAAAAACTATAATAGCGATATGCGTTCTTTTCATCAGTCTTTCTTTTCAAGTTTACTAATCTTGCGATCAAGATTAATGAGGTAGCCTGCTAAGCCGATAAAAACGATCGCAATAATTACTACCACAACATATATTTTACCGTTCTCTCTTAGGGCATCAGCCATTTCTACTTGTGGCATTTGCGCCGAAGCATTGCTTAATGCGACTAGCATAAAAAACAAGGCGAGTTTATACTTGTTCATGTTTTTCTTTTAAATTTTTATAGCGCACTCTTAAGTTGGTAAGCCACAACCCAATAAGGATCCAGCCAATTACCGCACTGTAAAAAACAGGGCGCATATCACTATTTAAATCGTATTTATTAAAACCTGGGTTACCGCCGTTTCCGGGATGCAAGCTATCGGTTAAACGCGGTAAGATGCCGATAAATACGATCATCATTACAAAGGCAAAAATATTGTAAACCCCCGCGAGGCGAATGCGTTTAAAGGGATCTTCTACCGAATTACGCAATACAAAGTAAGCAAGGTAAATTAGCATGGTTACGGCAGTACCGTTAAGTTTAGGATCGTTTACCCAAAAAGCACCCCAAGTAAAGCGGGCCCAAACCATACCCGTTGACAGGCCAATACTGGCTAAAAAGAAACCTGTTTTAGCGGCTTCAAAAGCGTAGCTATCTTGTGCAAAATTATTTGTGTTGAGAGCTTTAAGACTATAGATTAAACTGGTAAGCATTAAGGCTACCATGGCAAACCACATGGGAACGTGATAATATAAAACGCGGATAGTTTCGTTTAGAATGGGTAAACGCTGCACTGGTCCTAGCATTCCATATACTAATGAAAATAAGACCAAAAGGAGCCCCAAAAGCTTCCACCAAATACCCTTCATCCGCTTTTTTTTAATCCCGCCAAAGGTAGGGAAATAAGAGAAAAGATAATAGTAAACTTACTAATGATAGTAAGGCTAAGACTATTAAAAGTGGGGCATTAACTTCCCAAGAAAAACCAGTTAAACTGCGCAAACTCACTCGGCTTAAACTAATTAGTTGCGGATAAAGCAGCGGAATACTTAAAATGGCGGGTAAAGCCGGATTATTAGAAGCCTTGGCAGAGATGCCCGCTACGAAAGTTAAAATTGCGCTAAAGCCTAAACTGGCGAGAAGCAAGATAAAAAGGAAAGCCCCTAAACTGTTGATTTCATTCCCCATTAAAAAGGTGAAAACTAGGGCCGTGAAAAGTCCAGTAGCGTAGAGGTATAAAAAGTTGTAGATAATTTTACCCAAGACCAAGTTTTCCGGTTTTACCATACCGTAGTAGAGTAAGAAACGCTGATCGGCTTCGTAATGAAAACTGCGATAGGCGGCCTGTACCGCCGAAAAGATGAAGATCACCCAAAAGAAGGCGTTCCAAGTTTCGGCACTTATTACCTCACTAAAAACGAGGTAGGAAAGATAGACACTACTTAAAATGTAGATTAAAATGGAAAAGTAGGATTGCCTTTCTTGCCATTCTAAACGAAAGTTGAGCTTTACGATTTGGTAGATTTGTTCTATCACGGCGCAAAAGTATTGATTATAATGATTGGTGGGGAAGGGAAAACCAGTTGAAATACAATTGTAATTCGGTGGTAAAGAATGGCGTGGTGGAGAGGGAAATTCGGTGGGCAAGAATGGCGTTGAGGGGAGGGAATTCGGTTGTAATTCGATAGAAATTCGGTGGGAAGGAAGGCGCGGTGGAGAGGGAATTCAGTTGTAACTAGGTAGGAAAGAATGGCGTGGAGGGGAGGAAATTCGGTTGTAATTCGATAGTAATTCGGTGGGAAAGAATGGCGTGGCGGAGAGGAAATTCGGTTGTAATTCGATTCGAATACTATTTTCTCACCGGGAGGCAATTGATCGCTTCTTTAAATCTTTATTGTTTGTTAGGCATTTATATTTGACTATTGCGCAGCTAATTCGTTTCGGTTGATTAAAGTAAAAAACGTCCTGAAGCTTAAACCAAAGCGCTAATTTTGGGTTATCCCTAAAACAAGAACAATGAAAAAAACACTTTTAGCCTTAAGCCTCGGCTTTTTTTTAGCGGCTTGTAATCAAAACTCAGTGGCGCAAGATGCGGCCGATGAAAATGTTGATCTTAAAAAAGAAGTAAGTATGGCCCAGTCTTTTTACGATTTTAAAGTAACCGATATTAACGGGGAAGAATTTGATATGAGCAGCCTAAAAGGCAAAAGAGTGTTAATTGTAAACACTGCTTCGGAATGTGGTTATACCCCACAATACAAGACTTTACAAGAATTATACGAGAAGCATGGTGGTGACAAGTTTGTTATAATCGGTTTCCCTTGCAATCAATTTGGTGGACAAGAACCAGGAAGCAACGAAGAAATTAAATCTTTTTGCGAGAAAAACTACGGTGTAAGCTTCCCGATGATGGACAAAGTGGATGTAAAAGGTGACGATGTTCATCCTTTATATAACTGGTTAACCGAAGAGGATCTTAATGGTGTGGACGATGCTCGTGTTAGCTGGAATTTCAATAAGTTCTTAATCGATGAAAATGGCAATTGGGTAGCACATCACGGCAGCGGAAAAAGCCCGATGTCTGACGAGATTGTAGCTTTTGCTACGGGCAAATAATCTCTATTTCACACAAAATATCAAAGCGTCATTGTTTCTAACAATCGACGCTTTTTTAATTTCTACGATCGCGAGCTGATACTTTTTGATTTGCTTAATTTTGCTCTATGGAATTGAATGGAAAAAAAGTTGCTTTTCATACCCTTGGTTGTAAGCTGAATTTCTCAGAAACTTCGACCATAGCGCGCGACTTTAAGGAGAATGGCTTTAGCCAGGTGAACTTCGACGAGAAGGCAGAAGTTTATGTAATTAATACTTGTTCGGTTACGCATAATGCCGATAAGGAATGCAAATATTGGGTTAAGAAAGCCAATACTGCTAATCCTGATGGTTTAGTGGTAGTGGTGGGTTGTTATGCCCAATTGCAACCCGAGGAAATCGCGGCCTTTGAAGGAGTAGACCTTGTTTTAGGGGCGACCGAAAAGTTTAAGGTTACCGATTATTTAGATTCGCTTACCAAAAGCGACAAAGGCGAAGTGCATTCTTGTGAAATAAATGAAGCCGATTTTTACGTGGGTGCTTATTCCTTTGGCGATCGTACCCGCGCCTTTTTAAAGGTACAAGACGGCTGCGATTATAAATGTACTTATTGCACCATTCCTTTAGCACGAGGCATTTCGCGCAGTGATAAGTTAGAAAATGTGCTGCAAAATGCCCGCGAAATTGTAGAAGCCGGCGCCAAAGAGATTGTACTTACGGGCGTAAATATTGGCGATTACGGCAAAGGCGAGTTTGGCAATAAAAAGCACGAGCACACTTTTTTAGAGCTGGTTATGGCTTTAGATAAGGTTGAGGGAATTGATCGTTTTCGCATTTCTTCCATCGAGCCTAATTTGCTGAAAGATGAAACCATTGCTTTTGTGGCGCAGTCGGAACGTTTCGTGCCGCATTTCCACATTCCTTTACAGAGTGGCAGTAATAAGATCTTGAAAAAGATGAAGCGCCGTTATTTACGCGAGTTGTATGCGGAGAGGGTAGGACGTATTAAAGAATTGATGCCCCATGCCGCTATTGGTGTAGACGTTATTTGTGGTTTTCCTGGTGAAAGTGACGATGACTTTTTGGAGACCTACAACTTCGTTAATAGTTTAGATATTAGCTATTTACACGTTTTCACCTACAGTCAGCGACCGAATACCGAAGCCGATGAAATGGAGGAGCAAGTGCCTTATGCTATCCGTAAAAAACGCTCGAAAATGTTGCGGGTACTCAGTGCTAAAAAGCGTCGCGCCTTTTATGAAGCACAGCTAAATACCATGCAAACGGTTTTGTTTGAAGACAATATGAAAGAGGGCTATATAACTGGTTTTACCGAGAATTATGTAAAAGTTAAAAGCCCTTGGAATCCACATTTGGTAAACCAAAAAGCCAAGGTGAAATTGCTCAATATCGATGAAGATGGCTTTGTGCGCTTCGAGTATTTAGAGGAACTACCGATTTTAGCCTAAGAATTTCAATTCGCATACGGTCAAGCGTTTTGGTCAAGCCAAGATGCGTTTTTAAGAGGCATTTTAGGATAGAATTACAAATCGCTGCAAAGCAAAAGATAAAATAGACAAATGAAAAAAGAGGAACTAGCAACAATTCTCACTGCCGTAGAAGCGATAGCCTTACGTACCGGTCGTTTTATTTTAGAGCAAAGGCAAGCGGTAAGTGCTGATATGATTGAGACCAAGAGTCTTAATAGCCTGGTATCTTATGTAGACAAAGAGGCCGAAAAAATGATTATTGCCGCTTTAAAAGACTTGGTACCGGGCGCTGGTTTTATTGCCGAAGAAGGAACGGTAACCAAGAGAGGAGAGCAATATAATTGGATTATCGATCCTTTAGATGGTACTACAAATTTTTTGTACGATGTGCCCGTTTTTGCGGTAAGCATTGCCCTTGCTTCTGCAGAAGCGATAGAAGTAGGAGTAGTTTACGAATGCGGACGCGACGAATTATTTAGTGCTTATCGCGGCGGTGGTGCCTATTTAAATGGCAAAGTGATGAGCGTGGCAAAACAGGACACGGTGAAAGAATCATTATTAGCCACGGGTTTTCCTTATTACGATTTTGAGCGCATGCAAAGCTTTAATGCGCTCTTAGCGAAACTTTATCCCAATAGCCGTGGTTTACGTCGCATGGGCTCGGCCGCTACCGATTTGGCCTATGTAGCCTGTGGTCGATTTAATGCCTACTTCGAATACGGACTTAGTCCTTGGGATGTAGCAGCTGGAATACTATTGGTACAAGAAGCAGGAGGGAAGGTATCAGACTTTAAAGGAGGAGACAATTACCTCTTTAGTGCCGAGATAATCGCCTCCTCCTCTAAAATTTATGATGAGTTTTTAGGTCTTTTACAAGAGCATTTACCCAGTAAAGCTTAGCCTTAAGCTATTGGAAGCCATTGCTTATGCCAGCTATTGACTAGCACGGTTTCCCACTGTCTTTTAAGCTGTCCTTTATTTTCGATAAGATTATTGAATACAATAGTGTCTTTATCAATTTCGCCCGCTTCTAAGGCGGCTCTGAAATCCATCATGTGAATGATTTCAATCATTTGATTTTCATCGCGGAAAGCAATTTGTGTGCGGTCTAAAAGAGAAATAGCTAACTCATTTTCTAGCGCTTGAACAAAGTGGGTTAGCTTATCAATACTGCAACCAGTAGCCTGATAGCTGGCCTCATCTAGGGCCACCACAATAAAACGATCGTGGATAATGGTAAAGCTGGCCATTAAGTCTTTGCCATGCGCTTGCCAATCGTTGAGGAAGTTCATTAAGCGGGCAGAAATACGTTCTACCTTTTCAAATTCGAGGAAATTAGTGCTCTGGAAAATCCAAATCCGAGAATCGTCGTTAAGAGTGTCGAATGAAAAATACATAGTAAAATTTTATAAGTCCTTGGCTTGAGCAATCATTTCCGCAAGATCTAAAACGGGAAGGTTGCCTTCTCTTTCGCTATTTTTCACGCCGTCGGTCATCATGGTGTTACAGAAGGGGCAGGCCGCTGCAATAAAATCGGGCTTGGTTTCTAGGGCTTCTTCTGTTCTTTCAATATTGATATCCTTCTTACCCGCTTCCGGTTCTTTAAACATCTGGGCACCACCGGCACCACAGCAGAGCGCATTGCTTTTACAGCGACGCATTTCTACTAATTCGGCATCCAGTTTTAGGATGAGTTCGCGGGGCGCTTCGTAAATACCATTGGCACGACCCAAATAACAAGGATCGTGGAAGGTTATTTTTTTGCCTTTAAAACTACCCCCTTCAATACTAATACGTTCTTCTTTTAAAAGCTGATTGATAAAGGTGGTATGATGCACCACTTCGAAATTACCGCCTAGTTCGGGATATTCGTTGGCTAAAGTGTTAAAGCAGTGGGGGCAAGTGGTAACAATTTTTTTTATCGAGTAGGCATTAAGTACCTCAATGTTTTGCATGGCTTGCATCATAAATACAAACTCATTACCCGCTCTTTTGGCGGGATCACCGGTACAACTTTCTTCAGTACCTAATACGGCAAAAGAAACATTAGCATGATGTAATATTTTCACAAAAGCCTTAGTTATTTTCTTTGCTCTATCATCGAAACTTCCCGCACAACCTACCCAAAAAAGAACTTCAGGTAGTTTGTTTTCCGCCGCCATTTCGGCCATGGTTGGCACTTTAATCGTTGTTTCCATTAGTTAACTATTTGAAATGTTCTATTGGTGCTGGTGGTGAAACCAATCAGTCCCAAACTATTTAGGTAAACTGCCATGCCATTATCGGCTTGACTGGCTACCACTTCGTAAAAATATTTATCGCCAATAAAGAGTGAATCGCTGTAGAAAGTCCTGTTTAACAAAAAGATGTTTGTATCGCCATCAAAGCGAAGGCTTAAATCGGGATTCATTTCTTGGAGGCTATCGCTAAAATTAAGGTAGAGAAAATCATTGCGTAGGCTAGGGGCGGTTTCTGCGTAAGCACAGCGAAACTGGTAGTTAAAACTGAGGCCTAAACTATCGGAGCCAATGCGGTAATCTTCTTTTTCTAAAAGCAGCCGATCTACGCCATCAAAAGCACCGTAATTACCATCTAAGGCACCATTCTCTATAAATGAGCTGGAGTTACTAAGTAATTGCAAGTTTACGGTATCGCCATTGGAGCTGAAGCTGCGTGCGCGTGAATAATTAGGTTTGAAACTTAGAATTTGAGAACTAAGCTCTAATCTAAGCTCACTTTCTTTGCTGCAGGCAAGAAGGCTAGCGAAAAGGATTATATATAAAATGCTATTTTTCAAATACTTGAATCTTCACATCTCTTTCAACTAATTCGGTAAACTTGCCTTTATAACGGGTTGCTCGCACGAGGTGATTATCAATCCAATGGTAATTTCCACCGCGTGGTTTACCCATTAACATGCCATGGTATTTAAAGCCTTTTTCCTTTAACCACCTTTCAGTGATGCTGCGATGCTCTTCTAAGCGTGATGTGAAAAAATAAATAATGTGGCCCTCTTCATACCAATGATTTAAAGTGCTCAGGGCATCTGGATAATGCTGGGCAGTAGCCATGCGTTCGGGCTGCTCATTAGGAATATCGTCGCAAATGGTACCATCAATATCAATCAGGTAATTCTTAATCCCTTCTGGTAAGATAGGACTAAGCTTTTCGCCATTAACTTCTAATTCTTGGAGTTTAAGGAGGTTTTTGTTTTCCATTTCTTATTCATTTATCCAGTTCGCACGATCGGCCTGAGCATAAGCCCATGGAGCGGCATTATTCTCAATATTGGTCATCATGGTATTTAAGGATGGGTTTGCAGCCGACTCTTCCATAACGAGGTAGCGGCGCATTTCCACAATAATAGACATCGGGTCGATGGCCACGGGACAAGCCTCTGTACAAGCATTACAGGTAGTGCAAGCCCATAGTTCTTCGCGTGTAATAAAGTCATCTAGAAGACTACGACCATCTTCTTGAAATTCTCCATTTTTATCGATGTTCGCGCTTACCTCTTCGAGGCGATCGCGGGTATCCATCATAATTTTACGAGGCGAAAGTTTTTTACCGGTTTGGTTAGCCGGGCAGGAATCCGTGCAACGACCACATTCGGTGCATGAGTAAGCATTCATTAATTGAATGCGATTTAGATCCATGACATCTTTAGCGCCAAAACGCGAAGGTTCTTCTACCGGTGCATTAGGATCGGGCGCCGCGAAAGGATCAGCGCTTGGATCCATCATCATTTCCACTTCCTTCTTTACGCTTTCCATATTAGTAAACTGGCCCGCGGGCTCTAATTTACTGTGCCAAACATTAGGGAAAGCCATTATAACGTGGAAGTGCTTAGAGAAGGGGAGGTAGTTTAGAAATAGTAAAATTCCCACAATGTGGAACCACCAAGCAACTCGTTCGAAGATGTGTAAGCTTGACTGATCCAATCCCGCTAAAAGCGGCGCCAATTGAGAGCTTACTAACCAACCCTCTACACCATTACCTTCGATATTGGCTTCAGCTGCGCCTAGAAATAAAAGCGCGAGCATTAATACAATTTCAATAAAAAGAATGTTGTTACCATCCTTTTTAGACCAACCTTTCAGTTCTTTAAAACGATCAACTGTATTTACGTTTCTTCTGTAAAGGAAAACTACACAAGCAATAAGAACCAGTACTGCCAGGAATTCGAAGAAGTTAATGGCAATATCGTATAGGGAGCCTAAGATGGGCATAAATATGCGGTGGGTTCCGAATATTCCGTCAATAATAATTTCTAAAACTTCTATATTAATAAGGATAAAACCGAGGTAGATTAAAACGTGGAAGAAACCTGCCACTTTTTTGCGTTTTACCATTTTGCTTTGGCCCAGAGCTACTTTTGCCATTACGCTCCAACGTTCTTGGGGGCGATCGCTGCGGTTAATATCCTTGCCCAAGTTGATGTTACGCCAGATTTTCGAAAAGTTCTTGCCGAAAAAATATCCTGCTGCAGCTAAACTTAGGATGAAAATTATGTTCGCTAGTCCAAAGTGTATTTCCATTGCTTAGGGTTTTAAATTGTTTTCCTCGCGCTTCTTTTTGGCTTCCGCCTCCTTTTTCAGGATTTCCTCTTCATTGTACTTTTTGGATCCGCCAAAAACAGAAATATTGACGTAGCGTTTGGGATTGTATTTTAAATCGAGTAGGATAAGATTAAGCTGTTCGGTGGCTTTTACTAAATTTTGGTAAAGCTCAGGATCATTGATAAGCTGTGAAGCACTGCCATCGCTACTATCTACCTTGGCCATAATCGAATTGGTATTCTCGAGGGTGTGGTTAAGATTGCCAATAACGCGTTTGAATTCAATGTCACTAAGCGAATCACTAATGGTTTCAAGATTAGTGAAAATGTTACTCAGCTTATCTTTATTTCCTTCAAGTGCAGTGGTAATTTTAGCCAAGTTATTGATGGACATTACTAAATCCTTTTCGCTATCTCCTAAGGCGCGATCGAGAGTACCCACCGTTTTCTCTAAGGTTTCGAAACTTTGCTGAATACTGATAAAAGTTTTGGTAAAACTTTGCTTGGTTTGCTCGTTTAAGAAGCCAGAAACTAAGGTAAGTACCGTATCAATGGAGCCCAATAATTTCTCTGCCTTTTCTTTGATGGGCTTCACTTGTTCGTTTACCTCATCCGTAAGGCTTTTTTGAATTTTACTCGCTAAAGTATCGCCCATGTTAAGCATTACAGGTGAGTCGCCCAAAACCAATTCTACCGCTTTACTGCCGATAAGGTCGGAGCTGTAGATGCGGGCAATGGTGTTTTCAGGAATTTCAATGTCGTTGGTAATATTTAGGCTCACCAATAGATGACCAGAGCCATCAGGCATAAAGCTGATATTATCAACTTGCCCTACTTTAAAACCATTTATATTAACTGGACGAGCTTTAGTTAATTCATCAACTTGCTCATAAACAGCATATACTATTCGTTTGCTTTTTAGGAGGTCGCTTCCTTTTAAAAAGGCTATTCCCCAATACAGACCGGCTAAGGCTACAACAGCCACAGCACCTACTTTAAACTCTCGTGATATCTTCACTAGAAATTGTTTTTAAGACTCGCAAAGATTAAAAATTTATGGCAGCTTTCGGCGTGCTTCACTGGCACTTATTTTTTTACCGTTTTCTAAACCTATCACAAAAGCACCTTTAAAACCTAAAGCCTGCATCCTTTTAGCCGACTTTTGGGCTTCGCTTATGCTTTTAGTGGGAGCGGCATAATATTTATAAAGACCATTTTCTTCAATTTCCCCAATTTCTTTTTGTCCTTTAAAGATAGGGTCAGACATATTTCTTCTGCTAGAGCTGGTAAGGATTTGCACCGCGTAAAATACCCCAATATTGTTGCTATTACTTGCCGTGGTATTCTTTTGAGCTAAGGGCTCTACTTTTAGGGGAGGGGCAGTAGACTTAGGTTTCGTCTCTACTTTTTCCTTGGGTTTAGGAGTAGGAGGCAAGCTGGGCGTATTTTCCTTATCCCCTAATTTTTGTTTATCAAGCGCATCTGCTAATAATAAATCTTGCTGCGCTTTAAAATCGCGAATCGCTCTAAACATGGCAGAAGCCATATAGGATTGGCCTTTTTCTGAATTTAAAAAATCTTCTTCATCGGGATTGGTTAAAAAACCAAGTTCTACTAAAACTGCTGGCATGGCGGTTCTACTGGTAACATAAAGCGGCTGCTGTTTAATACCGCGGTCTTTACGCATTACTCTATCACTAAACTGACTTTGGATTAAGCTAGCAATTTCGATGCTTTCGTTAAGATAGGTTTGCTGCATTAAATTAAGGCCGATTGTACTAGCCGGATTGTTGGGGTCGAATCCTTTATAACGGGTTTCATAATCGTCTTCCAACATAATAACCGCGTTTTCTTGCAAGGCAATACGGTTTTCGTCGTTGTGATCTTTTCCTAAAACAATAGAGGTACAACCATTCACCGAGCTTTTATGAAAAGAATCACAATGAATTGATATAAAAAGGTCGCCTTCTGCTTCATTCGCAATTTCCGCTCGCTTTTCTAAGGCTACAGTGGTATTATCGCGGCGGGTGTAAATTACCTTAACTTCCGGTAAATACTCCTCAATATACTCACCTAAGCGCAGGGTAACGGCCAAAGCAATATCTCCTTCTACTGTCTTGTAACGGCGGGTTCCTAGGTTCCCAGGATCGCGTCCGCCATGACCAGCATCAAGGATTACTGTTTTTATCCCATCGAAGGAGCGCGTATCTTGTGCCTCTACCCAAGTACTAGAAAAAAGTAAAGACGTTATTAATACGAGTGGTTTTAGCTTCAATAGTTTGAATTTTGATTAGTTTTGGCCGCTATTTTGCATTGCCAATTTTATAACAAGCAAAGTTATCTTCATATTGCGTCGATCGAGCTATCAGATTATCATTTTATTAACGGCCATTGTTGGCTTCGCAAACTTGGGCTATGGTCAGGAGCAGGATAGTACAAAAATAGCCTTGGATAGCCTTTCAAGACCGCTTATTGTACCTGTTGACTCAACTAATGCGCTTGATACTTTAGGCTTTTTTAATCCCCAAGACACAAATCGCAAGGCAAAACCAGCCCAATCAAAGTCCTTTATTGACACAGATATTATATATAATGCCGAAGATAGTATTCCTAAGTCTATCGATGGTGGCATTATTGAGTTGTATAATAAGGCCGTAATTGAATACGGCGAAATGAAGATTGAAGCGGGTTATATCCGTATTGAATTTGATAAAAGTGAAATTTACGCCACGGGTTTAGCCGACTCAACGGGTAAAATGGATCAAAAACCACTTTTTACCGAAAAAGGAAAGACCTATCGCTCGGATGAAATGCGCTATAATTTTAAATCAGGGAAAGCGCGAATCAATAAAATGATTACCCAAGAAGGAGAAGGGTTTTTACACGGCGAAAAGATTAAAAAAACGGGTTCATCGGCCTTTTATGTGAAGGATGCCTCTTATACCACTTGTAGTCATGAACATCCCCACTTTGCGATCCATACACCGAAAGCCAAGGTTATACCTGGTGAAAAAGTTGTTACGCAATTCGCGTATCTAGAATTACTAGGTATTCCCACGCCTTTAATGCTTCCTTTTGGCTTTTTCCCCACCACAGATAAAAGAAAGTCGGGAATTATAATCCCCAGTTATGGTAGCTCTCAATTTAGAGGATACTTCTTACAAAACGGAGGTTTTTATTGGGCAGCAAACGACTTTTTTGATCTCACCATTACGGGAGATATCTATACCAAAGGAGGTTTTGGTTTACAAACAGCCAGCAGTTACAAGAAGCGTTATAAGTATTCGGGAAGCCTGAGTGGACGTTATAATTTACTGCAATTTGGGGAGCCTGAGTTTGCCGCCTTTGTAGGAGGAGCATTTGATAATAGAAGTGATTTTAATATTAGTTGGAATCACCAGCAGGATGCAAAAGCCAATCCATTTTATCGCTTTAGTGCGAATGTAAATATTGCTACCACCCAGTTTTATCAAGTAACGAGTATCAATCCTGATCAGGTTTTACAGAACCGCCTAAACTCATCTATTAGTTTCTCGCGCCGTTGGGCTGACAAACCCTTCAATTTAAATATCGCTTTAAACCATAGTCAGAATAACCAGAGTAAAGATTTGACTTTAACCTTACCACA
>PZPB01000059.1 GCA_003045865.1 Bacteroidota bacterium | reverse complement strand
ATCCCAGTATTTTCCCGGAAACAATTGCGAACGTAATTTTTTTAGTGGCTTTAGGAGCCCGATGGCCTTAAGAAAATCGCGTAAATAGCTTATTAAGTGGGTTAAGAATATGCGATAGGCAAGATTGTTTTTATAAGCACTAAAGAAGCGAAATAGTTCTTGGTTTAACTGCCAATTTTCTTTAGTCCACGAATGGTAGGGTAGGTTGCCAATCCACCAGTTAGCAAATTCATCTAAAGCTTTGTCGGCTTCTTTTGTGGCTGCGGGAATGGCCTCGCGAATTAAGGTGTTAATTTTTATCAGTTCTTGGTAAACCGAGGCATTGCGAATCGATTTTGAGCGCTGCGTAGCTTGGTGTACTCGAAAGAAATTCAGGTCTTCCGCTATAAAACCTAAATCGTATTGCAATAAAATTTTCGCGTACAAATGCCAGTCACCGTTAAGGCGCATCTTGGGATCGGCTTGCCCAACTTTTAAATAGGCTTCCTTTCTAAAAAGTATCCCACTAGCATTGGGAATGGGATTGTGATGTAATAGCCATTCGCGGCAAGCGAGCTTTCCATTTTTGGTAAAGTCTTTATCCCAAACTTTACTCTTGTAGATGAATTCTAAGTTTTCTTTGTAGCTGTATAACACTTTGTCTTGCTCATCTACTAAGAGTGATTGCCCGTACACTATGCCCAATTGAGCATTATTTTGCAATAGCGGAACCAATTTTTCGAGGAAATTACCTTCACAATAATCATCGCTTTCGGCAATCCAAATAAAAGGAGCAGAGGCAAGGGCAATACCTTTGTTCCATTGTATAAAGGGACTGCCGCTATTTGTTTCATTAAATTGATACTGCCAATTTTCATGCTGTTCGCACCAATCCTTGAGAATATCGCGGCTGTTGTCACTACTGGCATCGTCGAGGAGAATTACCTCAAAATCGCGAAAGCTTTGGTTGGCGATACTAGCTAGGCGTTTTTCTAAAAAACGGGCATGATTGTAATTGGGTACAATAACTGAAACGAGCGCCATTAATGCAGATAATATTGGAGTGCTTCACGCACGGGTTTAGCACAAAAATCACTCAATTGCTGCAGGCTCTTCTCATCGCGAGTTATTAAATCTTGGTAATTTATTTCGAGGTAATTATCGCCTAATTCGGCGGCATAGCTTCGAGCCTGTTCCTGATATTTTAGGCATAGGTCTCGGCAGAAGTCAGTATCATCTAAAGCCTCGAAATAGACTTCACCCTTACGTTTATTGCGGGTTTGCAAACTGACGATTACTTCGTCGCAATTGCGGTATAAGTGTATTACTTTGGCTTTAGGATATAGGCTTAGCCACATTTTTAGGGTAAAGGTAGTGCGCGGGTCTTTAAAACCCCAGGCAGGGTTTTTAAGTAAATTAAGCCAATAAGCCCTTCGCCCCACTAATTTAAAATGCTCACGGTATAAAACCTGAGCGGGAATAGTTTTCCAATATTCCTTAGTGGGAGCGCCAGGATGATGCCATTCATAACCTGCAGCCCACATGCTTTGCTGGTTTAAGCTTAAAAAATGCATGGCTTCAAAATTATGGTCTTTCACAACCCCCATAAAAATACCTGATCTTTCCAGTACTTTTGCAAGCAAGGAGGTACCGCTGCGGTGCATACCAATTATTATAAAGGGGGCTGAGGCCATAGGAGCATTAATGAGTGATCAAAGAAAAATAATTTTTCTACACCTGCCTAAAACAGGAGGCACCACTTTGGTAAATATGTTGCATCAAAAGTACGGATTGCAACAAAGCCAAATTATTTCGGGTGATAAGGATTCACAATTAAGAGAGGCATTGGATAAGTCTATCCCCTTTTTACATGGGCATTTTAGCTATCAGCTAATAGAGCTTTTACGTGAGCATAATTATTTCAGCGCTACTCTTTTACGTGATCCTGTTGAGCGCGTAATTTCACGTTATGTGCATCTGCAGCACTCTGATGAACCGCGATTAAAAGAAGAGCGCGACTCCTATTCTAACTTTGAAGATTACCTTCAATCTAACTATGCGCAAAATTGGCAATGTCAAATGCTAGGCGGACGGCCGCATAGCAAAGCCGATTCAAAGATCGCCTATCAAGGTGCTTTGCAAAACTTACATAGTTTCGATTGGGTAGGAGTAGCGGAAAACTTAAATGAAGGCCTTTTAGATTTATCTTTAAAATTGGGCTTTAAAAATGTGTATTATCCCTATCTAAATCGCCGAAAATCTGAAAAGCTTTGGCAGACTATTTATAAGGAGCATGCCGAGGAGATTGCAGATTTAAACAAGGTTGACCAGCAACTGTATGAAGCGGCCCAAAAGATTTACCTGAAAAATAAAAATATTCCTGCTAGTGCTTTGCTGAAAATGAAGTTCAAAGAAATATTTGGACCCTCTCAACCTAAGCTTAAGGTTTAAGCGTCGTCCAAGTATTAAGCAAGTAGATTCCCGGATTTTGCCGACTAATGGCGATTTCATTGTCCTCCGACTTTTCGTCGATTACTTTAAAATAGAACGCTCTTCCTACAAAGTCAGCTCTTTGTCCATCGAGGTAGAGATGCGCATTGAAAAAGAAATCACCAGGCATTAGGTTTAAATCCTTCACCTCGCAAAGCCAAGATTCTTGCTTTAGCCCGGTTAAATTAGCGCTATGACTGAAAGTGCTGAGGTAATTTCCCCGACTGTTAAAAAGATGTAATTCGAGTTTGAAATTCTGGGCTTTTGCGTTAGAAAGCTCAAATTTCACCGCCAAATTTAGTCTGGAACCTGAGGTAAAGAATTGGCCTATCTTATTTTTTGCGATACTGATATCCACGATTTTTGCTCGGCCATCTCCTTCTCGGTCATCGCGCAAGTGCACGGGAATGTCGCGGTTTAATTCGGCGGTCTTCGCCAGATACTGATCAATAATTTCTTGCGGTGCTCCTCGAGCGATAATTTGTCCCTTCTCTAGCCAAGCCACTTCATCGCACAGTTTAACAATGGCACTCATATTATGACTAACGAAAACAATGCTGCGCTCTTTCTCCTTGCTAAGACTGTCCATTCTTTGCAAACAGCGTTTTTGAAACTCGGCATCGCCAACGGCTAAAACTTCATCAATTAATAAAACTTCGGCATCAAGATGGGCCGCAACAGCAAAGGCTAAACGCACGTACATGCCGCTGCTATAGCGTTTTACGGGGAGGTCTAAAAATTCTTCTACCCCTGCAAAAGCCACAATATCAGCAAAGCGTTCTTTAATCTCGCTTTTGGTCATGCCCAAAATGCTGCCGTTTAAGTAGATGTTCTCGCGGCCACTAAGTTCGGGGTGAAACCCCGTGCCTACTTCCAGCAAGGAAGAAAGTTTACCGTAAACGTCAATCTCACCGCTACTGGGATAAGTAATGCGTGAAAGTATTTTTAACAGAGTTGATTTCCCTGCGCCATTATGGCCAATTAAGCCTAATACTTTTCCTTTCTCTAAGCTAAGGTCAATCTCCTTTAATGCGAAAAAACTTTTGCCTTTGCCCAGCTTATACTCTTTGCTGAGTCCTTTAATTTCTAGAGCATTCGTCATATCAAGTCGGCAATTTTGCGTTCCACGCGATGAAAATACCACCAGCCACTGATAAAAAGTAAAAAGGCCACTAGAATAGAAAGCCAAGCTTGAGGATGATATTCTAGATTAAAAAGGGCTGCTCGAAAAAGTTCGAGAATGCCACTAATGGGGTTGAGGTAATAAAGTGCTTGCATACTTTCGGGTAAGCGCTCTTGCACCAGTGCCGGCGAGTAGGCGATAGGGCTGATGAAAAATAGCATTTGTAGCAAAAAAGGCAAGGCCTGTTGTAAATCGCGGTAACGTATGCTCAAGGCAGAAAGCCATAATCCTAAACCCCAGGCTGCCGCCAAAACACTTATTATTAGGGGAATGAAACTTAGTAATCCGAGGGATTCTACCTGCGCATCTGCGAAAGCGATAAAAAGGAAAATAACTAGGGTGATAGACAGCTCTACCAAGCCAAGTAAGCCTTTAGACAAGGGGAGAATAATGCGGGGAAAGTAAATTTTTTGTAGCATGCTTTGAGCACTAATTAGCGAGGCTGAGCTCTGGCTCAAAACAAAGGCGAAGTAGTTCCAAAAAAGCAATCCTGAAAAGGTGAAACTCAAAAATGCTACCCCTTGCGTTTCTACTTTAAGTAAATTATGGAAGAGGAAAAAAAGCACAGCCGCAGCCATTATGGGCTGAATAATAGCCCAGCCATAACCTAATAAAGTTTGGGCATAGCGTGCACGATAATCGCGGTAAGCAAAGTTGTAAAGCAAACCGCGATAGTGCCAAAGTTCCTCGCCGCGACTGATAAGGCTAGGGGCGCTGGCTTTAATTTTTATGTGGACCTTTTCTTTGATGGATCAAAGGTAATTTATTTACCGTGGGTTCAACGTGTAATTAGGCATCAGAGCCCCTGTGAATAGGGGCTTTCATTGAAAACCTGATTCAATTGTCTAATTTGTAAGGGAACTCAGGTTTAAAGGAGGCTAAGATAAATTTTGAGGAAAGAGCGGATAAAGCTCTTGAGAAGATCTTCGTGGCTATTTTTTAATTCATTCAGGCTGAAAATGGCTGCATTAAAATCGTTGCTATAAATCCATTTAGCGGTAATGAGTGAATTTTGTTCTGGATTCACCGTGAGGCTTTCGCCCGCATCGTTGTAGGCCCGAGCATAAAAGTAAGGATTGGGACAATGATCGTCTTGCATGGCTAAGCCGAAGCCGAGGTGAACATTGTTTTTTAATTTTAAATAGATACCAGTATCGAAATGATGAGGCCAGATACGGACCTTCCCCATTCTTCGCATGCTTCCCAATACTTCATAGCAAGCATTATTCGCTAAACTTCGGTAGGTCATCCATTCTCCCAAATTAAAGGGATGCGTGGTTTTTAAGCAATCGTTGTTGTGATTATAATTAGGGACTTGATAGTGCATTTTGTTCGAATAACCTTTGGCATTTAGTCTCAGCTTTTCTAGGCCATAAATAATGAACTGTTCAAGTTCCGAAAGCTAGGTGGTATGTAATTCAATAGGATCAAGTAGCTTAAAATCGCTATCTACAAAGTCGAAAGACCAATCCAACAGGTTTAATTGAAATACAATAGTCCCAATATCGGTCTCTAACCAATGACTAATAATGGCGCCTTGTGGCGGGTCGAAATAGATATTTGTAGGACTGTCGCCTTCTTCCTTGGGCAGAAATTGCCTATTCATTTTAGCAATAAACTGGCTGAGAAAGTGAAGTAATTGATCCGTTTTATTATAATCGTGCATGGGCAATACTTTTTTGATGTTTAAGAATTAAGCAGAGTTTAATAAGTATAAAGACAAGGCACTTTAATGGCTAAGCGAGTAAAAAGCGAAAGCTTGTTTTTAAGTCTAAATTTTGGCGATGCTGGGCTAAGTATACTGCTGAGAAATGTCTGAAATTGGTGAGGTAACTAAGTAATGTTTTGGGCATGGTGCGGAGTAATTATTTACAAACCTGAGTTCTGCCTAAAATTAGAGCCTTAGATTTTCACGGTTATTAAAAAACTTATAAGAGGTCTGAGGCCCGATTTTAAATCGGGCTCAGCTTCTAAGCCAGCAAATTTTTAGCCTCCACGGCTGATTTTTGGGAAAGATGTTTTTTCTCACAAAACAATAATGAAAAATATAAGGCAGAAACTTCCTCGTTCCCCGCTGCGGTTCTATCTTAGCCTTATGTCTTCGTTAAGCACCGCCATAGAGTATTTGAAAGGGGTTGGTCCTGCTAAAGCGGATTTGTTAAAAGCAGAATTAGGAATTTTTCGCTTTTCAGATCTGTTAAAGCTGTACCCATACCGCTATGTTGATCGCAGCCAGTTCTACAAAATTTCCGACCTTAATTCGTCCCTTTCGGAGATACAGATAGTAGGGAAAATAACCGGTATGCAAGAGGTGGCAGGTAAAGGGAAATCGCAGCGTTTAACCGCCACTTTCCAAGATGGGACGGGTTCGGTGGAGCTAATTTGGTTTACCGGTACTGCTTGGATTAAAAAGTCACTGAAACTAAATGCCGCTTATGTTTTATACGGTAAGCCCAACTTCTTTAATGGCACTTTTAGTTTCCCACATCCCGAATTAGAATTGGTAGAAGACTTTAAAAAAAGTCCCACCAAAGGTTTACAGCCACTGTACCCTAGTTCGGAGAAGCTTAATAAAAAGGGACTCAATAATAAAACCTTAGCGCGCTTAACCCGCAGCTTAATTCCGCAACTGCAAGGACAGTTACCCGATTTCTTTCCGCCGCATTTTACCGAGCGCTACGGCTTAATGCCGCGTGAAAATGCTTTGCTGGCCATCCACTATCCCAATAGTTTAGAGGAGGCCGAAGCAGCCCGTAACCGCCTCAAGTTTGAAGAATTGTTTTTCTTTCAGATGGAAGTTGCCGCTCAAAAGCGACAGCACCACCACGAAACACAGTCTTTTGCCTTTAGCTCTATTGGCGAGCATTTTAATCATTTTTATAAAGAAGTTTTACCTTTCGAATTGACCGGTGCTCAGAAAAGAGTTTTGAAGGAAATCCGCAACGACATGCGCTTTGGTCAGCATATGAACCGCCTTTTACAGGGCGATGTGGGCAGCGGAAAAACCATGGTAGCTCTTTTAGCGATGTTAATGGCTATTGATAATGGTTATCAGGCTTGTTTAATGGCGCCTACGGAGATTTTAGCGCAGCAACATTTCACCGGCATAATGGAGCTTTTAACCGATATGGATATTAAGGTGGCGATTTTAACGGGCTCGGTGAAAACCGCTGGTCGTCGCGAAATCCATGCTGCCTTGGAAGATGGTTCTTTGGATATACTTATCGGCACCCATGCCCTTTTGGAGGATAAAGTGAAATATAAAAACCTCGGTTTGGCTGTGGTCGATGAGCAACATCGTTTTGGCGTAGCCCAACGTGCGAAATTGTGGAAGAAGAATAATTTACCGCCGCATATTTTGGTAATGACGGCTACCCCTATTCCGCGCACTTTGGCCATGAGTATTTATGGCAATTTAGAATTGTCAGTAATCGATGAATTACCTCCCGGCAGAAAACCCATTAAAACCACCCATGCATACGATAAAGATCGCAATGCACTTTTCGGCTTTTTAGAAAAAGAGATTGATTTAGGGCGACAGGTTTATATTGTGTATCCTCTCATTGAAGAATCGGAAACTTTAGATTATAAAGATTTGATGGACGGCTACGAGAGTATTTGCCGCGCTTTTCCGCGTCCGAAATACCAAGTAAGCGTGGTTCACGGTAAAATGAAACCCGAGGATAAAGATTTTGAAATGCAGCGCTTTGCCTCTGGGAAAACCCAAATAATGGTAGCCACTACCGTTATTGAAGTAGGCGTAAATGTACCCAATGCTAGTGTGATGGTTATTGAATCAGCCGAGCGCTTTGGTCTTAGTCAGCTTCACCAATTGCGGGGTAGGGTAGGCCGTGGGGCCGAGAAGAGTTATTGTATTTTAATGACCAGTTTTAAACTAAGTCAGGATGCGAAGACCCGCATTAAGACGATGGTGCGCACCCAAGATGGTTTTGAAATTGCCGATGTCGATTTAAAATTACGCGGGCCGGGCGATATTTTAGGAACCAGGCAAAGTGGTAATTTAGATTTACACCTCGCCGATCTGCGCCACGACGGCCCTTTGATGGATTTATCGCGCCGTGCCTTAACCGATTTATTTGCTGCCGACCCAAATCTCGAACAAGAGCTACATCGCAGTATCTTGCATGAGTTCGAAAGACGCAAGCATGGCAAAGTCGATTGGGGCAGAATTAGCTAATTTTTCCACTTTAAGCTATTCTTAGTTTTGTGGCACGATTCTTTAAATACTTATTATAACGAAATACCAATACCATGAAAAAGTTAATTTACTCCTTCTTAGCCCTATTTGCACTTGCTTCTTGTTCTTATGAAAGTAATGTTCCTGGCCCACAAGGACCAGTGGGACCTCCCGGGCCAGGGCTGTCTTATCGTATTATTGATGCCACCGCTTTTGAACAAGATTGGTTGCCCTTTAATCAACCTGGTGATGCCGATTTTCAGTATTATGTAGAGTTTGACGCGCCCGAACTGGATCAGTTTACTTACAATAACGGGGTGGTAATTGGCTATCAATTAGTAGATAACATTACTTATACGCTGCCCAATACGGTTAACTTTAATGGCTATACTCGCGAGTACAGTATGTATTACGGACTTGGTTTTGTTGGATTTGTAATTAAAGAAACTGACCTTCAAACGGAAGCGCCCTTTGGAACCAACTTCTTTAAAGTATACATTATCAATGCCAATGCTAAAAAAGGTATCGCCGAGGATATGTCGCAATCTGATCTTGAATCGTATCTTCGTGCACTGGAAGCCAATGGCCAAGCACGCGAAATAACCCTTAGTAAGAAATGATTCACAATCCATTAAATATAGTAAGACCGATGTTTTTCATCGGTCTTTTTTTTGTCCCCAATTTACAGGCACAAGATTTTCTCAGTCTCCACCTTCAAGCTAATTTTGACACGATTAATGAAAATATCAATGCGCAAGTTATCCATCACATTAGTGATTTAAATGATGGTCAGGAGTTTTACCTAAATGGCCCGAAAATAAAGGTAGAAAGCTTAGTTTGGAACGGTGAAGAACATGATTTCTCGCAAAATGACACGGCCATTTTTATTAAAGCCTCGCAGGTTTTAGATACTAATATTCTGCAAATTAAATATCAAGCGCATCCTGTTAAAGGCCTACACTTTATTGGCTGGCAAGACGAAAGCCGTCGTGCTCGCAGGCAGATTTGGACCCAGGGGCAGGGTATCGATCACCGCCACTGGATACCACATTACGATAAGCAAACGGATAAAATTATTTTTTCCTGCGATATAGAATTCGCAAGTGGCTATGAAGTAATGGCTAACGGAGGACTCGATTCGGTTAAAGATCTTGGCGCGACCAAGCGTTGGTTTTATAGCATGGAAAAACCTATGAGTTCTTATTTAATAGCCCTGGTTATTGGTAATTATTCCCTTAAGGAAACATCAAGTAATACTAACATTGCTTTGTCGCAGTATTATTATCCCGAAAGAGCAACCGATTACCCGCTATACTATTATAAGAACGAAGAGATTTTCAATTTCCTTGAAGCGGAAATAGGCATTCCTTTTCCCTGGCAAAATTACAAACAAGCGCCGGTGCAAGATTTCCGTCACGGCGCTATGGAAAACACTACGGCTACCATTTTTGGCGATTTCTTTTTGGTAGATTCCCTCGCCTTTCCCGATCGAAATTACACCTATGTTAATGCTCACGAACTAGCCCATCAGTGGTTTGGTAATCTCGTAACCGCTGCGGGAAGCAAGCATCATTGGTTGCATGAGGGTTATGCAACTTATTATCAATGGTTAAGTGAAAGAGAAATTTATGGTCAAGATTATTTCGATTGGGAAAGATATAAGGCCAAAGAATTAATTTTTGCAGCCACCGCCGCAGGTCCTTTACCCTTGGCTCACCCTCAAGCAGGTTCAGAGCGCTTCTACCAAAAGGGGGCTTGGTTGCTTTATATGCTTTCGCAGAAGATGGGTGTGGAGCAGTTTCGTCAGGCCAATCAGCAATTTTTACAAAAGCATGCTTATGGCGTGGTAAATAGCGATAGCCTGCAAATGGTAATGGAAGAAGTTTGTGCTTGTTCGCTAAACGAGTTTTTTGCCACTTGGCTTTATGCCGATGCCGAACCAAATTTAAAGGCCTTTATTAGTTTCGCTGGTCTGCAGATAGATTTGGATAAGCATCTTGCGCAAGCGGTGAAAATTGGCTTTTACCAAGGGAATAAGGTTTTAAAGGAATTAGAATTAAATCTTTCGGTGGGCGAAAATATCATTGACTTACCCGCGGGTACCGACAATTTCGCCATTACTAATGCCAGTGAAATCTTAGCAAATTTTAGCGTAGAAAAGACCAATGCGCAATGGCGGGCCTATTATAATAACAGCTTAGCGCTGCTCGAAAAGCTACGCGTAGTGCAGGCTTTGCGGGGTGATAGTAAAGAAAACTTGCGCTTTTTGGAAGAGGTTTTAAAGGACAAAGAAAATTTTGCAGGGCTCCGGGCAGAAGCTTTAAAGAAGATTTTTAGTTTAAACGAAAAGCCTAAAAAAGGTGACGACTACCTAGAATTTGCTTT
The DNA here is from genome assembly GCA_003045865.1 of Bacteroidota bacterium. GTDB lineage: Bacteria > Bacteroidota > Bacteroidia > Flavobacteriales > Schleiferiaceae > Croceimicrobium. The sequence goes on along the minus strand of PZPB01000059.1, from coordinate 6,544 downwards.
GCAAAGTGAAAGTCCTCTTCTCATTTTAGCCGCTTTAGGTATTTGTGAACTAAACCAGTTCCCCGAAATATTCGCTCAACTGCGTATATCTGGCCCGAGCTACGAAGTGCGGGTTGCCGCCATTCACAAGAGCCTAAACTTAAAAAATAGAGCCGATAATAAGTGGTTGCTTAATCCGATGTTTAAGGAACAGCCTGGCTTTCCCGCTTATAAAGTGTATTTAAGTACTTTATTTTATCGGGTTATTTTCTTTAGCGATAAGGAGGCTTATGCGAGTATTCAAGATTTTTCTTCGGAAGCATTCGACTTTCTTACCCGCATGGAAGCCATCGGATATCTCGCTTATTTTGGTTTTAGCGACGACCAAACCTTGGAACCATTATTTACCGCACTTTTTAATCGTAATTGGAAACTGAGCAAAGCAGCGCGCGAAGCCTTAATAGCGATCCATAAAAAAGATTCCGCTAGCTTAGAGGCCTATAAAAAAGAGAAGGAAAGTACGTGGGATGACTTTCAAAAGAAGAGAGCAGCCCTTATTTTTACCGCAGAATAAATTTAATGCCCAGTTACCACTCGCGCTTTTCACAAGTTTTAATCCTTTTGGGTGACTTGGCTATATTAAATGCCAGTTTCCTACTGGCGCTCTTTTTACGTTTTTCGGAAGTAGACTTGGTGGCCACCGAGTATTACAACTACTATTTGCAACTGTGGGTAATCATTAACCTACTTTGGTTTCTACTCAGTTTTGCCTTTAAAACCTACAACAGCGCTTTCAATACCGAGCCGCGAAAAGCCTTAAGTAAAACCATAAAAGTATGGTCGGGGCATCTCTTCCTATTGCTCCTGCTTTTGGTGATTCTCCAAAAAAGTGAAGCCTATAGCCGCCTCTTTATCCTGTATTTTTATCTCGCTTTAAGTGCCGGCATATTTCCTTGGCATTTCTTTTTTCGCCGCTTTTTGCAAAGTTTACGCAGTCGCAATAAAACCCTCAGGCGAGTAGTGTTGGCGGGTAATTTGCCCTCTCTTTCCGCTTTCGCAGATGCGGTCCAAAAACGCCCTGATCTAGGTATAGAAATTTTAGCCATCTATAATAATGATCTACAAGCCAAAGGTTTAGCTAAACGGGAGGATCAATTACAATCCGACTTAGAATCCTTGCAGGCCGATGAGCTTTTTGTTGCCTACGATTTAAGAGATGAACGCTTTCGTCAGCTTTACTATTTGGCCGAGCAAAAGCTCTTGCGCTTTCGTGCTTTACCCGATTTAGGTTTACCACCTGCCAAGGCTTTGGAAATTAGTTTTTACGATGATTCTCCCGTTTTAAGCTTTCAAAAAGAACCCCTCGAATATTGGCATAACCGTTTAATTAAGCGTGCCGAAGATGTATTGATTAGCTTGGTCGTAATCTTAATTTTCTATCCTCTTCTTTGGCCAATTTTAGCCTTGGGAGTGCGTTTGTCGGGTAGCGGACCTATTATTTTTTCGCAGTGGCGCTCGGGCTATCGAGGCGCTGATTTTAAAATTTTCAAGTTTCGGTCAATGGTGCCTAACGCTGCCGCAGATGTGCAACAAGCAGCCTTAAACGATAGTCGTATTACCCCTTTTGGTAGATTTATTCGCCGCTGGCATCTCGATGAAATCCCACAATTTGGGCAGGTTTTAAAAGGGGAAATGTCTTTGGTGGGACCACGTCCACACATGCTTTCTCACACCGAGGAATACCGTCATTTGGTAGATCGTTATATGCTGCGCCATTTCGTTAAACCCGGCCTAAGCGGTTTAGCTCAAGTGCAAGGATTAAAGGGCGATCATGATTTAGAAGCCATGAAAGAAAGGGTGAAAGCCGATGTTTACTATTTAGAAAACTGGAGTTTACTCTTGGATGTAAGCATCATTCTAAGAACCATCTGGCAAGTTTTCAGATCTCCGTTTTAAAGGAAACTCGCGCTATGGACTGATCTCAGGTTTTAAGAGCGCCGACCAATTAATGCCTGTTGAAACACAATTTCGTATTCTTCCGCAATCAATTGCCAATTGTAATGATCTTTAATACTCAATAAGTTCTTTTTGATTTGCTCTTTTTGAGTAGCGCCTCTTTCGAGGTGATCAAGGGCATTGGCAATATCGACGTCGTCATTAAAGTAGGTAGCATTTTCCCCTAGTACCTCACGGTTAAATTTATTATCGTGCGCCACAATTAGGCAAGAGCTCGCCATGGCTTCAAGTAGTCCTGGGTTGGTTCCGCCCACCGAGTGTCCGTGAAAATATATATGCGAGTAGAAACGTAGATTATTAATTTTCTCTTTTTTATAGGTACCGCGCACAAAGCGAATGCGATTGTCTTTGAATGTGCTTTTTAGGTACTCGCCGTATTCGGTTTCATGGTTGCCAACTACCAAGGTTACACGTTGCGACTCACTTTTTAAAACCCCTTTTAAAATCGTTTCAATATTATTTTCAGGTTCTAGCCGCGCAATCAATATATGGTAGTCACCTTTTTCGATATTGTAGGATTCCAGGATACTGTCATCCCCATTTTTAAAAACCTTGGCCCCGTAAGAAACATAGACCGACTCTGTACTATATTTATTGTCGAGGTACTTTTTAATTTCTTGCGAATCTGCGATAAGCAAATTGCTACGCTTGGCCGCCCAGCGTTCGGCTTGCATTAAAAAACGTTTTACATTAGGCGAGTACTTCGATCTTTTCCATTCTAGTCCATCCATATTAGTTATTACAATGGGTTTTTTAGGAAGAAATCTTTGCCATATACTACTGGAAGTGTAGCCTAATAAGAGGATAATATCAAAATTGCGTTGATGCGAATCGATGATGCAGTTTAAATCGTAAAAAAATTGCCCCGCCGTTCCCAAACGATGTTCAGGATCGTACTTATGAATGATTTCAATTCCCTCGAAAGTCTTGTTTACATAAGGATGACGGTGGGAGCTGTAGACCCAAACGGAATGCCCCATCTTAACCAAGCGACTACCCAGCTGCTGCGCACATTCTTCAAAACCACCGTAGAGGTTAGGAATGCCTCTTGTTCCAAGAATTCCGATTTTCATTCTGCTAAGCTCTTAAAACTTTGCTATACAATGCCTTAATTTCGACTGCCTTTTTCTTCCAGCTAAATTTTTCGACCAGCCATTCGCGGTGATCTCTTTGGTCTAAAAGGGCCGCTTGAATTGCCTCGGTAATGCTTTCGATAGAAAGAGGATCACAATAATGAGCATGATCTCCAAATATTTCACGCTGAATAGGATGATCGTTAACCACAATTTGGCAGCCATAATAAAGGGCTTCCAAACTCGCCAATCCGGTTGTTTCGTAATGCGAGGCTAAAACATGAACCTTAGACTGCGCCATAAAAAGGGCCGCTTCTTCATGACTCTTTTGTCCGAAGAATTTAACCTTGTTACCGGCAATATTTTTACAAGCTTGATAATAGCTATGGTGGGCACGAGAATGTGAACCGATTAAGCGCAGAATAGGCTCAAGCTGCTTGCAGGCTTTAATTAAGCGCAATTGGTTTTTTAGGGGTTCAAAGCGGGCAACACAGATTATTCCACTTTTATCGCTTTGATGCTTTAAGGGTGGCATGTGTTCTATCCCAAGCGGAATGACCGAAGAGGGAAGATGCTCTAACTTAAAATTTTGTTTAATAATGTCAATCTCCGCTTGAGAACTGCCAATAAGATGTTGGCAGTTTTTAAGCACTTCTTGTACCGAGGCAAGTTGCCCTTGGCAGAGATATTTTAAGGAAAGCTTTTCTGTTTTAAACTTAAAGCTTCTACCAATAGTTTTTAGGTATTCGGTAGCATGAGGTCCTAAACCTCGCTGAAGAAAACCTCGTAATTTGCTGCTATCAGTGTCGGCTTTACTATAATCTATATAAATGCTAGAGCAAATAATTGGAGGATGCTCCCCTTTTAAAAAAGGCATTAGGGCGGTGGGCCTGCTCAAGTTGAAGAAATGGATAAGGTCGTACTTTTGTAAATCTACTTTTTCTCCTTTCCAAATGTGGCATTCTACCTTTAGCTTTTGCAGATGGCGCACAGTATATTCAAGGTGAAGACTATCTCCACCAGGCTGAGTAAAATTATCAGGACGAGAAACGTATAGAACCTTCACGTAATTTCTTTAAGTGCTCAAATAAAGTAAATACAAATCATTCTTGGGCACTAAAATAGCTTCTTGTTTTGGAAATTACTATCCCCGCAAAAATGCTCTTAATGATTAGTCCTGGAATTAGTCTTGTAAAAGTAGCCCAAAGATCAACCCCTGCTAAGCTAAAATAGAGAACCAAGAACCCTGGGATCAACAAGAGGAAGTGTGCTTTAAACGCTAAAACCATGGCATTGAAAAGGTGCATTTCTTTATGTTCTGCCTCGTAATTAACAAATAGCCCAACAAGGAGGAAGCCCCATAAAAAACCCGCAGTAGGGCCAAAGAGCTTTTCCCAGCCATGGGTAAAACCACCATAAACGGGTAAACCCAATGCGCCTGCAATAAGATAAACCAAGAGTGCAAGTAGAATGATATCGCGCTTGAGCAAAGCGGCCAAACTTATAATCACAAAACTTTGCATGGTAATGGGCAGGGGACCAAGATCAAAAGAAAGGGGCGCAATTAGGAATAAGACTAAAAGTGCAATTATTAGAGGCTGGAAAAAAGATTTATCCATTTTGATCTTTCTTTAAAAGTTGTTTTACCAAATATTCAAAGCGCCAAAATAGTAGTGATGAAGCCACAATTAAACCCGTTGCAAGTCCAATCCAAATACCTAATGGCCCTAAGTTAAAAGTAAATCCAAGGGTGTAACAAGCGGCAAAACCGATAATCCAATAACTCACAAAAACAATTAAGGTGGGAATGCGGGTTTCCGAAAGTCCGCGCAAGGCACTAAGGGTGGTAACCTGCATGCCATCGAAAATTTGAAAAGCCACCGCTACGATTAATAATTGTCCGCTTAAAGCGATTACCTTAGGATCATCGCTATAAAAACTAGGGAAATAGTGACGGCCAAATAGGTAGATAAGACCGAAGAGGGTCATTAAACCAAGCACAAGAACAAAATTGCTGTGTGCCGCTCGTCTTAAAGATAGAATATTTCCCGCTCCTAGCTGATTGCTCACCCTAACATTAGCCGCAGCGCCAAAACCACTTGCCGCCATATAGCTTACCGAGGCCAAGGAGATGGCAATTTGATGGGCCGCTAAAGATTCGGGATTAATCCAACCCGCCATAACTGCCGCCATCGCAAAGGTGGAAACTTCAAAAATATACTGTAAACCGCTCGGAAAACCAATATTGAATAAAGTCTTAAAGCGTTCTTTTTCAATTACCAGCCACTCAATTCCAGCGGTATAAACTTTAAAGGCCGGTTTACGGAAAACGTAAATGGCCATACTCACCACCATCAGAATGCGCGCAATTAAGGTGGCTAAGCCCGCGCCATCCAATCCCAATTGGGGAAAACCGAAATGACCATGAATAAGCAGGTAGTTTAAACCAATATTTATTAAATTGGCCGCTATCGAAATTACCATGGCTACACGCGTGTCGCTCAGGCCTTCGGCAAATTGTTTAAAGGTAAGAAAGCCTAAGAGGGGAATCAGACTTAGGCAAATAATAGTGAAGTAGGAGCGAGACTCCTCCAGCACCGCGGGATCTTGTCCCATAAAAGGGAGTAGATTTTGAAATCCCAACAAAACTAAAAACATCAAAACAGCCACAAAGCCGTTGAGGTAAATACCGTGCTTAAGAAAACTACGTGCTTTCAGGGGAGCGCCTTCGCCATCGGCATTGGCAATTGGAGTAGTTAAGCCATAGGCCATCCCGATTCCAAAAACCATGGGTACCACAAAAACAGAGTTGGCAAAAGCTCCCGCTGCCAAAGAAACGGTTCCCAATCCACCAATCATAATGCTGTCGGCTAAGCCTACGCTTACATGGCCAATTTGCCCGATCATAACTGGCCAAGCTATGGCCCAGTTATTCTTATAGTGTTCTTTGCGTGTCAGAGTAGAAAATATTGACGGCAAAGGTAGCTAAAGCATGAAAGGAATTTGTAAACCTGATTAAAAAAGCCTAGAAGTGCCTTTCAAAAGAGAAGGATCTGGAAATATTAAATGATGAATTTAAATGCATAAAAAAAGCGCCCATTACTTAAATAAGATTGAGCGCTCTTAACAAAATCAGAGAGAATAAATTTTCAGTCTTCTTCCATTTCGGCTTCATGCCGCTGCATTTCCCTTTCGTAAAAAGCCTCGGCCGTTTCCATTAGCTCGGCTACCTCGTTTATTAATTCCTCTTCTTCTCCTTCTAACTCGTCAAACCATTCCACGGTGTCATGATTTACATCCCAAGCAAAATGTGGAAACTGGGTATGAATAATGAAAATGGAATCAGGTTGGTCGGTGTTGTCGGCTACGAGGAATTTAGGAATGCTCATTGTTTTGGATGATGATTTAAGTTTCAATTTACTATTTATTTCAATTGACACGCCGCGACTGAATAATTTATTTCCTAGCAAATTTCA
>PZPB01000058.1 GCA_003045865.1 Bacteroidota bacterium | reverse complement strand
CTTCGGCTTGAAACCCACTATTTACAAGAGGTCTGAGGCCTAATTTTACGTCGAACTCAGTTAAATAGCTTTAAAAACCTGTGAAGGTAAGCGTAGTATTTACGCTACCACCGTCAACACTGTTTAGCTCGATGCTATATAAATTATTACATCCGTCAGCCGAAAGAAAGTCGATGCTGCCACCAGTGTAAGTAACACCAGTTCCTGCCATTGTAAGATTGATTATACCTTCTTCCAAGCGGTATTGGCAAGTACTTTTATAACTTAATGGTGAAGTAATACTTGCGGTTAGTGTAATTGTATCTGCTACTCCAGTAGAAGTACCCGATAAAGTGTATGAATCATCTGAAACATCACCAATTGTACTAAATCCATCTACCCAAGTAAGAGTTTTACTGGCAGAAAGAGAGAAAGTATTGTCTTCTGAGTCTGTAACTGATAAACTGGTTAAGGTTAGAGCAAATACATCATTACCTTGATTAGCTACATTAAATGATCCAGTTACAGGCTTATCCGCTTCCTTGTAATTTGAGAAAGTTCCGGCGATGCTGGTTCCCGATACCATATAATCGCTTCCACCACTCATTAATAAGTTGATTTCGCCTTCTCTTAAAATACCGTCGCTCCCAGAAGCACCAGTACCGTAGTCTATTTTAACCAAGGCTCCAGCGCGTGTTACCATGGCGCCGTCGATTACCGTTGTATCGTTAGTGATAAAGTCGTTGTCGCGCATAGCTAAATCGATAGTATTAAAAATTCGACTACCAGTTGATTCAGCCAAAATATAAAGCTCACCAACTTTTGATTCTACTTCGCCAGCTGATCCTAAAGGATTTTCTTCATCACAAGATGCAAAGCCAAAGGCAATTAGGCCTGCAAGGAAGAATTTTGAATTTAATTTTCTCATAGTGGAAGGGGGTTTTAAAAATTATTGATAAAGTTAATGGATTCGTTGTTAGTTTGAGAGGGAGTATTAGCTTCTGCTTCCTCTTTCTTTTTCTTTTCTTTTTTCTCCTTTTTTCCGTAAAAAGTAAGGTTAATGCCAAAGCGAAAATTGGTAGTCTGCAATCCGCCGTAATCAACCATGCCGAAAATATTGTCGGACATTAGGTATAGTTGAAAAGCGCCTAATTTAAGATCAAAGCCAGCGCCAATATTATGAGCGGTACCATTTATCATCGAGTAGCCTGCGGTAAACTGAAAAGTTCTTGATAATCGTCCTTGGTAGTTAACTCCAAAATCATGGAAAGCCTCACCATTCCAAATACGACTGTGGTATAAAGCACCAAAAGTGTGTTTTTCGTTTATGTGATAATTAGCAGCTGCAAATATGCGAGGCATCAAACTTCTAGAATAGGTATCTCCATCTACTTCTTGGAAGTTGAATCCTGCTTCCAAACTGTCAACTGCGCGATCTACTGCATCGCCAAAATCGTTGGCTGCTAAATCGGCTTCGATACCTCTAAACTCAAATTCACTATCGCTAACATAACTGCGGGTATAGTCATTATATGTAATTGAACCAATATCCAACACAGAAGCACTAAAGCTCCATTTGTCACTAAGTTGATAATGCCCACCGAAGTTAAATGAGAAGCCCGTATTATTTGCTAAGGCAATATTCATGGGTTCAATCGCATCCGCCTCAAAGGCGCTCGCCCCAGCGCTGCGCACTAAAATATCTGAGCGTCCATTAATTGTATAGGTAGAATCGTTAGTTAAACTAACATTACTGCGCTCAATATAAGCATGTTGCTGTCCAATTAAATAGTTAGCTCGCAGACCCAGGGTCAATTTCTCATTTAGAAAGCGATGCTGATAGCCTAGATAAAAAGCGGTACGATTGGAAATCTCCAAATCAAAAGTGCTTACATCTAATTGAGTGATGGAATTATTATTCTCGCTAAACATTACCTCAAATAATTGATAAGGAATATCCATGGTGAGATTAATATGTTGCGTCGCTCCAAGACTTACAAAACCTTTTTTAAGGCTGAAGCCGATGCCTAATAAATCTACTGTTTGGCTAACCGCCAACTGACTACTTGCATCTAAACCTGCGGTTACATTGCGCAGGTTTGCATTTATATCAGTATTCGCTTCAAAAATATCGACTGCGCTAAAACCACTATTATGGTAATGTGTACTTAAGCCAGAAATAGCTGGCAGACCAACCCAAACCTTTGTTTGTTGCGGCATAGCAGGGTTTGTATGCAAGCTTTGGCTAATCGCATTAAAGTTATAAAGTAACATATCGCTTTGCGCAGATGCGGAAAAAACTATAGCGACGACTAGAGTAAGGGTGCTTAGTATCTTTTTCATTAGAGCGAATTCACTTTAATATTACTATTCGCTTGGATGGCAGCGCGAATTACTAAATCGTAATCGGTATACATTTTCACAGCATCTTGTCCGTTATTGGTAGAGTTTACTGAAGCAATAAAGCGCAAAGAACCAGATCGTAGCAAAGCCCTTATCAAGGTTTGATCAAATACTACCTCATTATCGGCAATGGCGGGAGCTATTGCTCTGCCATTGTTATCAATGGGCGCTGCGTTTAATAAGCCAATTTCAAAACCACCGATACTATCCGCAGTTGCCGAATCTTGTAGTATCACTCGTAGGTTTAAGTCCAGTGGTAAACCATTCTCGCTGTTAAAATAAAGAGTGAGCTTTTCAAAGAAGTCTTCATTACCGCCAGCGCTAATGCTAAAATCTTCTATGGTTTGATCCAAACGCATATCTTCCATTCGCATTTCCATAGGAACACTAACTTCAAAGTCTATCACCACGTTAGAGGAGCTCGCAATAAAGTTGGGAGGACCAACATTGCCGTCTGGGTTAAGACTAATGTTACCCGCATATAAAATAGATTGCGGAATGTTTGCTAAAAAGTTTGTAATCTGTGAATTATTAGCATTTAAACTAAAGCGAGATTCTTGAACCACACCTGGTGCAGGAGATGCCAAAATATTAAATGGTGGCGCATCTAAGGAAACTAAAGTCCCTTCCGAGTTTTGACCATCAAAATCTGTAGTAATTCGAATAGGTAAACCTACTGTTGATTTGGTGATAAGCGTTAGCCTAGGATTGGTTAGATATAAACCCCCTGCGAAATTGGCAATACCATTAATGTCAAAATTGAAATTTCCCGATGGAGCAGCTTGTACTCTTTGTCCAAAAAAGCCACTGGCTACTTCTAAGCCTAAATTTTTTAAAGCTACACCGCAAGAATACGATACATTGCTAGGAAGAGAGGCTGTATCGGCATCTAATATTTTAATACCGATATCTAGATAGTTTACTCGCGTTCCTCCATCGCTAAAGTCGAAACTTAGGCCGTTAATAATAGAACTGTCTAAAAGGTTTCTTTGCAGAGCTGCCAGGCTAAAGGTATCCGAATAGGTTTGCCCGTTTAATGTAGCATTGTAAAAGGTTAGCTCAAAACGAATATCGCTCAAAGCAGAATCGCTTGCGGCTATTTCCATTCCGATAGTACCCGATGAAAAAGTAGCCGCTCCTAATTGTGCTCCCGCAATGGTCCCCAAAGCCACCCCCACTCTAAAAAAGGGTTGCGACTCTGTAACAACTAAGTCAAAAGGATCTTGATCAGGAATAGTTAAAATATCACTTGCTGAATAAGTGAATACCGAATCTTGGCGATAATAAATGCGTAATGAATTATCAGGATCTACCACAATGGTAGAATCAATATCATTTACTAAATCACCTAGATTTAAAGTTAAAGTGGCCAGAGGAATCGTGCCAGAAGGATTGATGGCGATATCATCAACCATGTTAAAATCTAGTTCCTTGCTACACGAAACAAGAATGAGTCCCAACAAAGAGACTCGAAGTAAGTACTTATTCATTTTTTTCCAAAATTATGTTGAAAGATCCCACTCCTTGTCAAAGTTAATAATTAAATACTTATCAATTTTGGCCTATGATGATGGAATTATTTAACGCAATGGATGTTGGGTACTACTTTGAAATGATTCTCATTTCCGTACGTCGATTTTTCGACCTTCCCTTTTCATCATCATTGCTTGCAATAGGTTTACTCGCCCCAAAACCTTCTGACTTAAGTCGCTGAGCATCAATGCCTAATTTTACCAAACGGTTCAATACTGCTTTAGCACGATTCGCACTTAATTCTTTATTGTGAGCAAGCGTCCCTTGATTATCTGTATGCCCTTCCAATAATACATTAAGACTCGGATTTAATTGTAAAAACTGAAAAACTTTTGCGATTTCCTGGTCGCTTCGCTTGCTAATCTCATACGAATCGTAATCAAAAAACACATTTTCCAAAGTAACACTTTGCCCCGCTTTGATGGGTTCTAATTCCAATAATAGTTCTAAAGCCTCTTCTCTATTCTTATTGCTTAGGGCAAAATTTCTAGAAAAGAAAAGGTAGCCTGGTTGCGCAATCGATAAACCATAATCACTTCCCACGGGTAATACCGCATAAAATTCTGCCTCTTTACTTGTGTTTCGCGATAAGAGTTTGGTGCTATCTTCTAAATTAAAAAAATCCAAACTAGATGGAACGGGAGCACGGGTTTCTATGTTGATTACTTTACCTTTTAAATAAGCTATAGCTAAAGCCTGCGCTTGTGGTGGTAATTGAAATTCATAAAGATCTAATTTACCTAAGCCATCTTTCAAAGCATCACTACTAAAATAACCGGTTCTGCCATCGGGGGCAACAATTAGACTAAACTCTTGAAAAGGGGTATTAATAGGATGTCCCAAATTTTTCGGTTCACCCCAACTGCCATCTGCTTCGCGCTTCGAAACGAAAAAATCTAAATCACCCATACCGGGGTGGCCAGAACTACTGAAGTATAGATGCTCATTATCGAAATGGATATAAGGCGAAGTTTCTTGCTTGTTGGTATTAATTTTTCCGTTAATTGGCTCCGCTTTGCTCCAGCGCCCACCTTTATATTCGCTGTAGTAAATGTTCATATCGGGATCCGAGCCGCTGCGACCGCGCACGAAATACAAAGTTTTAGAATCCGATGAAATTGAGGGCTGGCTTTCCCACATTACAGAGTTAATCGCTGAACCTAGATTCACGGCTTTGGTCCACAATCCATCGCCTTGCAAAAAGGAAGCGTAAATATCGCAAGAGCCTGCACCATCTGGCCTTTCACAGGCGGCGAAGAAAATTATTTTACCATCTGAGCTAATACTTTGCGCCCCCTCATTTCCTGAACTATTTAATCGTCCGGGAATCATTTGTGCCTGCGACCAAGGAGCCTTAGCGCTATCTCTTTCGGTAAACCAAAAATCCTCGTCTAATTTCTGTCCCTCTAATTTTCGATGGGTAAAAACGAGAGTATTCCCATCGGCCGAAATAGAGGGAAAATATTCCATTTCACGCGAGTTAACTTTGGGACCAAGGTTAATGGGATTGTAGGGAATCGATTCTTTTAAAGCTTCAATGGCAAATTTTGCACTGGCAATTATTTCTTCCGCCTCTTTAATATACTTGGAACTTGCGCGCGGCTCTGCTTTGTAAGTTTCTAAAAAGGGAATACTTTCTTCATAGCGCTGCATATTGTAAAGCTGACGGCCTTGAAAGAGACTTAAAAAATAGGGCGCTTCTAATTTTTGAGCTTCTTCATAACATTGAAGGGCCTCTTCTGCCCTACTTAGTTGGTTGAGAATATCCGCTTTAAACAACCAAGCATCAACAAATTCGGGACTATCCTCAATTGCATCATCAATCTCTTCAAGTGCCTCCCAATATTGATACTCACTTACCAAGGTGCGGGCCTCCAAAAGCTTTTTCCGGGCCTTTTTACTTTGGGCACTTAAATTTATCGCACTAAAACTTAAAAGAAGAAATATACAGAGTCTTAACATATCCATTTTTAAAGCGGAACAAAGAACGAAAAATTGCCAGCGTATTCTGCCGTTGGGTGAAAATAAGGTTATTTTTAGCGTATGAAAAATATAAATCTTCTTTGTTTCATAATTAGTGGCAGTCTTATAATTTCTTGTGGCAAAAAAGAAGAAACTTCCACTGTCAGTTCCGCCCATCTAAAATTTACTATGGGAGTGCATTGCGGTTGGGGCCTCCGTTTCGATTCCCTTACGGTAGATGCGAACCAAGCTCACTTGGTGCAAGATTTTTGGAGCGCGTCAAGCAATACCAGAATTGCGGTCGACGGTAAGCAAAGCATTAGTACCACTGAGGTAGATGCCTTGAAATCAGCTTTAGACTGGAATTATTTTAGTTCCTTAAATTATAATTCTGGCAATTTACCTGTAGATGGTTGTGACATCTGGTTGACCATAGAAAATGGCAGCCTTAAGCATCAAATTATTTTTGATATGGCCGACACCATTCCTCAGCTTCGTCCCTTGACCGATCAATTAGATAGCATTTGGAGTCGCCTTGGAGTTTTCCCTAATGGTATGCTCGATAATTTTTAGAAGAAAAGACTCGATACAAATGTTTCGTAATCAGCACTATACATAAGTATTCGTAGCGCATCCTTAAGCCCTAAAATTCCGCTGTTTTTTAACTAGCTTTGCACCTCTCAAAAAAGCAGCAATTTATGAGCGAGTCTAGCGTAGATAATAGCAGCAACGATATAAGTATCGAAGAAATAAAAGCCAATGTTTTAGCCGATTATCGCTTAGCGATAGAAAGTAGAGAAGCGAGCCTTATTGGCCGTCGCGAAGTTCTTACTGGCAAAGCAAAGTTCGGGATTTTCGGTGACGGTAAAGAGCTCCCCCAATTAGCTTGGGCGAAGGTTTTTAGAAAAGGTGATTTCCGTTCGGGCTATTATCGTGATCAAACTTTTATGATGGCCATTGGCGCCCTTACCACCCAAGAGTTTTTCGCGAGTCTTTATGCAGATACCAATCATGAACTAGAGCCCGCATCTGCCGGAAGGCAAATGAACGGACACTTTGCCACCCAAAGTTTAGACGCCGAAGGAAATTGGAAAAACCTCCTCGACCAAGGTAATAGCTCTGCCGATATTTCTCCTACCGCTGGGCAAATGCCTCGCCTATTAGGTTTAGCAGAAGCCAGTAAATATTACCGTAATAATAAAGGTCTGAAAGACTTCAGTCAGTTTTCGAACAGAGGGAATGAAGTGGCTTGGGGTAGTATTGGAAATGCCTCCACTTCTGAAGGTCCATTTTTTGAAACCATTAATGCTGCTGGGGTTTTACAGGTACCTATGGTTATTTCTATTTGGGATGACGATTATGGTATTTCGGTGCACAGTAAATACCAAACAACCAAAGAAAATATTTCGGAAATCTTAAAGGGATTCCAAAGGAATAATGAGGAGAATGGCTACGAAATCCTTCATGTTAAAGGTTGGGATTATCCCGCCTTAATTGAAACTTACGAAAAAGCAGATCGCATCGCTCGTAAAAAACACATCCCAGTAATGGTGCATGTTACCGAGCTTACCCAGCCGCAAGGTCACAGTACTTCTGGCTCGCATGAGCGCTATAAAAACGAGCAACGCTTAAATTGGGAGCGCGAGTTTGATTGTATCAAAAAAATGCGCGAGTGGATGGTTAGCAGCACTTTAGCCACTGATCAAGAATTAGATTTACTAGAAAAAGAAGCGCAAAAAGAGGCTCGTCAGGCAAAAAGCGCTGCTTGGAAGAATTTCATTTCGGCCATTAAAAGTGATATCAATGAGGTTTTAGACCTCTTAGCCGAAGCAAGTCAAGTGGCCGATGACCCTACTGTTATTGCTAACCTTATTAAAGATTTACAAAATAATGCCGAGCCTTTACGCCGCGATGGTGTTTCTGCTTTACGCAAGGCTTTACGCCAGATACGTAAGGATAATAGTGGATTAAAATCTAAAATAACCACTTGGTTAGCACAGAATTTAGCCCTTAACCATAACCGCTACGGCAGCCACCTCTGCAGTGAAAGTGAACTTTCTCCTATAAATATTGAAGCCGTTACTCCCGAATATTCGGCAGACTCGAAGGAAGTGGATGCACGTATTATTCTGCGCGAAAACTTCGACCGTCTTTTAGGCGAACGTCCTGAAGTATTAATCTTCGGTGAGGATAGCGGAAAAATTGGTGATGTTAACCAGGGTTTAGAAGGCTTACAAGATAAACATGGCGTTAGTCGCGTATCTGATACTGGTATTCGTGAGGCTACTATCTTAGGTCAAGGAATTGGCATGGCGATGCGCGGTTTACGTCCCATTGCAGAAATTCAGTACTTAGATTACTTACTCTATGCTTTACAGGTAATGAGCGATGATTTAGCTACCGTACATTACCGTTCCAAAGGTCGCCAAAAGGCCCCAGTTGTGGTGCGCACGCGCGGTCACCGCCTAGAAGGGATCTGGCATAGTGGCTCTCCTATGGGTATGATAATCAATGCTGTAAGGGGAGTGCACGTTTTAGTTCCTCGCAATATGACCCAGGCAGCTGGTTTTTACAATACCGTTTTAGATGGCGATGACCCTGCTCTAATTGTAGAGTGCTTGAATGGTTACCGTTTGAAAGAAAAAATGCCCGATAACCTAGCGGAGATTCGCACGCCTTTAGGTATGCCTGAAAAAATTCGCAGCGGTAAAGATATTACTGTGGTTTCCTACGGATCTACCTTGAGGGTGGTAATGGAAGCAGCCGAGGCATTAGCCAAATTTGGGGTTGATTTAGAAGTTATCGATCCTCAATCACTGCTACCTTTTGATATTAATCATTCTATTGTTGAGAGCCTAAAACATACCAATCGCCTTCTTGTAGTGGATGAAGACGTACCTGGTGGCGCCAGCGCGTTTATTTTGCAGCAAATTATTGAAACGCAAAAAGGCTTTCAATATCTAGACAGTCCTGCACAAACCCTGTCCGCGAAAGCGCACCGTCCCGCTTATGGCAGCGATGGCGATTATTTTAGCAAGCCAAGCGCAGAAGATATTTTTGAAAAAGCCTACGCGATAATGCACGAATTTAATCCCGAGCAGTTCCCTGCTTTATACTAATATTGAGTACTCACACCCGTCTTCATAAAAATCTAGTAGCCGCCGTTATTGAGGCCCTAGAAACTGCTTTTGGAAAAGGCTATTATGCCGATAAAGTAATAGAACGCATCTTAAAACAAAACCCTAAATGGGGCGTGCGCGATCGTGGCTTTATTGCCGAAAGCACCTATGAAATGGTACGCTGGTGGCGATTATTGTGGGAGATTTACGGCAAAGAACCCAGTACTAAAAGAAAAGACCTATATCGTTTATTCGGTATCTGGTGGCAGTTAGAGGGCAATGAATTACCCGAATGGCCGCAATTTGATGTGGTAAACGGTATTGACGTAAAAGAGCGTCGGGCCCAGCTGGGTGGCTCCCTTGCGGTAGATGAGTCTTTCCCCGATTGGCTCGATAAAGTGGCACGTGAAGAACTAGGTGATGATTGGGATGCAATTGCCAAAGCTTTGAACATTCCCGCCAAGGTTTTCTTACGAACGAATACCCTAAAAACCGATCGTACCAGCCTACTAGCTCGCTTGGAAGAAGAGCGTTGTATGGCTTACGCGATGAAGCAGAATCCTACTGGACTAGCTTTAGAAAAACGCATCAACACCTTTAAGTTACAGAGTTTCCAAGATGGATTGTATGAGGTGCAAGATGGCGGTTCACAAATGATTGCTCCTTATCTTGAAGTTAAACCGGGCATGCGAGTGATTGATGCTTGTGCTGGTGCAGGCGGTAAAACCTTGCATCTTGCTGCTTTAATGGAAAATAAAGGGCAGCTAATTGCCATGGACGTGGAAGCTTGGAAGCTGAAAGAATTGCAAAAGCGTGCTCGTCGTAATGGCGCTCATAATATTGAAACTCGTCCGATTGAAAATGCCAAAAGCATTAAGCGCCTGCACAATTCGGCCGACCGTTTATTGCTAGATGTACCTTGCTCTGGAACTGGCGTTATTAAGAGAAATCCTGATAGTAAATGGAAATTACAGCCCGAACATTTAGATCGCGTGCGTAAAATTCAAGGCGATATTATTGACGATTATTCCAAGATGTTGAAGGTAGGTGGCAAAATGGTTTATGCCACTTGTAGCATACTTCGTTCGGAGAATGAAGACCAAGTAGATCGCTTTTTAGAGAACCATCCTGAATTTGAATTAATAAAAGCAGATCGGGTAAACCCAAGTGGTTGGAGTGATGGCTTTTTTATGGCACTATTGGAGAAGAAGGCTTAGGCACTATATCACTGACCCCTAAATGGATCTCGGTTTAATAAACCACTAGGCACTAAAAGTGCATTGATTTGGTTAACGAATAAAAGTCGCTTTTTACTCAATGACAAAATTGAAACCATTGGTATCATCGGGACGTCTGTGATGCTCTAAATATTCATTATCCATCTCATCAGCTATATTTCCTGTACTCCAACAGCCGAAAAACATTGCCCAGAAGTGCTTGCCCCAATAACGCTTCTTCAATTCGGGAAACTCTTGCTGCAATTTGCAGAAACTTCGTCCTTTCAGTTTTTCACCAAATCACTCACTGAACTGGAGGGCCTATAGCCCACATGCATATGAACATGATCATATGATACAACTCCTTTTAACGTGAATTCGACAATAAATTAGAGCCTCAGATTTTCAATGGAAGAAAAAGACTAGTCTGTATCGTGCAGCTGTAGCGGGCTACAGCAAATGAGCTAGATGCAGGATTTTCATTTTTATTGGAAAATCCGTTTAGGCCTAATTTTACGTCAAACTCACGTTTTAGTATCTCAGCATCTTCAGCATCACAAATCTGCACTAGCAAAGTGCGACACCTTATTTTAACATCTCCTTGAAGAACACCATAACGATACTTAGTCGACCAAACCAAATGCACCGTAAAACGTGAAACCGTATGTCCATTGGATCGCTGTTCTGCCATAAACGCAATTAAGCTTTTCAGAAGTTGAAAGCGAAATGCACTGAAAGTGCATAGTTTTAAATATTTTCTGAGACGAATAGACTCCAATTAAAATAAGTACCGAAAAATAGCCGACGATAAACGGCACTAAATTTTCGTTTAAATGTAAAGTCAAAAATAACTAGCTAGCAAGACCGAATGCCAAATCCTATGTAAATTGCACCCGTTTTCATTGCACATTTCAAGATAAAACCTCCAAAATTGAGCACAAGAACTACCGAATCTGACAGCCATCATAAAAACATTGACAAGATGCCCACCCGCCAAATTTTGGAGGGTATAAATCAAGAGGACCACTTGGTTCCGCAGGCAATTGCGAAGGCTATTGATACCATAGAATTGGCGGTAGAGCACATTGCCGATAAGATGAAGCAAGGCGGTCGCTTATTTTACCTCGGAGCAGGAACTAGCGGTCGTTTAGGCGTTGTAGATGCTAGTGAACTTCCGCCCACTTTTGGCGCCGATCCGAATTGGGTAGTGGGATTAATTGCGGGTGGAGATGGTGCTATTAGAACAGCGGTAGAATTTGCCGAAGATGACAAGAACGGCGCTTGGCGCGATTTACAGTCTTACCAACCCAATAAAGGCGATGTGATTCTGGGAATAGCCGCTAGCGGTACCACTCCCTATGTGATTGGAGGACTTCAGAAAGCGCGCCAAGAAGGGATAAGTACCGCTTGTATTGTTTGTAACGAAAATTCGCCGGTAGCTAAAGAAGCCGACTTCCCTATTGAAGTAATCGTCGGCCCAGAGTTTATTACTGGCTCTACCCGCATGAAAGCCGGTACGGCTCAAAAGCTCGTTTTAAATATGATTTCTACTGCGGTAATGGTGAAACTAGGTCGCGTTAAAGGCAATAAAATGGTTGATATGCAAATGAATAACAACAAGTTAGTAGATCGTGCTATTCGTATGCTTATGCAAGAAATTCCCATTGATGCGCATCAGGCGAAAGCCTTAATAGAACAATACGGCAGCGTAAGAAAAGCTATGGAAAATTACCAAGCTTAAACTCCTATTAGCATGCGCTTAGAAGGGGTTCTTAGACCTGCCTTTTCGATGGAATAATAGAACATGCCGTTATTTTTCCGATGCTCATAGCTCAGTGTATTTAAGCCCTCTGCCAATTCAATAAGCGAGGTATTAATTAATTGTCCCTGAGAATTATAAACCTTTAGTTCTGCCTTTCCGATCCACCGATCGTTTTTTACCCACACGTTTAAATCCGTGCTACTTTCAAAAGGATTCGGTTGCGGGTCTAATAACTGTATACCGAGAGGTACTACGGGTGAAATTTCATGCAGAGAAACCAAGTCACAGTCGAAGGAATAGGGCAAATTATCCACGGTTCCGGCTGGCGTATTGGCCTGGGAATTTCCCCGTTCATCCTGACTAAAAGGCCCCATTAAGCCATTAGAGTCTAAAGCGGCCAAACCCACCAAATACAGCTGCCCCGCAATCTGGCTTGGAACCACGAAAGAGCTGCCGCTGAAACGGTAAATAGAATCGTAGGTGCTACCGTTATAGCCCTTCACTCCCACTCTGTATTCGGGTGCTAAAATAGGGTCGGTAATTTCTACCCTCAAACCAGTCGCTTCCTTGTGTAAAATAAAGGTTGGCACTGCTGGCCCGGCGGCTAATATCGCTGCTGCAGATGCGTTTATCATAGCGTTTCTCGCTAAATAATTCATGTCCACGTAAAAACTATCGATAATGCCATCGCTATTAAAATCTTCCCCCAAAATATCCTGAGAAGTATGTTGATGATCGCGGTAATTTGGCGTGCCCGTGGGGTTTCCGTTGCCGTGCTCGTGGGCAGATGTGAATCTTAGATTAAGATAATCGTTTTCACGGAAAGCAATATGATCTCCTCCTCTACCCGAACGATCTTCCTGATTGATAAGATCGATATTCATAGCTACCTTCATATTGGCCTGTACCTTTTCCTCAAAATTCAATTTTACCGCGCGAGCATAACCCTGGTGAGGATTGCGTTCTGATAGAGGGTTAGAATAAATTCTTAAAGTTGTAGAATCTATATCGCCTTCACTACTGCAACCGGGAGGAGAAGCAGTTTCGCCACAAATGGTACCACCGACGATATCATTATTTAAAACACCTTTAATTTCTATTCCTTCTGCTAAGCAATAATCGGAAAAAGCCCTCGCCCCTATCAAACCCTGTTCTTCGCCGGTGGTTAGCATAAAAACGATGGTTCTTTTAAAAGTGTAAGCGCTCATTACTCGGGCCAGTTCAATTACCAGAGCCGTGCCACTGCCATTGTCGTCGGCGCCAGCAGCCAAGCAAGTGGTATCGCAACGCTGCTCGCAACGAGAATCGAGGTGGGCAGTAAGTAGAATAATATCCTTTAAAGAAGGATCGCTACCTGGTAAAACACCCAACACATTTTTTGTATTATAAAGGCTCCCACAAGTATTATTGGTGATATCGAAATTCAAATAACCCACTTGTAATCTTTGCTCATTGCGCTGACTGTAAGACTCTAACTTGCTTTTCACCCATCTGCGTGAAGCGCCAATGCCAAAATTAGCCGAAACGGTATCTGAAAAAGTATGACGGGTATGGTAAGAGCTAAGTACTTGTATGCTGTATTGCAGGCTATCTGGATTGATTAAATTGAGGAGCTCACAACTTATCTGATCGGTAGCATCTATGGGTTGACTGGCCTGATAACTGGCAGCCTGATAATTACCAAGTAGGATTTGTTTTAAGTTAGGATCTGATAAAGAGGCGTTTACCTGAGCCTGCATTGAAACTGACAGAAGCAGACCCAACAAAATAATAATATTTTTCATAGCAGCAATTTACTTTATAAGTTTGAAAACCAAGTATTTGTTCAACGTCATTTTAAATTACTTAGGTCAATCTCTATTTTTTCACCTTTAATATTTGAATCTAGTTCGGCTTTTCACGAATTAACTTGCGGTTGCTGTTTTGCTTTCGCAAATTTGCCAACATAAAACCATTTGATTGAAACCGGAAGTTGCCCCAAGTTTTCAGCTGCCAAAATATATTACCATTCCTGGGAAGGTACTAAGTGGCATTTCTGCAAGCTTGGCTACCAAATTTGCTCTGAAGCTTTTTTTTAAACCGATGAAATTCCCTATCCCTACAAGGGAAAAAGAAATAAGGGAAAAAGCAGAAAGACATGACTTACTTACCAAAAATGCCAAAGATTTTACTGCCTTCGAGCTAGTAGGGCCAGGAGAGAAAATTGTTTTAATCCATGGTTGGAGCGGCCGAGCTAGCCAGTTTTTCCAAATAATGGAAGGGCTAAATAACTTAGGCTTTCATGTGGTTTCCATCGAAGCACCTGGCCATGGCGACAATCTAGGCTCAGAGACTAATATGTTAGATTTTGTAGATGCTTTAGAAGAGGCCGATTTGCGTTTTGGTCCATTTTATAATGCCATCGGGCACTCTTTAGGAGGTATGGCTTTGTTTAATAATCTGAACCGAAAGGCACAATATGAGAAGTTAGTGCTAATGGGATCGCCTGCCAACGTTCGTAATGTAGTATCTGATTTTAGCAGAAAACTAAAAATGAATGAGGCCGTTACGAATAACTTAATTACGGCGATAGAAGAACGTTTTCACCTTAGCGTCAAAGAAAGCTCTTCCGAGTATCTCTGTCAATATTACAATCCACTCGGGCTTATCATCCACGATGAAAATGATCAAGACGTATCAATAACTAATGCGCGTCAGCTGCATGAGAAGTGGAAAAAGTCAAAATTAATAGTCAGTAAAGGCCTGGGGCACCGACGAATTTTAATGGATGCAGATCTACAGCAGTCGATTTATGATTTCTTTAAGATCTAAGAGAACTCTTAGTACGTATCTAACGTTTAATAAATCGATATGAAAAAAATACTGAGTTTAGTCCTTATGGTATTTATAGGCATCACCGCCTGTAATGCCCAAGAAAGTAAAAAGAGCAACACAACTAATGCGCAAGATATGAAAGTACAGAAAACGGATGCCGAGTGGAAAAAGGAATTAAGTTCTGAGCAATATTATGTTTTACGGGAAGCGGGAACAGAGCGCCCTTTTACAGGCGAATACACTATGCATTTTGAAGACGGTGACTACAAATGTGCCGCTTGTAAGGCCGTATTATTTGATAGTGAAGCAAAATTTGAATCGCATTGCGGCTGGCCAAGTTTTGATAAAGCAGCTGATAACAATGCTTTAATTGAAAGAGAAGACCGTAGCCATGGCATGGTCCGTACCGAGATTTTATGTGCGAGCTGCGGTGGGCACTTAGGTCATGTTTTTGATGATGGCCCTACTGAAACAGGTAAGCGCTACTGCATCAACTCTGCATCTTTAGGTTTTGAAAAGGAGAAATAATTAATAGCTGATAAATTTTATGAGGCCGAGTTCAGAAATGGACTTGGCCTTTTTACTTTTGCAGGATGCGAATAGATATAATTACGGCCTTACCCAAGCTTTTAGAAAGCCCATTCTCCCATTCCATTTTGCAGAGAGCGCAAGATAAGGGGCGGGTGGTAGTGGCAGTACACGATTTAAAAAAGTACGGCCTAGGTAAGCATAACCAAATTGATGACTATCAGTTTGGTGGTGGCGCTGGAATGGTTATGATGGTGGAGCCGATTTTGAATTGTATTCAAGATTTACAAGCTGAGCGAGAATATGATGAGCTTATTTACATGACACCCGACGGGGAACTTTTCGATCAGAAAATTGCAAATCGTCTTTCTCTAAAGGAAAACATACTGATTTTATGTGGGCATTATAAAGGAGTAGATCAGCGTATTCGCGACCATATTATTACCCGTGAAATTTCCATTGGCAGTTTTGTATTAAGCGGCGGAGAGTTAGCGGCAGCTGTGGTTAGTGATGCCATTATCAGGCTTATTCCGGGGGTTTTAAACGACGAGTCTTCGGCCTTATACGATTCCTTTCAAGACGATTTATTAGCTCCTCCGGTGTACACTAGGCCTTCGGAGATTAACGGATGGTCGGTTCCCGAAATATTATTAACGGGCGATTTTCCTAAAATTGAGGCTTGGCGTGAAGCTAAAGCCCTGGAAATCACAAGAGCTAAAAGACCCGATCTTTTAGACAAAGAATCTTTGTAGCACTAATATTTTGTTGTAATATTGCCGCCTCTTAGGGTAAACCTAAGCTTGTATTGTCAACCTCTGGCAAAGGATGTGAATGTTGGCCATATTTAAATTTAACAATTACTGAAACTATGGATTTAGTTAAGTATGTTCAGGATCAATACGTAGAAGTTAAAGAATTTCCTGAATTCGCAGCGGGTGACACGATCACCGTTTATTACAAAATTAAAGAGGGTGCTAAAGAGCGTACTCAGTTTTTCCGCGGTGTAGTATTACAGCGTCGTGGTAGTGGCAGTACAGAAACTTTTACTATTCGTAAGATGAGTGGAAGTATTGGTGTAGAGCGTATCTTCCCAGTAAACTTACCTGCCTTAGAAAAAGTTGAAATCAATAAGAAAGGTAAAGTGCGTCGTGCACGTATCTTCTATCAAAGAGAGCTGACTGGTAAAGCAGCCCGTATTAAAGAATTGAGAAGATAAGCTTCACATACAGTTAATAATAAAGCCGCTCATTTGTAGCGGCTTTTTTTGTGCCCAAAATTTATTAACTGTATGAACAAGCTGAGAGGCTATAAACTTATGATGCGCAGACAAAAAGGTATTAAAACCGTGAGTCTCTACGCAAAAAATACCGGTGAGTATTACTTATTGATTAGTTACAAATGGGCTAATATTTACTTACGTAAGAAGAGTTTCGAATTCAGCTGTATTGAAGAAGCCGAATTAGTTTTTCGGAAATTAACCAAGCGTATAAATTCGTATTATGTCAGTGCGCAGTCAGAACAAAAACCGTCCGTCGGTTTTTAGCACGTCCTGCCTCACTTTCGTTAGAT
>PZPB01000057.1 GCA_003045865.1 Bacteroidota bacterium | reverse complement strand
CGAAAGGGAAAAACAACAAATACTGGGAAAAGAAAAAGACCATTAAAAAATGGTCTTTTCGATAAAATGCAAATGGTAAGACCCTTAATTAATTGAGCACGAACTTAAATCCGAGAGTACCAATGCTAGACCGAAAGGTGGTATTGCGGTTATATTGATAAAAACGGAAGTCGATGCTTTTTAGGCCAAAGCGCCAAATATGGGCATTGGTAAAGATGTCGGTATAAGTTAGGCCAAAGCCAAACTGATTAGCAGAGTACTGCGATAAATCGTAGTCGGAAGTATAGTAAAGATCGGTCGATAAAGCGGTTTCATAAGCTTTAAAATGATCGGCTGCCGTTTGATCGTAATAACGGTAGGAGGGATAGAGGGTAAACTTGCTGCTAATTTTCACCGGTATTTCTAGGCTAGCAGTGTGCGACTGTATACCCCAATCGTCGAAGTAATAACGGTAGAAACTGCGGAGAACCACGTATTCATTTAAATACCAGTTTAATTTTCCACCTAGGGCAACTTTAGAACGAGAGCCGGGCAGGCGTTCAATATCGTCGGCCAACTGGAAATTTTGGATGTAGGAATTTTCGACATCGGCAAAGTACACGCGCTGAAAAGGGGTGGATAATAAGCCGCTTTGTTGCACCAGATCTAAAGCTAAGGAACCCGTAATATTTTTATGAAGGATCTGTGAAAAGCCAAATCCGAGAGCATAAGAATAACGCCCTTCACTATCGAAAGTGCTGAAAGTAGGGTCGTAATTGGTGTTTCCGGTAATGGTATTGCTGCGAAAGAGATTGTTGAATAAACCATTGCCACCCGCCGCAAAGGGTCTTAATTCGTAGGGATAAATGGCACGCCAGGTATCTATGTAAACGCTTCCGTGTACGCTGAGTTCGGTGTTTTTTTCATTAAAAAGCTTGGTATAGGAACCACCAGCGCCGGTAGAAAAATAATCATATTCGTTAGAAACCGAGAGCTTGGCCGACCAAATATCATTGCGGTCATCGGAACTGTGACTGTAGCTACCCGTTACGTTGGTCCAAACATCGCTACCAGATGCCCCCGTTGAGGCTTGAAAGTTATCGGCAATTTTTCGGTTGTCGAAAGGATTGATATTACTGGAAGAAGCAGAGGTATAGGCAGATACACCCGCATCGATGGTTAAAACATCATCGGCGTTTAAGGGAATGGAAATTACGAGGGTAGCGGTGCCATCCATCAATTGTTCGGTACCGGAACCGCCTGTAACAGCGGCATTGTCGCCATTTTGTCCGTATAAACTGCTAAGGAAATCTACTTCCACACTTTCCAAAACTCGCTTTTTATAAACGGGTAGGGAGTCCGACGCATCTTGGCTTAAAGCCAGAAAGGGACTAAGGATTATACTGCTTAAAAGGAGCTGTTTTATAGTATTCATTTGCTTGGTGGTCTTGGTTTTAATTACAGCCGCAGCCTCCGCCTGTTTTTCCGCCATTGGCTCCAACGGCAGCTTCGCGGTAAGAGTGGGCGGTGGCTAAGTTGCGGTTGCAAGACTTTTCAGCCAGTGTCATATCTGGGTCGTTAAGATTTACCTTTTCGTATTCTTTAACTACCACACAAGCACTAGCGGCGAAGGCAATTACCAAAAGACTTAAAATTCGCTTGATCATAATTTTTCGATTTCTATATTCTGGGAAGTGAAAATATTCCCTTCTGCATCTATAATAATACACTCAATTTGCGGCAGCTGATTGATGCGGTCTAAACCCACTTCTGTGCCCATTACAAAAACGGAGGTGGCTAGGGCATCGGCCAGTTCGGCTTTGGGGGCAAAAACGGTAACGCTACTAATTCCGCTGGAAGGATAGCCGCTGCGGGGGTCGATGATGTGAGTATAACGCACACCATCGAAGTTTACGTATTTCTCATAATTTCCCGAAGTTACCACTGCGCTGTTGCGGATGGGTAAAATGGCAAAGACCTTATTTTTATTGAGGGGATTGGTAATAGCTACTTTCCACTCTTCACCATTGGCTTGTTTTCCCCAGGTATTCATATCGCCAGCAGCATTTATAATTCCAGCGCTAAGCCCTTGGGCCATTAATAATTCTTTAGCTTTATCGGCTGCATAGCCTTTGCCAATGGCGCCAAAACCGATTTTCATGCCAGGTGTTTTTAGGAAAACGCTGGTATCGCTTTTATTAAGGATGATATTTTTATACCCCACTTTAGCCACAGAAGCTTTAATGCTTTCCGCAGATGGCATAGTGGTCATGCTGCCGTCGAACTTCCAAATTTTATCCAGGGAAGCATAGCTGATATCGAAAGCGCCGTCGGTTAATTTTGAAAT
This sequence comes from Bacteroidota bacterium, assembly GCA_003045865.1. GTDB lineage: Bacteria > Bacteroidota > Bacteroidia > Flavobacteriales > Schleiferiaceae > Croceimicrobium. Next base: position 14,700 of record PZPB01000057.1, on the reverse strand, counting down.
GCCAATGGCTCGTTCAATGAGGTGGAAAAGTTCGGGATGGACTTTCACGGGATTTATTCCTGCCATTCGATTAATGGTAGAAGTTTGGGAATGCGGATCCCAAGAGGAAATTAGTCTTTCGATTTCTTCAATTTTGGCTACGGCCAAATCAATGTAAGCTTCTCCCGCAAGGGAATCTTTGGCCACCACGGTTATATCGAAACGGCTGCCCATTAACTTTAAAGTGCGTTGGTATTCCGCTTGCGCAGATGCCCAAAAACTAGCCAGTAGGAGCAGGGTGCTTACTATATGCTTAGGCCTTTTTAACAAAACCATTGAGCTCTTTAATGTATTCTTCTGGGCTAACTTTTTTGTAGCCTGTTTGTCCTAAAACTTTACCATTGCTATCTAAAACGACCACAAATGGAAAGGCACCGATGGTATTGTAGGTTTCGGCCAGTTTGGCATTTGCAGCCGCTTGCTCTTCGGGTAAAGCATTTTTCTTGCGACGGGGAAAATCGGCTAAAAGCATTACATAATGCTCGGAGGCGTATTCCTTAAAGGCATCGGTACTCCAAATTTCACGGTCTAATTTAATGCAGGGCGCACACCAGTCTGAACCTTGGAATACTAAGATTATGGGTTTGTTTTCTGCGCTGGCTATTTCCTTAGCGCTGTTGAAATCCGTTTGCCATTCTTGGGCGAAGGCCGCTGTAATACTTAAGAGTAGGAGGGAGAGGATTTGGGCTGTTTTTTTCATTATTGATCTCATAATTAGCTAAAAAGAACCTTCAATGGGTTGAGGGCTTCTGATGGGAAGACGGTGCTTTTCTAAGAGTAGGTAAAGGTAGATATTCTACTAAGCCTAAATGCTGCAAATGCCGCATTTGAGCTTAAAAAGGCTTGATTTTAAGCGAAGTTTAAGAAAAGCTTAGCATGGTATTACTGCATATTATAGCCAGGGGATGTATCCCGTGGTGCATCGCGTTCATTATTCCATGATACCAAAAGCCGCTAACATTTTAAGAAATACGACCAAAAAGCCCGTCCTGCTACGCAGTACTTTGCTTTTTTTATGCCCAGCAGCCTGCAAGCAGGATTATTCCATTATCCCAAAGCCGCTAACATTTTAAGGAATACGACCAAAAAGCCCGTCCTGCTGCGCAGTCCTTTACTTTTCTTATGCCCAGCAGTATGCAAGCAGGATTATTCCATGATCCCAAAGCCGCTAACATTTTAAGGAATACGACCAAAAAGCCCGTCCTGCTGCGCAGTCCTTTACTTTTCTTATGCCCAGCAGTATGCAAGCAGGATTATTCCATGATCCCAAAGCCGCTAACATTTTAAGGAATACGACCAAAAAGCCCGTCCTGCTGCGCAGTCCTTTACTTTTTTTATGCCCATCAGTCTGCAAGCAAGCTTGCGCTGATGGGCATAAAAAAAGCCCCGACGAAACTCGTCGGGGCTTTTTGGTCGGGGCGGCAGGATTCGAACCTACGACCTCCTGCTCCCAAAGCAGGCGCGATACCGGGCTACGCTACGCCCCGTGGCGGTGAGAGCGGGATTCGAACCCGCGGTACGATTGCTCGTACGGCAGTTTAGCAAACTGCTGGTTTCAGCCACTCACCCATCTCACCAATTCGATCCCTAAACTCTTTTTACCTGGCTAATGGTAAACGTCTCATTGTTTTGGGGCTGCAAATTTAACTATTGAAATATACCTTGCAAGGGCTTTAGGTAAAAAAGATGCCCTTCGCCGGTGAAAAGTTTTCAAGGCTTTGATATGGAGGGAATTAAATTTTTAACTTTCGCCTTAAACTCAGTAAACTGTTGCCTTATTTAAGACCATAAAGCGGAATAAAACAAAGCGTTTAAATTTAGACTAGGTTCTAAAAGCCTTTGTATCTTTAGGCTTCGTCAGCAAACAATAAATTTTCACATTTGAAACCCTTTGCAAACATGGCCATTGGTATTGGCCTCAGCCCAAGTATCGAAGCTAATATTACCGAGGCAGCAAGACTTTGCGCCTTATTGGGTGAAAAGCTATTCCTCATACACGTTGAAGCCCTTAATTCTCAGTCGCGCAGCTCTGTGGAAGATATAGTGGCAAAACTGGCAAATACTAAAGTTTTGGCAAATATCAATTATGAAATTTGCTTCGAACAAGGAGATATTAGCGAGAGCATTATTAAAGTATGTGAAGCTCAAAAGGTCGATTTACTTTTAGCAGGTGCCTTGCCACGTGAGGGACTGCTGCGTTATTACATGGGTTCAGTAGCACGCCAGTTAGTACGTAAATCAAGTTTTAGTATTTTATTGCTAACTAATCCGCGGCAATTCCCTAAGGCCTACTCTAAAATAGTAGTAACGGGTAATAAGCACCCGAAAACACCCGATACTATTGAAAAAACCATTCAGGTGGCTGAGGCACTAGGAGCAAGAAAACTGAGTATTGTTGACGAGGTTATTCCCGATAAAAACACAAAAAGGGCAGCTGATAATAAGGAATTGGAACGCTGTAACCGCTGGCGTGATATCATCGAACAAAGGGAAGCACACCGCCTAAATCTTACCCTTGCTCAGCTGGAACAGCCCAAATTAGAGATTGAAACAAAAGTAGTTTTTGGTAAACCTGGTTACAGCATCGGGCACTTTACCCAATCCAACCGCGCCGAGCTCTTGGTCTTAAATTCACCCGATACCAAATTGGGCTTTATGGATCGTGTTTTTACACACGATTTAGAATACATACTTTCGGAATTGCCGAGCGATTTATTAATCATTCATAGTCACTCTGTTTAAAGGATGAATTTACCATCTTTTAAATCTTTATCGCCTAATATTTTACCCGGCTTAGTTGTTTCGCTAGTGGCATTGCCCTTAGGCTTAGGCTTAGCTTTAGCTTCTGGTGCGCCACCTATGGCGGGGATCATTTCGGCTATTGTTGGTGCGGTAGTACTCTTTTTCTTGGGCGGCTCTTATGTGGTAATTTCTGGACCAGGCAACGGCTTGGTGGTAGTAACGCTTTTCGCGATTTCTTCCCTCGGGGCGGGAGATGCTTTTTTAGGATATCAACTCACTTTAGCCGCCATCGTTGCTTCAGGTGGAATATTGCTCTTGTTGGGCTTTTTTCGCTTCGGAGCCTTAGCCGAGTTTTTTCCATCATCAGCCATTAAAGGTATGTTGGCCGCCATTGGTTTAATTATTCTCAGTCGTCAAATTCATGTCCTCATTGGCATTAATAACCCATCTAGCGAAAGCGCCCCCGCCTTACTGTCCGAAATTACCAAGAGTATTAAAATCGCATGGTTCGATAAGAGTTCGTATCCTTCGGCCATATTGGGTATATTGAGTTTAATTCTGCTTTTCGTGCTGCCCTCGAAGGGTAAATCGTGGCTCAGTAAAATTCCCGCCCCCATGTGGGTTATTAGCTTAGGTATGGGCTATAGTTATTTGTCTGCTTATAATCCGCATATTTTTCCCGCTTTCGCAGATGACCATTTATTAAGCTTACCCGATAATTTACAGAACAGTATCGTATTTCCCAATTTCTCGGCCTGGGCTAGTGGTGGTTTTATTAGCATTGCATTTTCATTGGCTTTTATTGCCGCAATCGAATCTTTATTAAGCATAAAGGCGGTAGATAAACTAGATCCTGAACACCGACGTAGTAATGTAAATAAGGATTTACGCGCTTTGGGCTTGGCTACAATGATTTCGGGTTTTATAGGTGGACTAAATGTAGTGGCGGTGATTGCGCGGAGTTCGGTAAACGTAAATAATGGCGCCACTGAGCGTTGGTCGAATCTTTTTCAAGGTGTTTTTATAGGATTATTCTTTTTGCTATTTAGTACGCAACTTCAATTTATTCCCATCTCTGTTTTAGCGGCCATTTTGGTTTACACGGGTTATAAATTAACCGCCCCTGCTCAATTTAAATCCATGGCCGCCGTGGGTTGGGAAGAACTCAGTCTTTTCATCATTACCTACCTCGCTACTTTATTTACCAATTTAATTACTGGTATTTTAATTGGCATCTTCGCTACTTTAATCTTGCAATTATTTGGCATGGGAAGGTCTACTATTTTCTTCCGAAATTTATTTAGGCCCAATACCTTACTGTATGAAGAAGAATCTAATAAATACCATTTAAGCGTCAAGTCTTTTGCCACTTTTTTAAATTTCCTTCGTATCAAAAACCATCTCGATACCCTTTCCACTCAGGCGGAGGTAATTGTTGATTTTAGTTTGACCACTTATGTAGATTATTCGGTTTTAGAGCATTTGCATCAATACAAAAGTAATTTCCAGAATGGGGGAGGGCACTTGGAGATTATCGGCTTAGATGATTTGGGTCGCAGTTCTTCGCATCCGATGGCTAATCGCCATCCTCGTAAGTTTTTCGAAAAGCGGACTTATACCTTAACACGCCGGCAAAAGGCTTTAAGGCTCTTTGCCCTTAGCCATGAATATCAATTTGATTATCACGAAATTGACGAGTCATTGGGTTTTCAAAACTTCGATTATTTCAAGTTTAAACCAGTCAATTTGCTTCGTAATCGACTTTCGCCTAAAGGGGAAGTGGATTGGCTTTTAGCCGATGTGCATTATCAAGAAGGCGGCTTTTATGGTAATCAGGATCTACATGCTACTATGTTAAGTATTCCCTTAAGCACGAAAGCCCCTTTATTTGTAATTGACCGCGAAAGTCTTTTAGACAAAGTGGCCTTTTTGGCTGGTTTTAAGGATATCGTTTTTGAATTGTACCCCGATTTTTCCAATCGCTTTAAGGTGAAAGGAGAGGATGAACAGGCTATTAAGAAGTTCTTGAGCCGCGCTATAATCGACTTTTTAGAAGAACATAAAAGCTATCATATAGAATGCAATGGCGAAGCTTTATTAATCTTTGAGAAAGAACGGCACGCAACAATCAGTGAGATAAAGCAAATGGTTAATTTTGCAGTCTTATTTTCGGATCTTTTAAAGAAAGAACATGCTTAGATTAAAATTACCCACCGATCCACGCTGGGCTAATGTGGCGGAAAAAAACCTAGAAGAGATTTTAACCGATCATGCTTTTTGCGAGCAGAAAGCGGCTTCCACAGCAATATCACTTATTGTGACCTATCCCGAATACAGCGATTTAGTAACGGAAATGGCTGCTCTCGCACGCGAGGAAATGAGCCATTTTGAAATGGTTCACAAGCATATTTTAAAGCGCGGTTTTGTAATTGGTCGCGATCGTAAAGATGAATACGTGGCGCGCGTTACCAAGTTTTTTGCCCAAACGGGCGATCGCAAATTGCGTTTGGTGCACCGCTTATTAATTGCGGCCTTAATTGAGGCCCGCAGTTGCGAGCGCTTTAAGGTGCTTTCCGAAAATATTGAAGATCAGGAGCTAGCGAGCTTTTACGCGAAGTTAATGGTTAGTGAAGCTAATCATTATACCTTGTTTTTAAAGTTCGCTCGTCAGTATGGTAAGCGCGAAGACGTGGATAAAAAATGGGATGAGCTTCTCACTTTTGAAGCGGAAGTAATGAAAGATTTTGGCGACAAAGAGCTCATTCACGGATAAAAATATACCTCTCAAATATAAATAATGAAAAAGTTAATTTTAGATCAGGTTCATCAAGACCTAGGCGGTAAAATGGTAGATTTTGCAGGCTACAATATGCCTGTTCAATACGAAGGCCTTAACGCCGAGCATTTACACGTGCGTTCTGCCGTGGGTGTTTTCGATGTAAGTCACATGGGCGAATTTTTCGTGGAAGGACCACAAGCGCTCGATTTCTTGCAAAAAGTGAGTTCTAACGATGTGTCAAAATTGACGCCTGGGAAAATTCAGTACAGCTGCTTACCGAACGATAAAGGGGGTATTGTGGATGATCTTTTAATTTATTGCCTGGCGGAAAACTCCTACCTTTTAGTGGTAAACGCTTCTAATATTGAGAAAGACTACAATTGGCTTGCTTCGCATCTACCGGAAGGTTTAAACATTGATAACCAAAGCGATAACTGGTCTTTATTTGCCTTACAAGGCCCCAAGGCTGCTGAGGCTCTACAATCACTTACCGATTTAGATTTAGCGGGCATGAAGTATTACACCTTCGATAAAGGCGCTTTCGCGGGATGCGATAATGTAATTGTTTCTGCTACCGGATATACTGGTGCAGGAGGCTTTGAAATTTACGTTCCTAATGAGCATGCTTTACAGGTTTGGGAAGCGATTTTTAAAGCAGGTGCTGATTGGGATATCAAGCCGATCGGTTTGGGTGCCCGCGATACCTTGCGTTTGGAAATGGGTTTTTGCTTATACGGCAATGACATTGACGATACTACATCTCCCTTAGAGGCAGGTTTGGGTTGGATTACGAAATTCACGAAAGACTTTATTAACTCGGAGGCTCTAAAAGCAGAGAAGGAAGCGGGTTTAAGTCGTCGCCTAACGGGATTTATTATGGAAGACCGCGGTATTCCTCGTCACGATTATGCTGTGCTTAACGCAGATGGCGAAAACATTGGCGTGGTAACAAGTGGTACCCAAGCACCAAGTTTAGGAAAAGCAATTGGGATGGCTTATCTCCAAAAGGATTACCTAGCGGAAGGCACGGAAATATTTATTCAGGTGCGTAATAAAGCTTTAAAAGCTAAAGTGTCGAAGCCGCCTTTTTATAAAGGCTAATTCAGTACTATTTATCAAAAGAAAAGCGGTCCCGAATATTCGAGACCGCTTTTTTTATGGGCTAATGCTTGTACTAAGCTATATATCTACTAATAGTAACGCTTGCGACGTACTTCAGCGATGTATTTACTTAAGCGGATAACCTGACGGCTGTAACCGTATTCGTTATCGTACCATACATAAAGTACCATATTCTTGCCGTTGCTATCTACAATAGTAGCGGGAGAATCGAAAATTGAAGGACAAGATTCGCCTACGATATCGCTAGATACCAGCTCATTGCTGATGGAATAGCGGATTTGCTCTACTAATTTCCCTTTCAGGGCAGCGTTGCGCAAGGCGGCATTTACGCCTTCTAAATTGGTTGCTTTTTTAACTTCTAAGTTTAAGATAGCTAAAGAACCGTTGGGCACGGGAACACGAATAGCATTAGAAGTAAGCTTGCCTTCCATAACGGGAAGCGCTTTGGCTACGGCTTTACCTGCACCAGTTTCGGTAATTACCATGTTTAAACCTGCCGCGCGACCTCTACGGTATTTGCTATGCATGTTGTCTACTAAATTCTGGTCGTTGGTGTAGGCGTGTACCGTTTCAATATGACCGCGCTCTACGCCGAAATTATCTTCGATAACTTTTAATACTGGTGTAATGGCGTTGGTGGTGCAGCTTGCCGCCGAAAACATATCTACTGTTTTCGGATCGTGATCGGTTTGGTTTACACCGTGTACAATATTGGGAACCCCTTTACCAGGAGCGGTTAGTAATACTTTAGAAGCACCTTTGGCTTTCAAGTGACGTGCTAGTGCAACGTCATCGCGGAAAGCACCAGTATTGTCGATGATTAAAGCATTATTAATACCGTAAGAAGTATAGTCGATATCTTCTGGTGCATTGGCAGAGATAAACTGCACGCGACGGCCGTTAATAATTAAAGACATCGTTTCTGGGTCGGCGATTACCGTACCAGGGAAAGTACCGTGTACCGAATCCACTCTTAATAAAGAGGCACGTTTCTCTAAGCTTTCGGGTGTTTCCTTTCTAGAAACTACCGCCCGTAAACGTAATTGCTCGCCTTTACCTTCTTGGGCCATTAATTCGCGTGCTACTAAGCGACCGATTCTACCAAAACCATAAAGAACCACGTCTTTAGGAGTAGTGCTGCTCATGTTTTCAGCACCGATAAAATCAGCTAGTTTGCTGTTTAAGAAAGCGCTAATGTTTTCGAAATTTTCTTTTTCGCTAAGCCACTCGCTGGCAATACGGCCAATGTCCATGCGCGCAGGGGCTAATTCCATTTGCACCATTTGGTCTAAAAGAGCCACGGTATCTTCAATGGTAATATCTTGACCAACAATTTGACGGGCGTATTCGTGTAAGTTTAATACTTCACTGGGGCGTTGGTCTATTAGGGTGTTACGGAATAAAACCGTTTCAATGCCCTTGTCGAGGTGAAGATCATTAACGTTTTTGATAAAGCGAACGGCCGCTTTCTCTTGTGCGATGCGCTGATTCACAGTCGCTTCGTAGTTGTGGTTGTTAGCCATTGTGTATTAATTGAGAGGGTTTAAAAACGCGGCAAAGGTATTTATTTCTAAGCTATTTTACAGTGCTTTTTCAAACTTGTCATTAATACGCTTTGAGCCTATATTATTGAATAATTAGCGCATCATAAATGCATCTATGGAAATAGCGCGCGGGATGTTTTAACTTCGCCGAAAATTATTATCATGCCACGCCTCCTTTTTATTGCTCTTTCCTTTTTATTTTGGTCTTGCTCTGATACGAACGCACTTAAAGAAGAGAGCTATAATGGCTACGCCCAAGGGACAACCTTTCACATTTCTTATCTCTTTCAGGGAGAAGCTAAAGACCGAAGTCAAGCGATTGATAGCATATTAAAATCGGTGGATAAATCGCTCAGCACCTACGATCCAAAATCGCTTATTTCTCAGCTTAATGCGGGGGCAGGTATTTCCATAGATGCGCATTTAAGAGAAATGCTCGACCAGTCCAAAGAAGTGTATACCAATAGCAAGGGCTACTTCGATCCTACTATTGCTCCTTTAGTACAATTTTGGGGCTTTGGTCCGCAAGCAAATAGCAATAAAGATACAGCCTTGGTAGATAGCATATTAAACTTTACAGGCTTCGATAAATTGAATTATCAATCATCATCGCTAAAGCTTCCGCGCGGAATGAGTCTCGATTTTAATGCCATTGCCCAAGGCTATACGGTTGATTTACTAGCGGAATATTTAGAGCAAGAAGGCATTCGCAATTATATGGTAGAAGTAGGTGGGGAGGTTCGTTGTTTGGGCGAAAATTATGAAGGCAAAAAATGGCGCATTGGCGTGGATAAGCCCACAGAAGAAATTAATCAACAAGATCGTTTTCAGTTTATTCTGGCCTTAGATAGTGCTGCTTTGGCTACTTCGGGTAATTACCGCAAGTTTTGGGTGGATAGCCTTAGCGGGATGCGCTATTCCCACACCATTGATACCAAATCGGGCTGGCCAGCAAAAAATAGATTATTGAGTGCTTCGGTGGTAGCCAGTAAAGCTAGTACTGCCGATGCCTATGCTACCGCCTTTATGGCCATGGGTTTAGAAAAGGCGATAAAGTACTTGGAGCAAAATCAAGACTTAGAAGCCTATTTAATTTACAGCGATAAAGAAGGCAAATGGGAGGTGTATCAAAGCACTGGATTTACAAAAATGATGGTGAATTAAGGTCTTTCCTGCATCGGCTAAGCCTGTTTTTTAAGACCTTTAGTTAATTTTTAATTTAAATCTTTTGCCTCAAACTCTGCTGCTGCTCAAATTGTTAAGGGCTTGATACGAAAGTATCCCGATTTCTCGCAAGCATTTGACAGGAGTTAATTGAATAACTGAATATAAGGCGTTTAAAAGACCTATCTTTGGACTATGTGTAAAATTTTAAAGAAGAGGCTTTAGCATTTTACCTATTCGATCTTGTTTAGATCCCTATTTCTGTTCGCTTGTTTATACCTCATTTGTTAAGGAATAAACTGTCAGTGAAAGCCACCATTATCGCATTGTAAATCTCAAGCGGTAAATGTACAGTCCTGTACTCCAGTTTTCATAATTCTACATCATGAAAAAGTAAGCCCTAGTGTAGGGAAGGATGACTATGCTCTAAGTCAGTCTATAAAAATTAGAGAAGATATTTTCCCCATTCTCGGTATTGGTGCATCCGCGGGTGGATTAGAAGCACTGGAGCAATTTTTTAAAGGAATTCCGGTCAATAGTGGTCTTGCCTTTGTGGTAATTCAGCATCTCGATCCCGCACGTAAAGGCATTATGCCAGAGCTTTTGCAAAGATTTACCGAAATGAAGGTGGTGCAGGTAACCGAGCGGATGTTAATTAAACCTAACCATGTTTTTGTTATTCCACCTAATAAAATCATGACAGTATCTGAAGGGTATCTGCGTCTCGAAAAGCCAGTGGCTGCTCGCGGATTAAGGCTACCGATCGATTACTTTTTCACTTCTTTGGCGGAATATCGCAAAGAGCTAAGTGCTGGACTTATCCTTTCGGGAATGGGTTCGGATGGCAGTATCGGTTTACAAGCCATTAAGGAGAAGAATGGTTTAGCAGCGGCACAAGAACCTTTTTCAGCCAATTTTGGAAGTATGCCTAAAAGTGCCATGAAAGCGGTGGATGTGGATATTGTGGCACCCGCCAATGAAATCGGCTCCAAACTTATCTTATTACTTAAAGGGCGCTTAGCAAAAGCGCAAAAGACAGTAATTATGAGCGACAGCGAGCTCGATAAAATTATAGTTTTACTGCGCCGACAAACCCTGCATGATTTCTCTTTATACAAGAAGAATACAATATTTCGTCGCATAGAACGCCGCATGCATGTCCATCAAATTGTGGCCTTGTCCGACTACGTGGTATTCTTACAGGCTAATCCTAAAGAAATTGATATCCTTTTTAAAGAGTTATTAATTGGGGTAACTAATTTTTTTAGAGATACCCTGATGTGGGAAAATCTAAAGCAAAAGGTACTACCCAAATTATTTGCAGAATTACCCCATGCATCCACGCTAAGAGCCTGGGTTACGGGTTGCTCTTCGGGGGAAGAGGCCTATTCTTTAGCCATCACTTTTATAGAAGCCTGCGTAGAAATGGAGGCGGATAAAAACTTGGTATTGCAAATTTTTGCTACCGACATTGATAGTGATGCTATTAATCGAGCGCGCAGTGGGATTTTTAGTGATGCTATTCTCAATCATGTGTCTCAGGAAAGAATCAATAAGTATTTCACTAAAGAAAACAATACCTACCGCATTAATACTAGTGTCCGCGAGATGATCGTATTCGCGCCGCATAATGTAATTAAAGACGCCCCTTTTACAAAATTGGATCTGCTCTTCTGTCGAAATCTCCTCATTTACATGGAGCCTGAATTGCAGAAGAAGTTAATGAACTTGTTTTTTTATAGTCTTAAAGTCGGCGGAATTATGGTTTTAGGGAGCACTGAAAATGTGAATTCGAAAAATGAGCGTTTTGAATTGCTAGATGCCCGTTTAAAAATCTATAAACGATCCCTAAAGCCAATAATTATGGCTAAAATGGATTTCCCCAATTCCTTTGTAAATTGGGTCGTACCTCTTTTAAAAAGTGCAAAGCAGGTGGAAGCGAGCGACAATATTCAGTCACTAGCCGATGAAATCGTTATTCAGCGTTTTGCACCTCCTAGTGTATTGGTAAATGCGGAAGGCGATATACTATATATCACTGGGAAAACAGGCGAATATTTAGAGCCAGCTGCTGGTAAGGTAAATTGGAATATTTACATGATGGCGCGTGAAGGTCTCAACCATGAATTGCCCGGAGCTATGCGAAAGGCAAAGCAAAGCCAAGGTCAAGTAAAACTTAAAAATTTGCGCATTGGCAGAGATACGAAGACCAAATTTGTAGATGTAACTTTTCAACCTATTGATAAACCGGCGGCAATAAAGGGCACTATTATGATAGTTTTTGCAGAAGCGGGGCCGCTTCCTCAACTTCAATATGGCAAAACCAAAAAAGCAGGAAAGAGAGATAGCATTGCAGAGCAAGAATTCGAATTGGAGTTGCAACGCGTAAAAGATGAGCTGCAAATTACCCAAGCGGAAATGCAAACCACCCAGGAGGAGTTAATGTCTATCAACGAGGAAATGCAATCGACTAACGAGGAAATGCAATCGACTAACGAAGAACTCACCACCTCTAGGGAAGAGATGCAAAGCCTAAATGAAGAACTACAAACGGTAAATCTAGAGTTACAAAGCAAAATTGACGACTACCGGGTGTCGAGTAACGATTTGAAAAATCTTCTCGACAGTACCAATATCGCTACTTTGTTTTTGGATAAGGCTTTGAATATTCGACGTTTCACCAATCCATTAACCGAATTATTTAAAGTGAGACAGGTTGATATAGGTCGTCCTTTTACCGATATGGTTTCCGATTTAGATTATCCAACCATTGCCGATGATGCCAAGGAAGTACTGCGTAGTTTGATTTTTAAAGAGACTAATGTTTCGGCTAAAGACCAACGTTGGTTTAAGGCGCGGCTGATGCCTTATCGAACACTGGATGATCGAATTGACGGTGTGGTTATTACCTTTCTTGATATAAGCCTCGAAAAATTATTGGAAATGAAATCAGTAGAGGATCATAAAGAAGAGAAGGAAATTGATAATACCGAAATAGTAAAACTGAAAAAAAGTATAATCGAGCAAAATGACTTAATTGAGAAGTTGCGCGCCGAGCTTCAACAATCTTCAACTGGGCAAATCCCAAGTAAATCGAATAATGCCCTAGTATGAAAAAGCCAAATAAAAACCCAAAAACAGCAGAGGAGCTGCGTGAAGAAGCGGAGAAAAAACTGTTTAGGATTCCAAAAGAAACAGAATTGCATGCGAGTGATTACGAACATGCAAGACTCGTTCAAGAATTACAAATTCATCAGATTGAACTAGAAATGCAAAATGATGAACTGATCTTAGCGAATGAAAGAGCGAAGGCTGCAGAAAAGAGGTTTAAAGACCTTTATGATTTTGCCCCCTCAAGCTTTTTATCAGTCTCGCAAGGGGGAGAGGTTTTGGAACTTAATTTGGCCGCCGCAAAATTGCTCAATAAAAAGCGAGAGCATATTTTGAATAGTCATTTTGCTTTATTTATCGAGCTGGATTCGCTTAGCACCTTTAATGGTTTTTTTGAAAATATATTTGCTAAGCTTGACAATCAAAGCTGTGATTTGCAATTAAATACTGATTCAGCTTTTGTTAACAGAGTCAGTTTGCTAGGGGTTTTAAGCGCAGATAATATCTGTCAAATAACCATGGTCGATATCACCGAGCGAGATAGAATTAAGCGCGACCTAATAAAAGCAAAACAAAAAGCGGAGGAGAGTGATCGTTTGAAGTCTGCTTTCCTAGCCAATATGAGTCATGAAATCCGAACACCATTAAACGGGATTTTGGGTTTTTCTGAGCTCTTAAAGAACAGTGAACTAAGCACTGCAGAACAGCAAAACTATATTGGCATTATTGAGAAAAGCGGGGTTCGTATGCTCAATATTATTAATGATATCATTAGCATTTCAAAAATTGAGGCGGGACTAATGGAGCTCAACTTAACGGAATCCGATATCATTGAACAGATAAATTACATCACGACTTTTTTTAAGCCCGAAGCAGAAGGAAAAGGAATGCAGATTCATTTTAAGAATCCACTTTCGACTGGCGAAATAATGGTGCAAACTGACCGCGAAAAGTTTATTGCCATATTAACGAATCTAGTGAAAAACGCGATTAAGTACAGCGAAGAGGGGCAGATAGAATTGGGTTACTGCATCACGGAGAAGTGTATTGAGTTTTACGTGAAAGACTCAGGTATAGGTATTCATCCTGATAAACAGAAGGCTGTATTTGAACGTTTTATTCAAGCGGATATAACTGATAAACGGGCATTTCAAGGAGCGGGTTTAGGTTTGTCTATTTCCAAGGCCTATGTAGAATTATTAGGTGGGGAAATTTGGCTGAAGAGTGAATTAGGCAAGGGTTCAACTTTTTATTTTACCCTGCCATTTGATCCCAAGCTAAAACAGCAGATGATAGTTGAAAAAACACAAAAAGGCCCAGCACAAAGTACCTTAAGTAGGAAATTGAAAGTGCTTGTAGCAGATGATGATGCCATTTGTCATTTATTAATGAATGCCATTCTTAAGGATCTAAGTAGCGAAATTTTAAAGGCCACGAACGGCTCAGAAGCCTTGCAACTATTTAAAGAAAATCCCGACATCGATTTAATTTTGATGGATATTCAAATGCCAATAATGAGTGGTTATGATGCGACCAAAGAAATTAGGAAACTAAATAAAGAAGTGGTGATTATCGCGCAGACGGCTAATGCTCTTAGGGCAGATAGGAAAAAAACTATTGCGGTCGGGTGTAATGATTATATTCCCAAACCCATTAAAAGAGATGTTTTATTGAAACTGATCAACACAAAATTTCAATAAGCCTGTAGCAGCTAGAAAAAAAGCAAAGGTAAATTAGCCTGATTGTAAGCGAAGGGAAATAACCTTCTTTAGTTGACAACAACCTGCTCCTGTTTTCAACTGGAGCTTAGACTAAAAGTGCAACCAATAATTTATTAGTTTGAATAAAAATCTTAAGGTTAATTGTCTGCTAAAGCAAAACGCAATTTGACTCTAAAAGACCTTGACTTTAAAAGAAGAAATTAGTAGGTAGAACTAAATTCCGCTAGTAGAAATCTGCGGATTGCTGTTGTCCTCTTTTTTACATTTATCTTCAGGCGATGCACCACAGAAAGAGCAAGACTCTCCCTCTTCGTTTAAGAAGGGACTATTACTGGCACAAGTGCCACTAAATTCTCCGTCTTTTTTAGCCCAAATTTTAATTGCGATTCCAGCGAAGCCAAGTCCTAAAAGTGCTGCTGCTACTAAGAATACTGCCATAGTAATTATATAATATTAACTTCTATATCTAAGCGAACGG
>PZPB01000154.1 GCA_003045865.1 Bacteroidota bacterium | reverse complement strand
TGAATGTTCGAGCGCATCTTGCGAAAGCACAAAAAGAGGTGCCCCACTAGTTGTAAAATAGGCGGCATTAAGACTATCTAAAAAAGAGTTTTGCGCCAAGCTTGGTAGGTAAGATGGTGAGCTAAGCAAATTATTGCCCTCCAAAAGCCAATGGTTAAGACTCTCATCTAAAACCAAATAAGAAGCTCCAACCGGTAAAATTTCTAATTTTTTATAATTATCCTGATGGAACTTTTGCCGATACCCCTCTGATTTTAAAGCCTGACTAAAAAAGGCGCCTACCCGTAATTCTGTGGTTTTAAAACTACCCTGCGCCAGAAAGCCCTCACCTAAAAGCAAAGCCGCCGCTAACCAAAGCAGCATGTTTTTCCAGAGATGTTTAACTGGCAGGGTCTGCAGGGCGAAAAAGAAAATTAGCACCCAATTAAGCAACACATAGTAAGTACCGGAGCCGGGTCTACTTTTAAAATACAGTAAGGCATAGAGCACCAAAACAAAGGCTTGTCCTTTTTGATGAGGCCGTAAGGTGAGCTTTTTAAGAGGCCCGATAGATATGGTTCCAAATAGCGTGAATGCCAAGGCTAACAAGCACGCTACTGTTACAAAAAAACCGAGTGAAAGAAATTGAGAATTATAATTAGCGTTAACATTTAAGATCGCCCAAAAACGAGCTAACACAATTTCTAAAGGCGAGTAGAAAAGGTAAGGCGTGAGGAAAAACAGCGCTAATAGGACTAAAAGTAAAAGTCTTTGTAAGCTATCTTTTAACGGAAATCCTTTGCTGGCCGTGGCAAAAAATGCTGACACCAACCAAAGTGCCGCGCCTAAAATCCCCACCGAAAGACGCGTATAGAGTAAGACCAAAACCAAAGATAAAGTAGCGAAACTACTAAAGCTAAAAGCTGGCTTTTCGCCTGCCTGAAAGAGCAGTAATACTAACAAGCAAAAAGGCAATAAACGCGGGGAAATTAATAGATAAATGGCAGCATATAAAAGCATGGCCTGCACCGGAGCTATGGTTTGCTTGCGCAGAAAAATGAGAATGCCCAATTTGATTAACGAATAATAAATTAAGGCCAAACTTAAGTTAGCGCCAATGGGCAAAGGATATTGCAAAAAGGCCAGCGGCCCTTGTGGCAGATGTGCAGTAAACAGTGCTTCCTGATTCGCAGCAAAATTTAGGTTTTGAACCAGTCTAATACTAGCGTCTAGCCCCCCCTTGGAAGCCGAAATCGAAGGCAGGCAGGCTAAAAATAAAGATAAGCAACCAAGCCAAATCTTCGTGCTTCAAGAGATTATTCACTGCGGCCAAGCTATTGACGACTCTGTTAGACATATTTATTAATATGGATACTCCTTTTTAAGAATGGCATAATCCTTAATTAAGCGATCTACATCTTCCGCACTGGTGCCATCGTAATAGCCACGAATGCGTTTATCGGGATCCACTAGAATAAAGTTTTCGGTGTGGATAAAGTCGGCTTCATCGCCTTTGCCTCCGCCATCGAAAATGGCGAAATAGGATTTGCGTGCTAAATCGTAAATATGCTTTTTATCGCCGGTAAGCAAATGCCATTTCCCCTTTACCGCCCCTTGTAATTCGCCATAGGCTTTCATTACAGGAACGCTATCCATTACTGGTGTTACCGAATGCGAGAGAATGATAAAATCCTCTTCCATCAATTCCTCTTGAATACGGCGTTTTTGTAAGGCCATATCCTTACAGATATCAGGGCAAACCGTAAAAAAGAAGTCAGCCATGTAAATCTTGCCCTCCACATTAGCTTCCGTAATGGTATCGCCAAACTGATTTACTAACTTAAAGGGCAACACCTTGTGGTTGATACCCACCCGCTGCAATTCTTCTGAAACCAATCGTCGGTCCAGTTCCGAAGGATTATAGATCGGTAATTTGGGCGGTGGCTTGAGAATGTAATAACTTGCCGTTATACCAATAATGAAGACGGCTGCGAGGATGCCCAGTCTTATCCAATCTGTAGGACTAAGTTTTACTTTCATGCTGCAAATTAAGAAGCTAATTTCCAATTATCGTAGGAAGGGCGTATAATTCACTTCCCAACAAAGAAAATTTATTTCCTTTCTAGATTTCAGCCTTAAGCTTTGGCATGAGCGCGATTAAAAATTAGGATTTCAGCCTTGAATATAGGCCCCTTTTAACTGCTAAGCTCTGCTTAAACTCCACTATTTATAAGTAGTCTGAGACCTAACTATAGGTCCAATTCATCCTAAATAAATTAGTTTTGAGGAAAATTTAGAAAAATGAAAAAACTATCTCTCTTTGCCCTACTATTTAGCCTTGGCATCGCTTGTCAAAACAATGCTCCCGAAGAAGAAATAAATGCTACTACAAGCGCATCTAGCGAAAGCTTGAAAAAAGAAGTGATGGACCTGCACGATAAAATTATGCCGGAAATGACCCCAATGAGTAAGCTGCAAGGCCAATTACAGGCAGCAGCGGTTGGCTCTCCTGATAGTTTAAATTATATGACGGCAGCGCAAGATTTGAAATTTGCGAAGCAAGCCATGATGGAATGGATGCGCGGTTTCAGCAGCACTTTTAACGATGATATGACCGAAGCCGAAAAAGTAAGTTTCTTAGAGACTGAAAAAGTAAAAATGATGCGTATCGATAGCCTTACTCAAGTGGCTATAAACAACGCCCAAGAGATGTATACTGCTATACCAGTTGCACAAGATTCTCTTTAGAAATAGCCTTCAACTTTAAGGTAATTGCATCCCAAAAAGCCAGGCGAGCCTCCAAAGCTTGCTTGGCTGCTTCTTGGGCCTCTTGCCATTTAGTCTCATCATTGCCACAAAGTTCGCTTATCATTTGCTCGGCCATAGGACCATGTTCGTCGCCATCAATTTCAATGTGACGTTCCAAATAATAGACAAAAGCGCTTAGTCTTCCCTCGAATTTTTGATTGAGATCTTTCACGATTTCGGTAAACAAATCGGGGATTAAATCTTCGCGGCCGAAACTAAAAGCTGCAGCCACTTCATGCACCTTGTCGCGTTTTACCACAGCATAGCTGTTCTTCACAAAGTCCAAGCAAGCGGCATCCATTTCCGCCACATTATAATGCACCAAACTTTTTAGGTTGTGACCCTCTTTGGCTTTGCGCACCAAACGATTGATGGCTTGCGTATCGGCACCACATTGTTTCATGGCGGCGAGGTACATTTCGTAATGACTGGAAGGCTGCTTATTAATATCTAAATCACTTTCCTCGGCCAAAACAATATCGTTAATGAGACGGCGTGCTATGCGATTATCGCTCGGCACCCAAGCTTCCCCCGTAGAGGTTAGCTTACGCTGAAGCGTTTTTAACAACACCATAAAATCCCAAACGGCATATACGTGCTGCTCCATAAAAAGCTGCAATTGCTCCATATTTTCCAAATACTGGTAGAGCTCATGGTTTAGTAGTTGCTGACGTAAATCTTCAATACTGCGCTTTATGCCGAGAATATTAAAATCCATCTTATTTTGCTTTTTTATAAATAGGAACGGTGGAGCAAGCTTCGCCAAACATGATACTTTTGGCCACCTCTTGCAAACGGGTGGTAAAATAAAGATAGGCATGAGGCGGAATCGGTAAATCGCCACAACCTTTTAAAATAACACGCTTATCCAAATAAGGACTAAGATCGAGTTCCTTTAAGGACTCCTCCATTAGCATCGCCTCCAATTGCTCGGGGCTACCGTACACTACTTTTTTAGCAATGGATTGTAATTTAGAGGCTAATAGCATGTATGCCCACTGCGGCACTATGGCATCGGCGCTGCAAAACAAAGCCACATAAGCCCCGGCATATTGCTGCCAATCGTGCTCTTTTAAATAGGCACGGAAGTCTTTTTCGCGTAAGATTAAGCCTTCGTAAAGCCAAGGACTAATATCG
>PZPB01000056.1 GCA_003045865.1 Bacteroidota bacterium | reverse complement strand
TTTTTAGCAATATAAGCGCCACGGCTAAGGCCTAGAGCACTTTTTCTACTCTAAAGTTTATTAGTATTTCTTCGTCTAGTGGGTTCTCATTCTCTTTGAGGACGGAAAAACCCTGAGCTAAAAAAAAAGGTTTAGCCATATAACTCACATCGCTGTATATTTTCGTTGCACCGCGTTTTTTCGCTTCCGCTAAGATGGCCATATACAGTTGCTTTGCGTATCCTTTACCTTGTTGACGTTGGCTAACATAAAGAAAATCGAAATAGTCTTCACCTCTTAAGGAGGCAAAGCCCAGCACTTCATTTTCTACTTCCAGTAGTATGGTAAATTGTTCTTTTATCAGCGCCAGCCAACGCGAGGAAACATCTGCTCTGTCGCTCCAAACTTTGAGCTGCGCTGGGGTATAATAATCTTGACCACTCTTTAAAATAGAATCTCGGAAGAGCTGCTGTAGCTTTCCGAGATCCTCAATATTTGCCTTTCGTATAAACAAGGCTCTTAACTTAGGCTTTCACCTGAATTTTGCGGCTAACTAGAGTACTACCTTTTCTGAGATTTAAGATATAGGTCCCCGACTTTAAATTGGGTAATAAGATTCTTTTGCTACTGCCTGTTTCTTTGGTCCAACGATCTCTTAGTATCGACTGTCCTTGAAGGTTATAGAAATTAACTTCCCAAATACCTTCTTCTTGCCCATCTATAGTAATAAACTCCTTGGCAAGAGTGGGGTAAATATTAAATTCTGGACTAGCCTTCACAAGTGCTTGCTCATCTATGCCAATGCCACCAACAAATTGTGAGGTATAAACACCTCTACCATGTGTGGCCGCCATAATGGTATAATCGCTCATTCTTAATTGCAGCATATCTACCCTAACATTAGCAAGACCATTATTAGAAGGAACCCAGTTGGGAGAAGCATCCATAAAATTACGTGTTTCCCATACCCCTAGCTCGGTAGCGAGGATGACATTATTTGAATCGCGGGGATTAAAGAGCGACCATCTTACGGGCATATTGGGTAAGTCACCTTCCTTAATTACCCAATTTAGTCCACCATCGTTGGTATAAAAAACAGATGGAATACCATAATTAGCATAAGTAATTAATAGCTCATTTTCACTCCTTCCTACCTGAATGCAGCTTAAATAGCCTGCGGGAAAGTTGGAGCCAGTAAGCTCGGTAATTATTTCGGGCTTGCTGCCATCGGCGTGATCTACCTTAAATAGTTTGCCAGATCCTCCCGCAACGAAAACAGTACTAGCCGTATCGAAATAAGGAGAAACTTTAATATTAGTTGCGCTACCACCCAACTGGCGAATTTCCAAATCTTCTTCTACATGCGATGAGTTTACATCTCGGTAGCGGTAGATATTACGCGCATTTTTACAAGCATAGAGTATGCTTAAATCGGAGTCGTAATCGGCGGGGTTAATAAAACGTCCGTCGCTGTTGTTAATAAAGCGCTGACCAAAAGAATTACCGCTGTTAAAGGAACGCCAGTAGGCATTGTAAACATAGCTAGTAATATGGAAGTTGGATGATACTTCATCAATAAAACAGTAGGCGCCATCTCCGCCTGTAGCTCGATTGGTAATTCCTAAACCAGTTTGACTAAATCTTTCGGTTCCATTGTCTTGTGAACCGGCTAGCATAACATTAGATCCAACACCTGGGTCTATTGCTCCCGCATAATACTGGGTAACATTATAGGCGGCATTACGATCACTAAAGGAAGGGAAGGGTGCATTAAAATTGCTAGAGTAAGCTACCCCGCCATCGCTACCACTTAAAATTTCACTAGAAGAGCCAGGCTTAAAGATAAACTCATGCTGATCGGCATGCAAAAAAGGATACCCAAAGCCACCATACCAGTGTGATACCTGCTGCCAAGTGTTGCCGGTATCTTGGGAGCGAAACACATTAATTCCCCCCACTACTACTACGCTTTCATCGTTAGGGTCTACTTGAGCAATTAAATCGTACCACGCCTGACCGCGGGTAAAATCACTAGCGGGAATACCCGGATCATCATCAGCAGGCTCACCTAAAGATTGCCAAGTAGTACCTGAATCAGTGCTGCGGAGCAACTTATCGAGTACACCATTTTTTTCAATAAGGGCGTATATAAAGGCGGCATTGCTTGGAGCTACTGCCAGTTCTACTCTTTCTCCATCAGTATTTCTAACTCTGGTGAAATTTAAACCGTCATCACTGTAAAGGATATCTCCACCACCACGATTCCCATTGGTACTTATGGCATTTACTGAGCCTACCCAAATTCGGTTATCTGCTCCGATTTCGAGATCGCCTACAGCGTAATGATAATTTTGACCCGAAACTAGGGGCATAACTTGGGTAAAGCTTTGGCCACCATCATCAGAACGGTACAAACCTTCATCGCCAACTTGGGCGGTAAATCCGCTATAGTCGGCATTACGCACCGCAACATACAGAACCCCTTGACCATTTTCGTTGCGTACTTCAATGTCGCGTATAAATTTCATATTCGTGCTTGCGCTGAGCTGACTCCAAGTTAAACCGCCATCGGTACTTTTATAAAGCCCATCACCCATACCACCTGATCCAGCGCCAAAGCCTTCACCGGTGCCTACATAAAAAGTTTGCGTATTGGTGGGGTCATAAGCAATAGCACTGATAGAAAGAGTTTTCCAAAAATCATCAACCGGAACCCAAGGGTTGGCGGCATTGCTTATTTGCGTATTGTACCACAAACCACCCGTAACACCACCGGCCCAAACTGTCTCTAAATTAAGATCATTTGGATCATACATAATAGCTCTGGTTCTGCCGCCTACGTCGTAAGGACCGCGTTCTTCCCAAATTAAATCGGGTAAATTGCTAGTATCTAAACCCGCGTTTTTCATGCTATACTGAGCGGCGGCTCCTTGCAATCTACTTTTAGCAAGTTGCAATTTTTCCGGAGTAGGATAACCCAAAGCGGGATCCATAGTCATGATGAAATTTTGTTGCCAAGCTAAATCGGGACGATCTGCTTTGGGCATTTTTTCCCATTCTTCTAAGTCAATTTCGCGGGCATCATCATTATAAGGATGGGTAGCTAAAAACTCTTCATATTTCTGAAAACGATCTACTTGAGGGCTTTCGGAACTTGTTTGAAAGGCAATTACAATAGAGGCTGTTACTCCAAGGCCTATTGCCAGGGACAAGGCTGTTGTCTTCTTCATAAATCGTTCACAATTATTAAAAGGGTTTAATCGGGAGCGCTAAAATAGCCGAGAAAAGCAAATAATAGCCGCCTATAAACAACGCATTTGCGAACAATAGGTTTGGTTGATAAGTAAATTGGCTAGAAAAGAAGCAGCTGAATTAGCTGAACTCCATTAGTTTGCGGCGATAAACAGAGAATAGCTTACTCTTACTTACAAAGCCAAGATATTTTCCATTCTCGATTACGGGAAGGTTCCACGCCCCGCTAGATTGAAATTTTTTCATTACCGAAGACATATCTTCTTTCACGTCTACCACCGCCGGTGGTGGGCTCATAAGTTCCGAAACATAGGTATTATCGTAAAGGCTATGGTCGAACATAATCGTCCGGAAGTCATCTAGCGTAAGCACACCTACCAAAATGCCTTCTTCATCAATTACCGGGAAAAGATTACGCTTCGAACGGCTTACCACTTTTACCAATTGGCCTAAGGTAAATTCTGGTTTTACTTTTTTGAAATCCTTTTCAACAACACTGGCGATACTTAGGAGGGTAAGGATAGCTTGATCTTTATTGTGCGTAAGTAAGTCACCTCTTTTGGCGAGCTGCATCGTGTAAATAGAGTGGGGTAAAATACTACGGGTAACAAGATAGGAGATGGCCGAAACCGTCATTAGAGGGATGAAAAGATCGTAACCGGCGGTTATTTCCGCAATCATAAATATCGCGGTAAGCGGCGCGTGTAAAACTCCTGCCATCAGGCCTGCCATTCCTACCAAAGAAAAATTGGTAGTGCTAATCGTGCTTAAGCCACTTTGATTAATTAAATAGGCAAAAGCAAAGCCTAGAGCCGCTCCTACAAACAGTGAGGGCGCAAAAATGCCACCAACACCTCCTGCGCCGAAAGTAAAAACCGAAGCGAAGATTTTCAGAAACACTAATCCTAAAAGTAAGGCCACAACAATATAAGGGCCACTAAACCAGTCGTATAGAATGCTTTGATTTACAATAGAAATAACTTCGCCGTTGAGCAGGGTATTGATTAATTCATAACCTTCACCATACAAGGGCGGTACTAACCAAATAAGTAGCCCTAAGGATAAACCACCTAATAAAACTTTTTGCCCAGTGCTTTTAATTTTGGTGAAAAGTTCATCGAAATAGAAATACACTTTAGTGAAATAAACCGAAACCAAGGCTGTTAGTACCCCCATAAGAGCATAAAGAGGGAGGTCGCTAATTTCAAAAGCGGCTAGTGATTTGTAGTGAAAAAGATAGTCGTTGCCTTGAATGAAAATGGATGTTACCGCGCCCGAAACCGACGCCAAGAGCAAGGGTACAAGGGAGGCTAAGGTTAAATCAAGACTAAAAATTTCAATGGTGAAAATAATGGCGGCAATGGGGGCATTAAAAATTGAAGCGATAGCACCTGCGGTAGCACAACCCATTAAAAGAATGCGCTGCCTAAAGTTAAGGTGCATCATTCTGCCCAGATTAGAACCAATAGCAGACCCAGTTCCCACCGTTGGGCCCTCTAGTCCAACCGACCCACCAAAACCAACCGTAAGGGCGGAAGTAATTAAATAGGCATACGTTTTATAAACCTGTAAAAATCCGCTGCGCCGCGAGATGGCATAAAGCGTGGAAGGAATCCCCTCCGAAATGGGCTTGTTAATAATGCGCTTTACGATAACGGTAAGAATGATACCGATTAAGGGAAAGGCAAAATAATAGAGGTTGAAGTATTGATCTAAATAATCACTGCGCACCAATTCTTGGATAAAATGCGTGGTGTTTTTCAGAATAACTGCCACTAAGCCAGTAATGAAGCCTACTAAAATACTCAGCATAAGCACAAAGCGGTCTTGCGAAATATGTTTCGCACGCCACAGTAAAAACTTACCGAGTAAAGATTTAGGCTTTGGAGTCATTATTTAACTTTCTGCTCTAAAGCTATTCCTAGTTCCTTTAATTGTTCAGGATCTATGGGGGAAGGGCTGTTGATCATTAAATCGCGGCCGGAGTTGTTTTTAGGGAAGGCGATAAAGTCGCGAATGGTTTCTGAACCACCAAGTAGCGCTACCAAACGGTCGAAGCCAAAGGCAATGCCACCGTGGGGAGGAGCGCCATATTCAAAGGCATCCATTAAAAAGCCAAATTGAGCTTTGGCCTCTTCAGGGCTGAAGCCCAGCACTTCAAACATGCGGCTTTGCACGGCGCGATCGTGGATACGAATTGAACCACCGCCGATTTCATTTCCGTTTAAAACAATATCGTAAGCATTGGCACGTACCTTTCCGGGATCGCTGTCTAACAGCGCAAAGTCTTCGAGTTTAGGCGAAGTAAAAGGGTGGTGCATCGCGTGGAAGCGACCACTTTCTTCATCCCATTCTAACAGCGGGAAGTCTACCACCCAAAGCGGCGCGTACTCATTTGCTTTGCGCAAGCCTAATTCCTCGGCCATATAAAGACGTAATTCGCTCATGGCTTTGCGAGTTTTAGTTTCGGCGCCTGCTAAAACCAAAATTAAATCGCCCGGCTTAGACCCGCATTGCTGATGCCAAAAGGCCTGCTCTTCTTCATTATAAAATTTGTCTACGGAAGATTTAAAGCTCCCGTCTTCGTTGTATTTCGACCAAATAAGACCGTTCATGCCAATCTGCGGACGCTTCACCCAATTGGTAATGTCATCCAGCTGTTTGCGGGTATAGCTTGCACAGTTTTCTACCGAAATCGCGAGTACTGTTTCCGCATCATCAAAAACTTGAAAGCCTTTATTCTGAACCAAATTGTTGATTTGGTTTAATTTCATTTCAAAGCGAATGTCGGGCTTGTCGTTGCCATATTGTTCCATCGCTTCAGCGTAGGTAAGAACAGGGAAGTTTTCTACTTCTACGCCCTTAATATCCTTTAGCAGTGATTTTACAAATTTCTCGAAGGTGCTTAAAATATCAGCTTGCTCCACGAAAGCCATTTCACAGTCGATTTGGGTAAACTCGGGTTGGCGGTCGGCGCGTAAATCCTCGTCTCTAAAACATCTCACAATTTGGTAGTAGCGGTCGTAGCCAGATACCATTAAAAGTTGTTTGAAGGTTTGAGGCGATTGTGGAAGGGCGTAAAACTGCCCCTCATTCATGCGTGAAGGCACCACAAAATCGCGGGCTCCCTCGGGGGTAGATTTGATTAAATAAGGTGTTTCAATCTCTAAAAAGTCGGCACTATTTAAAAAAGCTCTGGCCGCTTGCGCCACTTTATGACGAAGCATAATGTTTTTCTTTACGGGCTCACGACGTAAGTCTAAATAGCGATATTTCATGCGGAGCTCTTCGCCACCGTCGCTTTCTTCTTCTATGGTAAAAGGAGGAGTAAGTGAGGCATTGAGAATGTTAAGCTTGGTTACTTTAATTTCAATTTCACCGGTAGACATTTTGGGGTTTTTATTCTCCCGTTCTAAAACTTCGCCTGTAATACTAATAACATATTCGCGTCCTAATTTTCTTGCTTTAAGCAGAAGGGCCTCGTCTGTACCATCGTTAAAAGCCAATTGGGTAATGCCATAGCGATCGCGCAAATCGATGAAGGTCATGCCTCCAAGGTTTCTAATTTTTTGCACCCAGCCACTTAGGCTAACTTCTTGTCCAATAAATGAGGCGTTTAATTGCCCGCAGGTATGAGATCGATACATGTATTAATATTTAGCCGGCAAAATTACAATATCTAAAGGCTTCCCTATTTTTGAAGCGCTTTAATTAGCACAAAATTTCAAATGTATTATGATAGAGCCTTTCGATGATAACTATTTTATGCGCCAAGCCTTGGTAGAAGCGCAATTAGCCATGGAAGAAGATGAAGTTCCGGTAGGGGCAGTAGTGGTTAGTAAGGGTAAGATAATTGGCCGCGGCCGTAATCAAACCGAGCGTTTGTTAGATGTAACCGCGCATGCCGAAATTTTGGCCATCTCGGCGGCAGCCAATTACTTAGGCGCTAAGTACCTGAGAGAATGCACTCTTTATGTAACCTTAGAGCCCTGTAATATGTGTGCCGGGGCTTTATTTTGGTCGCAAATTGGCAAAGTGGTTTTTGGAGCGGAAGATGAAAAAAGAGGTTTTTTAAAGGAGGGTGCAAAATTACACCCTAAGACCCAACTGATTGGCCCCATTATGCGTGAAGAAAGTAGTGCACTATTGAAGCAATTTTTTAGGGGGAAAAGATGAGTTTTAATAAGTGTCACTTAAATTTTGTACCTTATAGCTCAATATTTTAGAAATGTTTGTCACTAACCTCCAAATCCGAAAAACCCTTCAGCTGGCGCCTATCGCCTTAGCTACCCTTATTATCGCCGACTTAGTATTGCTCTTTGTTCCGGACTTTTTAGGGGGATTGGCACTGAATGGTTATCTCACCACCATTATCACTATATCTATTGTTTTGTTTTATGCCTTTTTTGGCTTTCCTATGTTTAGCTTTAATGCGGAAAGTGATCGCATTAAAATTAAATCTCATCTTGCTTTAAGCACCGTTTTTGGTAAAACCTTATCGGTTCCCAAAATGAATATCACCGACCTTAAAATTGACTTGAGCGGATATCGAAAAAAATTGGTGATAACCTATATCAATTCCCAAGGAAAAGAGGTTTCGGATAAATTTTCGATTAGCATTTTAAGCAGACGCAAATTGGCAATGCTCGAAAAAGCAGTAGAGAGCTTTGCACAAGAAAAGTCTCCCGTTAACTTGCATTTCTTTATTTAATTCATAGTCCAAAGCTATCATTCTATAATTCTATCATTTAGGGACGAGGCTTTATAATTGTACCTTTGTGGTCCAAAATTAAATAATATGTACCCAGAAGATATCATCGCTCCAATGCGAGCCGACTTAAGTCAAGTTGGTGTAATTGAAACTCGCACCAAAGAAGAAGTAGAAAGCAATATTAAAGCAGAGGGAACCACTTTAGTGGTGATCAATTCTGTTTGTGGTTGCGCCGCTGCAAATGCTCGTCCTGCCATTAAGATGGCATCACAGCACAGCAAGTTACCCAGTCGTATGATTACCGCTTTCGCAGGAAACGACGTTGAAGCCGTTAACACCGCTCGCGCAATGATGGCTCCTTTCCCTCCATCTTCGCCAAGTATTGCCTTGTTTAAAGATGGTAATTTAGTGCACATGATTGAGCGTCATCACATTGAAGGTCGCGCTGCAGAAGCTATTGCCGACAATATTAAAATGGCTTTCGACGAGTACTGCTAGACTTTAGGAAGAATAAATATACAAGCCGCTTGTCTTAGGGATAAGCGGCTTTTTTTAGGCCTAATCTGCACCAAGCTGGGTCAAGCCAAGATAGGTATGAAATGGAATTATTTGGATGACTCAACTGATAAGGAGTTTGAGGCCCAATTTTACATCGAACTAAAGTAGATTAGTAAACAAACCCACATAAAAAAACCCGTCCATTTATGGACGGGCTTTAACAATTAGACTAAAACAAATCTATTTCAATACTACTTTTTGAGTAGCAGTAAGTCCTGATTCGTTAGAAACATTTACCACGTAAACACCAGCGGTTAGATTGCCAGCATTCCATTGTACGTTGTTTTCAACATTGCTGAAAGAAGCTACTACTGAACCTGTAAGGTTGTAGATGCGTACTTCGTGTTTTCCAGCAGGAACTTCAATATTGGTGATACCATTACTTGGGTTAGGGTAAATATTTACGCTAGCGCTAAAGTCTTCTGATATGCCAATTGAAGCACAATCTTCCCAAGGGGCAGAAATAGTTTTTGGCTGATCATCTGGACGCTGGTAAAAACGGTTAAAATCGCCAGTACCAGAAGGCTCTAAACAAGTAGTGTTAGTCGCGTTAAGAAAGCTTTCTTCAACTTGAGCACCTGTACCATCTTCAATCATATATTTGAAGGCGATTTTCCCAGGGCAAATTTGGTTTACCGTAGTTTCAAAAACTCCTGGCTGAGTGGCAGAAGCAGTAAGTTCGATAGCACCACCTTGCCACTGCGGGTCGGTAAAGTCACCAATTAAAAATACTTTTACGAAACTAGCAGGACCATTACTCATATCTACTTGGAAGGTGATATCAGATGGGGCAGGCTGTGGAGGGCAAGCACCTGGAGTAGCAACACCAAAGCAACGAGCAGCAACAACTGTGTCGCCAGTAAAGCTAACTACATTGTTTCCACCTGGTTCCCAAGTTGGGTTACCGCCTTTAATAATACGTGCTTTGTAAGTAAACTCTGGAGAAGGAACTCTTACAGTAATGTCGTAAATCATATCTCCATCAGGGTCACTTAAAAAGTCACCACCACCCCAGCCGTTGTAAGGGCCAGCGAAATCTACTGAATCAGTAGCAGGATCGAAGCTACAAGTAGCGCCGCTCATATCCACCTGAATAGTAACGTTAAAGGTATCAGGAATGAAACATGGACCGCACTGTGCAAAGCAAGTAGGACCAAATACAGTATCACCAGCAATAATTAATTGACGGTTGTTGTTTACTGCACAACCAGAAGGAACACCTTCGTCTGTACCCCAAGCACCACCATTTAGGTACTTGAAATTCATTGTGTCGTTAGTAGGTACATAAGCAATATGACGGTAGATGCTATCGCCCAATACATCGTATAATTGAGTAGTACCAGGAGACCATCCTTGGAAGTCACCCGCTACACTTACGATAGGATCAATAGAAGCCTCTAAGCCCATGTCTAAAACTAGAGAAACGGCAGAATGACCAGCTGGAGCAGCTCCTCCAAATAAAACAGCAGCTAAGGTGTCGTTGCCATCTAAGCGAACCCAACGGTTACTGTTACCATTGTCGTAGCCTAAACCAGCACTTACTTGGCTAGCCGCAGGAACACCTTCGTCGTCGCCCCAAGCATTACCGTTAAGAAACTTGAACTGGTAAACTCCGTCAGGAATGTTTACCGTCACAGCGTAGATACTAGAAGTACCAACCTGTGTTAAAGCGGTAGCGGCGGGATCCCAGTTGCCAGCAGCACCTGCAGCGGCCTGAAAATCGCCTGCAATGTGTACACCATTGGCGCTAACTGTTTGGCCAGACATATCTACCTGAAAGGTAAGATTACTCTGTGCCCACGCAGCACCACCGATCAGCATCGCCATCGCCAGTGTGTAGATTTTTTTCATGATAAAAAATTTAAATGATGAATTAAGTAAGTGTAAATATTACATTTATTAGACAAATTAACGAAAAATATTACGGATATAGTAATATTGCTATAAGCTAAAACGTAATTTTTAATGTTTCAAAAGTACAACCTCATTCTCCTGACCCTTTTGCTCTTAGGCTCAATTAAAAGCGCAAGCGCGCAAACCCAAGCTTTTCCGCCACATTGGTTTAAAGGGCTGCAAAATCAAGAGCTCGAAATCTTGCTCTATTCCCCCGATGGATTTAAGTCTTTGCCGAAATGTAAAGCAGACAATATTAAGGTTGAAGCGAGCTTTGCGGCTAACCGCGATTACGTTTACCTTAAGGTGAACTTGGAAAATTTTGAAGGGGAGAGCTTCAAAATTGATTGTGGCAGAACCAAGATCGAGTACCAACTAAAAGAGCCGAAAACAAAGCCATCAGGACTGAATCCTAGTGATGCGATCTACCTAATCTCACCCGATCGATTTGTAAATGCCGATCCAAAAAATGATTTCGTAAAAGGCATGAACGAGAAAAAATACGGTCGTGAATACCCTTTTGGTCGTCACGGTGGCGACTTAGCGGGTATTATCTCTAAGCTCGATTATATCCAAGATCTGGGTTTCACCGCTACCTGGTCTTGCCCGTTGCTAACCAATAATGAGTTTAAAGAGTCCTACCACGGTTATGCGATTACCGATCATTATAATATCGATCCGCGCTTTGGCTCTAATAAGCTTTTTGCCACTTACGTAGATGCGTCTCATGACAGAGGCATGAAAGTAATTATGGATGTGGTTTACAATCACTTTGGTTCACAGCATTTGCTCCATCTTAATCCCCCCGACAGCAATTTCTTTCATTTCGATATGAAGAAAGTCCGCAGCAACTTCCGCGCGGTAAACCTGATGGATCCGCATGTTTCGGCCGCTGATAAAAAGCAATTTAACAATGGCTGGTTTGATGATCACATGCCCGATGTAAATCAACAAGATCCTCACATGGCGGCCTTTTTAATTCAAAACTCACTGTGGTGGATATTGGAATACGGCCTTGATGCTTTTCGAATTGACACCTATGCTTATCCCGACCAAAAATTTATGGCCGACTTGGGTACCCGTATTAAAACTGAAGTACCCGACTTTTTTCTTTTTGGAGAAATTTGGGTTCACATGCCCGAAATTCAAAGCTATTTTGCAGGCGATAATCGCTACAATCCTAATCACTCGCACTTAGATGCAGTAACTGATTTTCAGTTTAAATATGCCGTAAAGGAGAGTATTGATCAACACCAAGGTTGGACCAGCGGAGTAGCAAAATTATACTACCGCTTGGCCGCAGATTATTTGTACAAAAACCCCGAAAACCTGGTAACTTTTGTCGATAATCACGATGAGGCGCGCATTTTTGGAGAGCTGCAAGAGGACCTTGGTAAATTGAAAGTTGCCTTAGGAATTTTGTATACCATGCGGGGCATTCCCTCGACCTATTACGGGACGGAAATTTTAATGAAGGAAACCGAGAATCACGGGGTAATTCGCGAGGACTTCCCCGGTGGATTTGTGGGTGACTCCTTAGATAAATTTACCGCCCAAGGTAGAACGGCTGCCGAAAATGAGGCTTTTGATTATATAAAAACACTATTAAACTGGCGCAAAAGCTCGGAGGCCATTACCCAGGGTTCATTTACGCACTTTGTGCCGGCAGACGATGTTTATGTGTATGCACGCATCAGCGCAAGCGATACCGTTTTGGTTTTGGTTAACACCAACCAGAATGATAGCCGTAAAGTAGATTTGAATCGTTTTGTTGAAGCTTGGCCCCTAGGAACAGAAGCGCTAAATGTGCTTTCGCAAGATACGTGTCATAGCAGCAGCATTGAACTTCCTAAAATGAGCATTAGCATTTTACAAAAGAAGAAATGAAATCGGTAAATTGAAGCCCCAAACTTTTTTAACCAATTTCTATGAGACTTCTTACACTTTCTTTTGTGCTCCTTTTTTCCGCCAGCTGTTTTGCTCAAAGTGAAAACTTGTTGTTGGAAAAAAAGCTGATTAGCGATTACAGTAAATTCCCAGTTTACAAGCATTTAGTTGAAGATGGACAGTGGAAGGAGGCATACAGCTATCTAGAAGATATTGAGATGTATGCTATTACCTATCTCAGTGAGGGCTTAAAAGTGATGGGTTTGCTGGTTAAGCCGAAAGGAAAAGAAAAGCTTCCGGCTATTATTTATAATCGTGGCGGTAATCGGGAGTTTGGACAATTGGTAATTTCGACAGGACTTTTAACTTTAGGAGAAATCGCCAAGGAAGGCTACGTGGTTATTGCCAGTCAATACCGCGGAGTAGTAGGCGGTGAGGGACAAGAGCAATTCGGCGGCGATGATATAAATGATGTTCTCGCCTTAATTGATGTTTTGGCGGAAATTGAAGAAGCGGATACCCAACGAATAGGAATGCTCGGTTGGAGCAGAGGCGGTATGATGACTTATCTAGCATTAGCGAAAAGCGATAAAATAAAAGCGGCCGCGGTAGGTGGAGCCGTTTCCGATTTGGAAGCGATGGTAAAAGATCGCCCCGACTTCGAAGAGCATGTTTTAGGCGAGTTGATTCCCAATTATAAAGAGAACCGGGAGACCGAACTAAATAAGCGTTCGGCCCTGCAGTGGGCAGATCAGTTAAATGCGAAAACCCCTTTATTAATTTTACACGGCACGAGCGATTGGCGCGTAAAACCCGAGCAAAGTTTAAAAATGGCCATGGAGCTAGATCGCTTGCGTAGGCCTTATCGCCTTATTATGTTTGAAGGGGGCGACCATGGCATTTCTGAACATAAAGATGAGCGCACTTCTCAGGTTTTAAGCTGGTTTAATCGCTACTTGAAGAATGATGAAGAACTGCCAGACACTGAGTTTCACGGTAAGTAGGATTAAGTAGAGATCAGGATGTAGTTGCGTGGTTATGCCTAAAATACGCTGACCACAGATTTCTGCCAATTATCTTCACTTAGGTTTAGAGCTTAGAAAACTACTGAACTCCTTCTCCACAACGGTTTTCCCTTCCCATTGAATTCCCACTGAATTACAACCGAATCCCCACTGAATTACATCCAAAAAAAAAGCGACTCTAGAAATGTTCCCAGAGTCGCTTTTTTTTTGGATAATCAAATAATATTAAGATTGGCTTAAAGCGGCTTCTTGCTCGGCAATATGTTTCGCTTCGCCAAAAAGCGGTTCTTTAATGCGCAAGGTGAGCAGCGCTGCCAGTATGAATAAGACGCCACCAAAGGCTAAATAGTATATAGCATAGTCGTCGAATAAGGCATGTACAATCGGACCACCAATAAGGGCATTGATAATTTGGGGAATCACAATAAAGAAATTGAAAATCCCCATATAAACTCCCATTTTAGCTGGAGGCAAACTATCGATAAGTAGAGCGTAAGGCATGGATAAAATACTGGCCCAAGCAAATCCTACTCCTACCATGCTTAAAATTAACCAGTAGGGATCGGAAATGAAATACATGGATACCAAACCAATTCCCCCAGCAAGTAAGGCGATGATATGCACAAATTTTCTACTGGTAGCTTTGGCCAATGGATTGAGTAGAAAAGCAAAAACTAAGGCAAAGGCATTATACCAACCAAAGAGAAAACTTGCTTGATCACCCGCGGTATTAAAGCCAATAGAGTGAGTGTCGCTTGGGTCTAAGCCATAATGATGGGTGGCTAAGGCAGAAGTAGTATAAACCCACATGGTAAATAAACCAAACCACGAGAAAAACTGAACTAAGCCCAGTCGTTTCATACGGGTAGGCATGGCCCAAGCATCTCTAAAAATATCACTCATGGGTGACTTCTCTGCTTTAAGCTCGCCCCCACCCCCTTGGTATTTGTGAAATTCCTCAGGTGGATATTCTTTAACCGTGGCAATAGTATATAATATGGTTGCCATTAAAATAAAAGCTCCCACATAAAAAGACCAAATCACATTAGCGGTTACCGATCCTTCAGGAGCGGTATTGGCTACTCCAAACCAATTGGTTAAAATCCAAGGCATAAAAGACCCTAATATCGCTCCCGCACTAATTAATATAGTTTGGACGCCAAAGCCCAAGGTACCCTGACTTTTAGGTAACATATCTCCCACGAGGGCGCGAAAAGGCTCCATGGAAATATTGAAAGAAACATCCATCAAGGCTAAAAAAGCAATGCCAATCCATAAAATGGCAGAGATACCCATAAAGTCGGCGGCACTCATGCTTTCTCCCGCCACAATATTGGCATTGGGCAAAAAGATTAAGCCCAAACTGGCGAGAATCGCTCCTACTAAAAAGTAAGGTTTACGTCGCCCGAGTTTACCCCAAGTATTATCGCCCATATGCCCAATAATGGGTTGTACGATAAGACCGGTTAAGGGGGCTACAATCCAAAACCAACTGAGCTGATGTACATCGGCACCGAAATTGGCGAGGATTCTACTGGCATTGCCATTCTGTAAACCAAAGCCCATTTGGATACCCATAAAACCCATACTGAGGTTTATGATGGCCCGCATACTAAGTTTTGGTTTTTCCAAGGCGGCCTTTTGGGCCATATCAAAGGATGGAGTACTCATGTGCTTGGATTTCAATAATTATAGAGCGCTCGTAATCAGCTTGAAGGAATTAGCCGGAACATCAATGTTAGCACTAGCTTCCGCTCCAGTCATATAATCTTCATATTTCGTATCTCCCGCTAAGGGTGCCGTAGCTTGGAAATTTTGCTCAGCAAGGTTTACATAAACCAATAATTCCGCTCCCTCTGTCATGCGCTTAAAGGCGTAAACGCGGTCGTTACCGGTGTCAATTCTTTCAAAACCGCCTTGCTCGCTGCCGTTAATTAAAGTGGGGTGCTCTAATTTAAGATGCGTCAATTTGGTGTAAAAGTCATACTGAGAAGTATTACTCCAATCAATTTGATCTTTCTCGAAAAAGGCCAAAGCTTTGTTCAAGCCCGCTTCTTGTCCGCTGTAAATTAGCGGCATACTCTGTGGAAGTGTGCTGGCTAAAACGTGGAAATTGTGAGCATTAGCGCCCATGCGATCGCCTACTGTTCCGTTCCAACTGTTTTCATCGTGGTTGGTAATGAAGAACATGCGGTAATCATCTTTGCTGTAAAGCGAATCTTGCTTGCCTAAATAATGATCGATATCTACCACCGATTTATGGCCTTTCGCAATGTCATTCATAATGTGGTGTAGCTCCCAGCCATAGCTCATATCAAAAGCTTTCGCATGAAACTCGGGACCTTCCGCCTCTGCTAACATAAACATTGGTTTTAGCTCTTCCAGGCGAACTCGGGCATTATCCCAAAAATCCATCGGTACCATCATGGCCATATCGCAACGGAAACCATCGATATCCGCTTCACGCACCCAGAAGATCATATCTTCTTCCATGGCCTTGCGCATTTCGTAGTTATTGTAGTTGAGGTCTGCTACATCACTCCAATCTTCTACGGGAGCGATAATTTCGCCTTGCTCGTTTTGCGAATACCAATCGCGGTGGCTATTAATCCAAGTATGATCCCAAGAGGTATGGTTGGCCACCCAATCTAAAATTACTTTCATATCGCGCTTATGCGCCTCTTGCACTAAGTTTTTAAAATCTTCTAAGGTGCCAAATTCGGGATTGGTTGAGGCATAGTCGGCAATGGAGTAATAGCTACCCAAACTTCCTTTGCGTTTTTCTTTACCGATAGGTTGAATAGGCATGATCCACAAAATTTTCACGCCCATCTGCTGCAAGCGATCTAAATGTTGGCTAAAGGCATTAAAGGTGCCTTCGGGGGTGTACTGGCGGATATTTACTTCGTAAATAGTGGCTTGTTTGCTCCAAGCGGGAGTGTTCTTCGTCATAAGAGTTGTCGGTTCTACAATTTTATTTTCTTCCGAGTTTTCAGTTTTAGCAGAGTCTGCTGGGTTGTTGCATGCGATTAAACTCGCGGCAAAGCCAAAGGCTAAAAGCTTTTTCATAGTAGTAATGTAAAGAGTAGGTGTAATTTTAATTGGCATAAATATGAAAACTTAAGCCAGGAACGGGTTCCAAGCCAAGGTATTCCATATCCGATTGAGTTGTTTTGGTGTGTTGATTGAGTCTTTTAAGATTAGCTATTTCAAAAGGAAGTTTAACCTCGCTGCTTTTGGGGCTAGTGTTTAAAATACTCACAATAGTCTTCCCTAAATAGTCGCGTTTAATTATGATTAAACTGCCTTCTATAAATAGTTCGGCACTGCCGTAGATGAGTGCTAATTCGCTTGAGCGTAATTTATTAAGCTCTTGTACTTTGGCATACAATTCCTTCTCATTGGCATCCCAATTTTCGAAATACATCATGCGGCGGTTGTCGGGATCATTGGCCCCTGGCAAGCCGATTTCGTCGCCATAATAGGTGCAGGGAATACCGGGAATGCTATTGTTGAAAGCGTGCAAAAGTGCAAGTCGCTGATAAGCTTGTTTTTTAGCCTTGGGGATTTCGCGATCCCACCCCGCTTGTTTAGCATCTTCGTCAAATTTCACATCGCCACTGGCATAAGAAATAAAGCGTGCCCGATCTTGATTACCCGTTATATTTCCCATTAAATGGTGATAGCCGTAAGTGGCCAAACCGGCTTCGAAAACGTCTTTTAGGTGCTCAAGATTTTCACCTGTTGCGAAGGCAGAAACAGCGGCATCGTACAAATTGAAATCGAACTGGGCATCGAGCATTCCCGTAGAAATATAGCTATTAATTAGGCCGGGACTGCCGTAGGTTTCGCCAATTTGGTAGAAAGGCTCGCTGCGCAAAGCGCGTATTTTTTTGGTAAGGGTGCGCCAGTATAGTTCATCAATATGTTTGGTCGCATCATGGCGAAAGCCATCTAAGTCGTAATTCTTCACCCAAAA
>PZPB01000153.1 GCA_003045865.1 Bacteroidota bacterium | reverse complement strand
CCTATTTCTATAAAAACTTAATTGCGCGCCGTGCCCCAGAATGGTTGTTTCACACCATTGGTGCTACCTCATTGGTTATGGCTTTAAGCGTGATGCTACCTCCTCAAACCTTTACTGCCTTTATCGATT
The DNA here is from genome assembly GCA_003045865.1 of Bacteroidota bacterium. Lineage (GTDB taxonomy): Bacteria > Bacteroidota > Bacteroidia > Flavobacteriales > Schleiferiaceae > Croceimicrobium. The sequence goes on along the minus strand of PZPB01000153.1, from coordinate 3,855 downwards.
ATTATCTCTTGTTTATTGCTTTTGCGCTAATTGTTACTACCTCATTTTATTTACGTGCCATTCGCTTAAGTCATAGTATGAGCTGGTTTACCACCATTTCTGTTTTGGCATTAATTGGGGTGATGACTTTAAAGCTTTCGGCCTTTTTTGGCTTTGGTACGGGGCATTTGTTCTTCTCCTTTTTTGGTTATATCATTTTTATAATTGCACAAACCATTGCTTTAAGTCAGCGCTTTGGTTATAACATGCGGATGCACATTACCCAAAGTGAAAGTGCGGTGGTAAGCCAACAAAATTTTATGAACTCGGTTAGTCACGAACTAAAAACTCCTATGAACGCCATTATGGGGATGACGGAGTTTCTGTCGCGTTCTAAATTGGATTCTGATCAACGGGCGAAATTGGAGACCATTCGTAAAAACAGCGAGCATTTAAACAATTTATTACGGGATCTTTTAAATTTCTCGGCTATTGATTCGGGCTCCTTAAAACTAGAAACACGCAAGTTTGATTTAAAAACGGTAGTTAATAAAGCCATCGAGCAAGCGGGTGCTAAAGACAGTAGTGCGATCAACTTCAAGATGCAGTTCGACGAAAACATTCCTGAAGAGTTGGCGGGTGATCCAGATCGATTAGGACAAGTGATTTTCCACCTTTTAGACAATGCCTTTAAATTTACCGAGAAGGGTAATGTTAACTTTTCTATGCAAATGCAAAGCGTAGAAGGTAACCTGGTAAATTTAAAAATGACCGTTCAGGATACCGGTATTGGGATTAAAGGAGAAGACTTAAGTAAAGTTGTAAAGGCCTTTAATCAAGGTAACGAAGGCAATACGCGCACGCATGGTGGAACAGGTTTAGGTCTTACCATCTCCTCCAATATCGTTGAGCTGATGGGAGGCGAGTTATGGGTTGACAGTGAATTCGGTCATGGTACTACAGTGGTATGTGAGTTTGTTTTAAAAACTCCCCGATTAAACTTATCTAGACACGCACAAGAGCTGAAAGATGAGTATCAAGAAAAAATTGAAGGTTTAAAGATTTTATACGCGGAAGATAACCCCATAAACCAAAAGCTTTTGGTCATGATTATGAAGACCATGGGCTATGAGGTAGATATCGCTAATAATGGTTTAGAGGCTTGGGAAATGGCTTTAACCAAGCGTTATCAGATTATTTTCATGGATGTGCAAATGCCTAAAATGGATGGTATTGAAGCCACCCAGCGCATTGTGAAAGATCAGCCTGAACGTCCGATTATTATTGCTGTTACCGCTAATGCTGAAGTGGCAGATCAAAAGCGTTGTATTGAAGCAGGTATGAATGATTTCATTCCTAAGCCTTTTAACGCGAAGATGCTGAAAGATGCGATTAAGAAATGGCAAGGACTCCTTCTTTACCTGGAAGAAGATTCGCGTGATGACAATCTTCGCGTCATTTCTTAAGGTGAATTTTAGGCCTAATTAGCTTTCCATGCTCCTTGTAGATCGTCCAAACAGCTAAACTAATTTAGTTTTCGAGGCCTTTAGCATTAATCACTTTTCCTTCGGCAATTAAGAAAACCTGCGTACCCTTCTTTGCTTTCATGGTGTATAAACCGGTGAAATCTCCAAAGGCAGGTAATATTCCTCCTCTTTCTTCCAAAAAAAAGCAAGGTAGCCTTAAGCTTTGCTTGGCCATTCCTTTTAGGCTTACGCCAGGATGAATATGACCACACAAATTGTAGAATCCTGCAGGAGCTTCTTCGGGTTCATGACTTAACCAGAATGGCCCTAAAGGGATGCTTTCTAAATGGCAATGCAATTGGGCCTCGGAATAATTGGCGGCCTGAAGGATGTCGTGATTACCGCTAATCAAATGAAATTCGCAATGGGGGAAGTAAGCAATAGTTTCCATAAAGCTTAACCATTCATTATTCATTTTAGAATGAAAGAGATCGCCTAAAAAATAAAGCGCTTTAGGCTGCACTTGCAGCAGTAAATCGAAAAGCCTTTGGTAATTATTTTTCTGCGCCTCGGCGGGAATAGCAAGTCCTTCTTTTCTGAAATGGCCAATCTTACCAAAGTGTGTATCGGCAATAAAAAGTGTGCGCTTATCGGGCCAGTAGATTGCTTTTTGCGCTAATAGCCATAGTTCTTCACCAGCCAGAGTAATGCTTTCCTTCATCTTAGTACAGAAGTATCGTCGAGAGTTATAGGGGTAAAATTAGTCTTTCCTTAGGGGGGCTCCTGAAAAAAAAGATCACTGAATTAAGGTTTAGAACTGCTAAGCTGTTTTTCATTTTCTTCTAAGGCTAAGATAGAAGGGTCTAGGGGAATCAATCGTTTGTAATGCTCATAACGCAAGAAGATATCACGCACATAGCCATAAGGTTCTTCACCTCGTACCGGCCCGTATTTCACGAGGGGGTCGCTGTAATAACGGTATTCTCCCATTTTGCGCAGCCAAACTTCAACATTAGCATCGTATTGCAAAGAGTCTTTCCCATCTTGGGAACTAAGCCTTTGGGCATCTAGTAAATGTCCGTAACCGCAATTATAGGAGGCGAGGGTGAATTTTATGCGTTGGGTAGAGTCTTTTATATTTTCAAACTTATCCCAAATGTTTTTTAAGTAGCGCGTCCCCGCCTCGATGTTTTGTTCGGGGTCATATACATCGTGTAATCCCAAACCTTCTGCAGTGCTAGGCATAACCTGCATTAGTCCTCCGGCTCCTGCCCAAGAGGTCGAACTGGGGTCGAAGCGCGATTCTTGATAAACTACGGAGCTTACCAAACGCCAATCCCAACCTAGTTTTTCTGCATGTTTGCGAATAAGAGTGTCAAATTGACTAATCTGACCACTATTCTTGCTGAAAAACTCGCTTTCTACGCGGCGTTTGTAGGATTTTTTGTGGACATAATATTTGTCGTAGATGAAATGATAAACATCTGTTTTACGAATCTGATTTACCCATTGATTGACGGTAGATAAAAATTCGGGGCCGTTATTACGCACTCCCCAAGCAATGCGCTGTGAAAGACTAATAGGGGTTTCCACATCTAAAATGGGATAATAAGTTTGATTAATTGAAGCCAAATTATAATCAGAAACGGTGTATTTGATTTTGCCGTCTACTACCATTTTAATAATGTCTTCAATATTGTGGTTTCCCAGAACCGTATCGAGATATATGCTGCCACCAATCTCCTCTTGTAGGTTTATCATACGTTCGTAATAGGAAGACTTGCGATGTAAATGTACCGTGTCACCAATTAGTTCAATAGCGTCTTTTACTAATGATTTGGAGATTTTATGCCGTGGTAATTTGCGCCAATTTGTAGGCTTACGTTGCACTAATGCTTGATGGGTAGTGTAGAGGTAATCGGTGAAATTTATAAGTTCTTTGCGAGGTTCAGTTATGGTTAAGCCGTAGGTTATAATATCGCCTTCGCCACGGTTTAAAAGGTCAAATACTTCATCGATATTTGAGGCGAGCACAATTTCCAATTCTAAACCAAGATGATCCGCTAAGCGCTTTACTAGTTCATATTCTAAACCCATCGCTTGACCGCGATAAAGGAAATAGGAGGTGGAGCTATAAATCATTATCGCTCTTAGTTTTCCTTCTTCCGCGATCTCTTTTAGATCTCTTTTTATAATGGGACCGTCTAATTCTGTTTTAGGACGACGTGATTGCGAAGAACTGAGGTCGCTTTGATTACAGGCAGCAAATGCTAGAATAAGAATAAGGGCTATTATAATTTTTAGTTTTTCCATAGGCTGATAAGACCTGCTCAAAATACTAATTTAACGTCGAACAGATGTTATTTTATAAATGAAGGTATTTTCAGAACGCATTTTACCATAAAAAAAA
>PZPB01000055.1 GCA_003045865.1 Bacteroidota bacterium | reverse complement strand
TTCTTTAAATGAAATGGCACTGCACTACCCTACCAGCTATGATGAATTAAAACAGATTTCTGGCGTTGGTGAAGGAAAGGCGAAAAAATTTGGCGCTCCTTTTTTAGAGCTTATTGCCAAATATGTGGAAGATAATAATATCGAAAAAGACGATGGTCTTCTGGTTAAATCAGTGGTAAACAAATCGGGACTAAAGGTTTACATTATCCAAAGTACCGATCGAAAGCTTACGCTAGAAGACATCGCTGCGGCGAAAGGCCTAAGTATGGATGACTTGATTACCGAAATTGAACATATCGTGCAATCGGGAACCAAAATCAATCTCGATTATGTAATTGATGAAATGTTTGATGAAGATCAGATTGAAGAAATTCACGATTATTTTATGGAGGCCCAGTCGGATGATCTTGGTTTAGCGCATGAAGAGTTTGATGGCGACTACAGCGAAGAGGAGTTGCGCATTATGCGAATCAAATTTATGAGCGACGTAGCCAATTAGTACAACTTTAAAAAGCAATACCCTTAAATGCAAGTAATAGAAACCAATATCCCAGGTTTATTTGAAATAATGCCGCAAGTTTTCGGCGATGATCGTGGATACTTTTTCGAGTCGTATAGTAAAGATGCTTTCGCAAGATTTGATGTTAATTATGAGTTTGTTCAAGATAATCAATCTTTATCTAATAAAGGTGTTTTAAGAGGTTTACACTTTCAAAATCCCCCTTATGCACAAGGGAAATTAGTGCGCGTAATTCAAGGAGCCGTTCTAGATGTAGTTGTGGATATTCGCAAAGGATCGCCTACCTATGGCAAACACCACAAAGTGATGCTTTCGGGAGAAAATAAAATGATGTTCTGGATTCCACCTGGTTTTGCCCACGGCTTTTTAACCTTGGTAGACAATACAATTTTCAGTTATAAGTGTACCAATTTATACAATAAGGAAAGTGAAGGGTCCGTGCTTTGGAATGATCCAGAATTGGCAATTGATTGGAATGTGGAAAACCCCTTATTGTCTCCGAAAGACATAGATGCTCGTCCCTTAAGTGAACTTAATTCTCAATTCCGATATTAATGCGTAAAAGTCTTAAAACATTAAGCTTTTTAGTGATCCTTTTTATGATGAGTTCGATCTTTAGCTTCTTCACTTACCCTAGTGTGGAAGAAAGTGTGGCGAGCCTTTCAAATGATGATTTTGAAAAAGCTTTCAATGAAAATTATGGCATTTATAGCATTAGTTTACCCGAGAATTTAAAATTTGCGGGCGAGGAATTTCCTTTAGAAGATGAACAAATTCGTGAGGCTTTTGACCGTGAGCTATTGGTGAATACCTACTGGCAAAGTCAAACTTTACTTTTTTTGAAGCGCTCGAAGCGTTATTTCCCTATTATTGAACCGATTTTGGCAGAATATGGCATTCCTGAGGACTTTAAATATTTGCCGCTAATTGAATCTGGTTTTATGAATGTGGTTTCTCCAGCGGGAGCGGTAGGTTTCTGGCAAATTATGGAAGGAACGGCAAAAGACTATGGCTTAGAAGTAAACAACGCAGTAGACGAACGTTACCATTTGGAAAAAGCTACCCGCGTGGCTTGTCAATATCTATTAGATGCCAAAAAGAAATTAGGTAGCTGGAGTTTGGCTGCTGCCTCTTATAATATGGGGATCAATGGTGTGCAGAAACAATTGGAACGCCAAAAAGCCGACAACTTTTTCGATCTCACTCTCAATCCGGAAACAGGCCGCTATTTATATCGAATCATTGCGGTAAAAGAAATTATCTCTCAGCCCGCGAAATACGGATTTCATCTTAGAGATGAGCATGCCTATTTCCCTGTTGCCACTACCGAAGTTCCGGTAGATACAGCTCTAGGTCACGTGGATTACTTCAATACCAAATATGGCATAAGTTACCGCCAATTGAAGTTTCACAACCCTTGGCTGCGTTTAGAATACTTACCTAATGCCAGTGGTAAAGTGTATATGATTAAAGTGCCAAGCGCATCTGTTGACGCATCTGCGCAAGCGCCAGAAAAGGAAAGCACTGAAAAATAAAATTTAGCATGGAAGCGCCGAAATTACCCAGTTTCATAAAGCAAAATCGCCATAAAGCCTTTGAGTTTAAGCCGCGTTATTACGACGAAAGGCAAGAACGCTTGGACAAGCTAAAGCGGAAATATGAGCGAGAAAAGCAGATTAAGAAAACGAATGGCGAGCATATGCGCGAAAACCTGAGTAATTCTTGGCAAGATGCACGTCAAACCAAAGTGAACTCATCTAACCGCATGTTGATGGTTATTATTCTTGCTTTACTTAGCATTACTTACTATATAATTAAATTTTAATGGCCGATATCATCAGGCTTTTGCCCGATAATGTAGCCAACCAAATTGCCGCAGGAGAAGTGGTACAAAGGCCGGCTTCGGTAGTAAAAGAATTACTAGAAAACAGTGTCGATTCTGAGGCCAGTGAGGTGAAGCTAATTGCACGTGAAAGCGGTAAAACCTTTATTCAAGTAATTGATAATGGGAAAGGCATGAGCGAAACCGATAGTCGTATGGCTTTTGAAAGGCATGCTACCAGTAAAATTACCAAGGCAGAAGATATCTTTAGCATTATTACCAAAGGCTTTCGCGGTGAAGCCCTTGCTTCTATAAGTGCGGTAGCTCAGGTGGAGATGCGCACCCGCACTTCAGAGTCGGAACTTGGAACGCATTTAAAAGTAGCGGCCAATGTAGTAGAATTACAAGAGTTTTGTTCTTGCCCGCAAGGAACAAATATTGAAGTCCGTAATCTCTTTTATAACATTCCCGCTCGTCGTAATTTCCTGAAATCAAACCAAGTTGAGCAAAGACATTTGATTGACGAATTTGAAAGAGTGGCGATGGCTCACCCCGATGTGGCCTTTAGCTTTGAGCATAATGGTTCGGAGATTTTCAATTTACCAGCCAGTTCTTTAAGGCAAAGAATTGTAAACATCTTCGGGAAAAAGTACAATGAGAAGTTAGTGCCTGTAGAAGAATCGACGGAAATATTAAGTATCCACGGCTTCGTAGGAAAACCGGAGTTTGCCCGTAAAACTAGAGGCGAGCAATTCTTTTTTGTAAACCATCGCTTCATTAAAAATGCCTATCTGCATAAAGCGGTACAAAAGGCTTTTGAAGGATTACTAAACGACGATAGCTACCCGAGCTACTTTTTATACTTAGAGCTAGACCCAGCAAGAATTGATGTAAATATTCACCCCACTAAAACGGAAGTGAAATTTGACGATGAACGCGCTATTCACACTATAATCCGTTCCTCAGTAAAGCACAGCCTGGGTCAATACAATATTGCTCCCAGTCTCGACTTTGAGCATGATCAGCAATTTGTGAGCTATCCTAAAAGTGGCTCGGTAGAAGCACCAGGTATTTACATCGACCCGAGTTTTAATCCCTTTAACAAAGATGCGGGCCAAAATACAAGCGCTGGAAGCAGCGCACCTAGCTTTAAATCAGGTTCTAATTATCAAAGACCCGAAAGTTCACAAAGCCGAGAATGGGAATCGCTTTTAGGTCAGATTCCTGAAATGCCCGATACGAAAAGTGAGCAAGGGCAACTTCTTGCTTCAAATGAAGGATTAGCCAATACGCGCAAAACCTATTTACAAGTTGGGGGGAAATATATTTTAACCAAACATGGTGATGGGCTTATTCTTATTCATCAAAGAAGAGCCAAAGAGCGCATCTTATTTGAGAAAATTATGGCAGCCTTACGCAACCGACAAATTCCCAGTCAGCAATTAATTTTCCCGCAAAATATCGAACTCAATGCGGCCGATTTCGCTTTGAGCCTTGAGATTCTTCCAAAACTTAGAGCCTTAGGATTTGATTTAGATGAATTCGGTAAAAACCAATTGGTGGTGCATGGTGTTCCTTTATTTCTAGAGAATGCGCCCGTGCAGGAAATCATCGAAAATATTATTGAAGCCCATAAAGACTTCAATGATAACTCGGAAGAGGAATACCAAGAAACAATGGCACAAAAAATGGCCAAAGTGGCCGCTTTTAGCAGGGGAACACTTATTGAAAACCCCGCTATGGCTAATTTGGTGGATGAGCTTTTTGCGAGCAAGTCTCCTTACCACAGCCCTGATGGCAAAGCGATAATAGTAAATCTCACTTTAAGTGATATCGATAAAAGTTTTAATTAATGCAGCAGTCACCTATACAATTTAGACTACTTCCGGAGGTTATCAAAAACCTGCTTATTATCAACGGACTATTCTTTTTAGCCAGCGTTGTTTTAAGTAATGTTTTCGGGACCAACTTGATTGAATTATTGGGGGTTTACCTGCCACAATCAGAGCATTTTCGTCCCTATCAATTGGTAACCCATATGTTTATGCATGGCAATATGGGGCATATCTTTTTTAATATGTTCGCCTTGTGGATGTTCGGTAATGCTTTAGAAAATGTTTGGGGACCGAAACGCTTTTTAATCTACTACTTTGTTACGGGTTTAGGAGCAGCCTTTTTACATTTAGGTATTCAATACTGGGAATACAGCTCTTTGGTTGAGCAGTTATCAGAAGTCGAAATTAATACTGTTTTAAGAGAAGGTTCAGTTCTCTTGGAAAAAGGTATGAATTACTCAAATCCAATTATGGGCCAAGCAAATGCCCTTTTAAACTCCCCCACAGTGGGCGCTTCGGGCGCAGTTTTTGGCGTACTGCTCGCTTTTGGAATGCTTTTCCCGAACCAATACATTTACATTTACTTTGTGTTACCCGTAAAGGTTAAATATTTTGTGGCTATTTATGGTGCCTTAGAATTATACAATGGAATAGTTAATGATCCCGCTTCTAATGTGGCGCATTTTGCTCACCTGGGAGGAATGTTATTTGGCTTCTTACTTTTACGCTACTGGAAAAAGAATAATGGTACCTTTTACTAATGGCTAATATTATCGACGATATCAAACTGAGTTTTAAAAGTGGTGACGCCCTTACCCGCTTAATTCTTGTGAACTTAGGATTTTATGTAGCCTTTTTATTGCTGCGCATTCTAAGTTTCTTATTTCAAGCCAATATTAGTGGCTTTTTTATCAGCTTTACCGCCCTTCCTAGCGACTTACTTACTTTAGCCACTCGCCCTTGGACCTTGGTTAGTTATATGTTTCTACACGAAGGCTTTATGCATATTCTTTTTAACATGCTTTGGCTCTTTTTTGGAGGACGGTTGTTCTTAGAATATTTTGGCAGTCGCCGCTTAATTAGTACTTATTTATTGGGAGGTATTATTGGTGGTTTTCTTTACGTTATTTTTTATAACATTTTCCCAGCCTTTAGTGATGTTGTAAGTATTAGCAATAACCGCGGTGCCTCTGCAGGGGTTATGGCTGTTATTTTCGCTATTGCCACTTATAATCCTCGTTTCCCCGTTCGCATCTTTTTTATTGCAACCGTTCCGCTTTGGGGAGTTGCGGCTTTTGCTCTCTTAACCGATTTAATTGGTTTAGGCGATGGTGCTAATGCGGGCGGCAGAATTGCCCATATTGGTGGCGCAGCCTTTGGTTTCTTAATGGCGCGTGCTTACCGCGAAGGCAAAGACCTTAGCGATGGATTTTCGGCCTTATTAGACAAAATTGCTAACCTTTTCAAAGCTAAGCCAAAACTAAAAAAGGTGTACTCTTCGGGGGGCTTTAATAAGGGCTATCGCCAAAACACCGGCCCGCAGAACGATGAAGCGAAACTCAATCAAATTCTAGATAAAATTAGCCGAAGTGGCTATGATAGCCTGAGCAAAGATGAAAAAGAACATCTTTTTAAATTTGGCAAAGACTAATGGCCACGCGGAAGAAGTCTTTTATTGATGGTTTTTTATATGTAATAAATACCATTATTGCCTTTCTTCTGATGGCTTCCTACCTAGTTGGCTATATCGACCCTCGCATTGTTTCGTGGTTTTCATTTTTAGGATTGGCCTACCCCTACCTCCTTTTAGGAAATATCATTTTTGCCATTTGGTGGGCTTTACGTTTAAAACTGAAAATCATTTTACCAACGCTTGCCATTGCCCTAGGTTATACGCATTTGGGTGAACTTTACCAGTTTAGAGGCAGTAATCACGTAATTGCGAGCGGATCTACCTTAAAGGTGATGAGCTATAATGTTCGCATGCTTAATCACTTTAATTGGCTGGATATCAATGATGTGCCCAAACAGATTGAGGATTTAATTTTAGACGAGAATCCCGATATTTTGCAATTGCAAGAATACCGACAGCTCAGTCCGGCCTTAAAGGTGAAGCTTAACTACCAGTACAGTAGCTTTAACGAAAGAGCGGGTGGAACGGGCCAGATCACTTATTCTCGCTATCCATTAGTAAGAACTGAAACTTATGAATTCGCTATCCCCGACTCAATCGGCCCCAAAGGTAAAGCCCTAATTTGTGATGTAGAATGGCAGGGACGCATGATACGCTTCCTTAATGTTCACCTCGCTTCTGTCGGTTTAAAAGATGAAGATTATGCCGAATTAGGCAGTTTGAGTGATAAAAATCAAGATCAAATAACCAAGGGATTGAGCAAGGTTGGTGGTGATTTAAAAGCGGCATTTATTCGAAGGGCGCATCAGGTGGAAGACTTGAAGATACTGCTTTCAAAAAGTCCATATCCCCTTATTTTAGCAGGCGATTTTAATGACCCTCCCAGCAGTTATACCTATCAAAGCATAACCGATAGTTTATCCGATAGCTTTATAAATGCCGGTGATGGACTGGTTAGAACCTATAACCGCGGACCTATTCCTTTGCGAATCGATTATATTTTATATTCGGCTGAATTGCGCTGCTTTAACTATAAGGTTAGAACGGAAACCCTATCGGATCACTATCCAGTGATAGCAGAGTTTGCTTATCAATAAATTAGAACCTCCACTAAAATACGAATTCATTAATGTCGATTTTAGTGTAATTTAGGAGCAGTATTATTTAGTTTCACCTAATTTTTCATATCATCTTGTTTTTACGAAACCATGAAAAAACTTCTCCTAATTTTCATACTATTTAGTTCGACTCTTAGCGCCCAAGAAAAAAGCTTTAGCGATCTATTTATCCCCGCGAGGGAATCATGTTATGAAAAAGACCAGCGCATTCCTCAACTAATTAGTTCAAACTCGCGCGCTGAAAATCTCCAAAACCTCGACTCACTTTTAAACTATTGGCAAAAAGACTGCGGAAATTCTGAAATGCAAATTCGCACGAAAATTCTGCACGATCTTAGTCAAGGAAAGTCCCTCGATAGCGCCGCCTCATTGAGTGAATTCTATTCTTTATACATCAATAACCTCTCGTATTATAATGCTATTGGCACTTTACAAAAGTATTTAAGTTACACTACTACTTGGGCAGAGGAAATATTAGCCTCCAAAAAATGGAGAGCGCGCGAAAGTTTATGTCTTAAAATACTAAGCTGTAACAAATTTCAAGAGGCTAATAATTTAATTTATCGCTCCAAAACCTTAAAGCTAACAGAAGGTCGAGATACCGAGAAAAGTTTATCTGAGCAAAGTACTTCGTTATCTGAATATTATATGTTTATCGCTTATGCGAACACCATTTACACCGAAGCTCTGGCGGAGAAAATTGGCACTAGTCATGGTTTTGCTATTAGCGCTGGTGGAGCTTATAGAAGGCATAATTATGGGATCGACTTTATCCTCAGCTTTCCGGTTCGATCCGATAGCTTAAGAATCGATTTAGAAGATGTAATTCAAAAAAGTGACATTAATAGTAACCTTTATATGGGTGGCTATTATGCCTATGAGTTTTTAAAAGCACCGCGCACAAGCTTGGCTTTTCGTGCAACATTAGGATACACAATTTTAGCCACTGATTTGAATACCTATGATGCCGATACCGATACCGAAAGTCCTTTTTGGCTTGAATCGTTAAGCTTAGGTCTTGGCTTAGAATGGAAGGTACGGGTTTACGGCACTCGTCAAGTTGGAATACGTTCTAGCTATAATTACTGCAACTTTAGCCGTAATAACGAATTGCGTTCTAACCTTGGTGGGGCTATCATCCAAACGTCCTTATTCTTTCAGTTTTAAGGTTCAATTGGCGATAATTTCCTTGGTGGACCTCCTTTCGGGTGTTTAATTTAAGTTCCAAAAATAATTTCTAGCTCATCTTGGGAAACCACATTAAAATAAAAAAGAGCCTTGTACCAATGGACAAGGCTCTTTTCTTATACTATTAACCTGAATTATCAGATTGGAATCTAAGTTTTAAACTTAGTTTTTGCTTAGGTAGCTTGCAACGCCGTCGTGGGTAGCGCTCATCCCTTCTTTACCTTCATCCCAGTTGGCAGGACAAACTTCACCTTTTTCTTCGTTAAATTGTAAAGCTTTTACCATGCGTAAGGTTTCGTCAACGTTTCTACCTAAAGGCATATCGTTAACTACTTGGTGACGAACAACGCCTTCTTTGTCGATTAAGAAAAGACCACGGTAAGCAACTAGCTCGCCTTCTGCTTGAAGCATGTCGTCCTCATCGTAGTAGAAACTGCCGGCTAAAACATCGTAGTTATTAGAAATGGTTTTGTTGGTATCCGCAACAATTGGGTAAGTGATACCTTGGATACCACCATGATCTTTACTTAATTGTAACCAACCCCAGTGGCTTTGTTCCGTATCAGTAGAAACTGCTACTAATTCTACGCCTAATTTATCGAAATCAGCTTTGCGTTCGTTAAATGCGTGTAACTCGGTTGGACAAACAAATGTGAAGTCTTTTGGGTAAAAGAAAAGAACAACATATTTCTTTCCTAAGTACTGATCTAAAGAGAAGTCTTCTACAATTTCCTCTCCGTTTATTACTGCCGCGGCAGTAAAGCTTGGGGCTTTTTTTCCTACTAAAACACTCATGGGATTGATTTTATGATATTAGTTAAATTTATACGATTCTGAATTTCATAACCATTGCAAATATAGTTCAAGAATTAGCCACTATCGAAGGGCCTTGTTCAATCTTATCTATTGCAATTAGGCAAAAGAAATATTCTGTGCAAATTTAGCGCTGGCACAGCGGCTTCGGCTGCAAATTTATGATATTCAATACTTTAAAATTACTAGTGACTTACTGATAACCAAGCTAAGCCAAGAGCTAAGAGGATTACGCCGTATTTCATAATATTAAATCCATGCGACTGATTTCCTTCAAAAAGAATAGTGGTGCTGATATGCAGAAAAATACCAAAAACAAAGGCCGGTAGTTCTCCGCTATAATCGCCTAAAGCCGGTAAAAGCGAACCTACCAAGACACCAAGAGGAGCCATTAAAGCAAACAGTAACAGCCAAAATAATACTACCGGCAGCTTCTTTGTAAACTCACAAAGCATATTATACAAGATGATGGTTACGGGAACTTTGTGTACCAGTAATCCCCATAATAAGGCATCCCTACTTACATGATTGTGCGATCCACCAATAGCGATGCTTTCTAAAAAGGCATGTAAGAAAAGACTAAGTAATACCCCAAAGGGCAAACCTTTATTAGCAAAAAGCTCACTGTGACTATGACCGTGCTCTAAACCTTTACTAAAAGCTTCCAAAATGAGCTGAACAAAAAAGCCGAGCATTATTACTGCCCCGTAATGGTGGGAATGGGATTCGTACACTTCCGGTAAAAGGTGAAATACGCCAATTCCCAAAAGATAAGCACCACTAAAAGTAAGGAGCACCTTTATAGAAATGGCTTTTGAACGCCTCAAAATAGCCGCTAAAACTCCACCAATAGCTACGGCTAGAATTAAAAAAAGAATTTCTTTTATCATTTAGAAGCGAGAATAATTAAGCGCTTTGATTTCTGAGCTGAATATGGTTCAAAGGTATAATCTCCAAAGGATTGTTCATAATGTAAACCGCATTCTTCTAGCAAGTTTTTAAAGTCGTCTTCGTACAACAACTGAACGCATTCATAAAACACCTCTTCTTTCTCCTTCTGCTTTACTTTGATGGTTTTCAAAACCTTCCCTTCTACAATTTTTCGCTCGATAGCAAAATGACAATCTTCTATTAAAAACTCATCTTGGGGAACCAAACCTTGCTCGAGCTGACTAACATTAAGGAAATCTATCAGAACTTTAGCCCCTGGTTTTAAGGCTTTAGCAATTTGCCTGCATACTTTTCGATTATCATCATTATTTTCAAAATAGCCAAAACTGGTAAAAAGATTGATAATAAAGTCAAAGCGATTTTCACCATACGATTCGCGCATATCGCCGCTGTAAAAGTGAAGCTTATCAGTGGTAAATTGCTGAGCAAAATTAATACTCTCCTCACTTAAGTCCATACCAGTAACCTCAAAACCCTGCTGGTTTAAAAAAAGGGAATGCCTACCTCTACCGCAAGCTAGATCTAGAAAATGACTGCCTTTTGGAGGATTTAACTCCTTTACCAAATTGGTAATAAAAAGTTGCGCCTCGGTATTGTCACGTTGGTGATATAGCATGTGATAATAGGAAGTATTAAACCACTTCTTAAACCAATTTTCCTTTGCACAAGATTCTCCCATGGTATACTAATCACCCAAATACGCCTAAAAGCGAAAGAGCTGATATTGTAAGTATTACTAATAAAGTGTAACGCACAATGGTATTTGCCTTAGGGAGAAAGAGGATATAACGCGCTCCAATTACCGCCCCAATAGATTGACCCAGGGCCAAGATTAAACCCGGTACCCAATCAATTTGACCATTCACAACAAAAATAATAAAAGCAGGAACTACAAATATCAAAGCTAATACAAGCTTTATAATATTAGCATCTCTTAAGCTATATTGAGCTAATAACACTAAGGCACTTAAGATCATAATACCAATTCCCATTTGCAGGAAACCTCCGTAAACAGCGATTACAAAAATGATAAGCCAGTTAGACCAAGTTTTTTTTGAGTGATCCAAATTGGTAGCACGTGCCCATTTTTGCGGCTTATAAAGCATGGTAAATAAAAGCAATAACATAATAAGCCCAATAATGCGCTTTAGCAGAATGGGGTCAATATCAATCGCTAGAAATGCTCCTATAAAAGAACCTAGTACCGAAGGAATAAAAAACCACGCACTATCCTTAAACAAAAATTTGGTTCGCTTGCTTTTGCGTAAACTAAGCACCGCCGTAATAGTTTGAAAAAGAGCTCCTACTCTATTGGTGGCATTGGCAGCAGTAGCAGGCATGCCGCTTAAAATCAACAAACTAAGCGTAATAGCAGAGCCATTTCCCGCTAAGGTATTTATAATTCCCGCGAGCAAACCTCCCGCTAAAAGCAGAAAATAGTACAAAGTTTGGTTTTCCATTGCGGTGCAAAGGTAAAGGCCTGCCTCTTAAGTTTCGGTGCTAATTGATAAAGCCTATAGGATAACGCAAATATTCTTCCTCGAAGTAATCGCTGCGCTGATATATCCAGTTTAAGCTGGCATAGGCACTTTTTGCTTGCGCAGGATTTGCTTTCTGCCAAGCCTCAAACTCCGCTTTTAGCTCACTATCATTAGCTAATAGTTGTTCGGCTGTTTCTTCAAAAACATAAGGTGAAAAATACTCTTTGCGCCCTAAAATACTATGCATAAAGCCCCAACTGAGGTAACTATCACGTCCCATTGGATGTAAAACCGAAGCTAAAAAATAGGCATGAGCTTGCTGCCCTGGGACTAAAAAATCGCCTTGGTAAAACTTCCTTTTGGCTTTTTCCCTTTTCGCCTTAATATTTTCGACTCTAAAGTGACCTTCATAAGGCTGTGATCCAAATTCATATTCTTCAATCTCCCAAAAGTCGCATTCAATTAGGGTATCCTTTTTTAAAGGAATCATCTTAATAGAATGAGCTTGTAATCGCTCAATTACTTCACGCTGAGCATAAGGGATTACATAAAAGCTCGGTACTTGCGCATCTACAGTAGTGGCATAATGGGGATAATAATTTAAGATGCTATTTTTAGCGGAATCGCGAAAGTATTTAAGGCGCTTATAAGGCCCTAAATGGCTCTTTAGTTGGGCTGATTCAAAGCCTTGGAAATTTAGTTTTTCAATAACCGTAGAGTCTAATTTCCAGTCGATAGGAAAAGAGTCTGCCTCCATTTGCCATTGATCAGCGGCTTTTTTTGCCTTTTTAATTTCTGCGCTCTGGGCAGATGAAAAATCGTAAACCGACTCTAAAAAAGCCTCGGTGGCAGCTACTCTATCGGCATAGGGTTTAAACATGTGGGCCTCGCTAATAAAACCGATGGTATTAAACAAGGCCGTGTAGCCACTAGCGTAGCGGGGACTTTCTAAAAAAGCGCTAAAACCATTGTCGGGCGTTCGGCCAAATACATTTACATAGGGCGTCATTTCCCAATTTTTCATTTTCATAGATGCGTATAAGGCAGGCTCCATTTTATCCTTTAACAAATTGGCCATGGGTGGCGCAAGTTTATCAGCAAGGGTGCTTATCAGCGTCATGGTATAGGCATAATCGGCACCATTAGAGGTATGTGTGTCTATGAAAATATGAGGATGTAAAGATTGGAAAACGCGGTAAAACTCAAGGGTATTACGAGCATCAGCTTTAATAAAATCGCGGTTTAAATCGAGATTGCGAGCATTCCCTCTAAAACCCTGTAAAGTGGGACCATTTTGATTGGCGCGAGTATGCGGCCGGCGTTGCAGCAGTCCACCAATATTGTAAACTGGAATCACGGCAATTAAAACTTCTTGATCAATAGGTGCCTTAAGCATGCGCTCTAACCACCTTAAGCTTGCATCAATGCCACAGCTTTCACCCGGGTGAATCCCATTGTTTATAAAAATAACCAGTTTATCCTTACTAAGGGTAGCGATATCTTCCCCTTCTATTTTCTCCTTTTGTACTAAAAATAGCGACAGCGGTTTGCCGCTATCGGTGGGGCCAAATTCTAGCAATTTGGCATTATCATATTGCGCTGCTAAAGCCTGATAATCTTTAATTACCTGATAGTACTCTGGACCTTCCGCATCATTTTTAGTGTTCTGCCCTTGAGCAACAAAGGCCAAAAGGAAAATAATAAGAAGACTATAATGCCCTTTCATCTATTCCTCTAATTTTTGTAGATCCGTAAGAATTAAATTCTGCAAAACAGGATAAGCTTCAAAAACCAAATCAAAGTCCTTAGCCAATGAACCAGAAATAATAAAAGGTTCAGTTTCACCGTAGCTCTGCCCCACTAGTTTTCCTTGATCATCAAAAAGATAAATATCGATCAGCAATCTAATATTCGCCTTCTCGCCATAGCGCTGCACCTTATCTACCACAACTTTCGCATTAGCGTAGGCAATTAGCTCGGCACCAAGACTTTTAGAAAGACTGCGTACTTGCGAACGTAAACGCGGACTTTCTTCCAAATAATCTTTCACATTACCTTCTTCAAAATCCAATAAGCTTAAGGAGCCGTCGGAAATTAAAATGTCTGAGAATATATCATTCTTCACCTTTAAAACTTCCTTATCTGACTTTAAAGCCAAGCGATCGTATCCTTTAACATCCTTTAGTGCCTGACCATAATCGGTACTAATTCCCAATTGTGCTTCTAAGCCCATACCTAGTTCATTGGTCATTTTCTCTACTTCACGACTAAAAAGGTCTAGAATTTCCTTTTTATTAGCCACCAACTTTTTATTAAAAGCAGAAGCATCTCCCACGGGAGTTTCGGGCAATACGGGAGGGTTTAAATGCAAGGCTACAAGCGCTATTTTTTTCACCTTAGCATTGGGCTGATAAGGCATTTCGGTTTTAATGCGCAGGTTACCACAGGCACTGCTTAAAAGACTTAAGACTAAAAGAGAACTAAATAATTTTGAAAAACGCATAAAAATTAATCTTTAAAAAATTTTGACTTTCGCATAAAGCGAATCATTAAAAACCCAGCAATAAGCGCAGAAGTTGACCAAATTATTGAGGCGGTCCACTCCTGAAAAATCAGTTTACCCGATCCAAAAAGAATAGAGTAAACCATAATAACACCGAAAATCCAACTAAAAAATAGCGGGCTTAAAGCTGGTCCTTTTTCACCTTCCACTTTAAAAGGCCCCCAGGCTCCACCCGGTTTTATTCTTTGATAAAAAGCATGTAAAACCTTAGTATCAGTGGGCGCCGTACTAAAAGTAACCACGAGCCAAACAACACTGGTGAAAATCACCGTAAACATAAAGTCTCCATTGTTTACAAAAAAGCTTTCGGGCAAATAGTTTGGCAAAACATATTTAGAAATCGCTAATCCGATAAAAGGGGCTATGGTTGCACTTAGCTCACTCCAAGCATTAATGCGCCACCAATACCAACGCAAGATTAAAACCATTCCTAAACCGGCCCCACTGGCTATTAAAAATTGCGCGGCCTCATCTATCATGGTAATTTGCGAAGTAGCGTACATAGCCACTATCATAATGCCTATGGTAATCATTCTTCCTGCAAAAACATAGTGTTTATTGGCTTTCGCCTGATTGGAAAAGCTATCATTCGGTTTTATAAAGCGTTGATAGAGGTCGTTCGTAAGATAGCTGCTACCCCAGTTTAATTGAGTAGAAATAGTACTCATATAAGCCGAAATGAAACCCACAAAAAGGAGGCCCTTTAAACCTACCGGTAAGTGATCGCGCATCGCTAAAATGAAGCCCTTGCGCGACTCTTCTATGGGTAAATCGGGATACAGAATTAAAGCCGCCAAGCCCACAATAATCCACGGCCAAGGACGTAAACAATAATGTGCAATTTGAAAAAATAGACTGGAATATACCGCTTGCCTTTCATCCTTCGCGCTCATCATGCGTTGCGAAATATAGCCGCCACCGCCTGGCTCATTACCCGGGTACCAACTCGCCCACCACTGCAAAACGATATAAGAAAAGAAGGCTCCCGCTGAAAGTGAGAAAGTACCAACCGCAATATCCGAAGCGGAGTTTATACTCGGAAAGAAGCTCAAACGCCAAGCTGGCAATTGTGCTTTCATACCGCTAATACCACCTACCTCGGGGAGGTTTAAAACCACTACCGCCAAAACAATACTGCCGGTCATGGCAATTATAAACTGCACAAAATCCGTAATCGCAATACCCAATAAACCCGCGATAGAAGAATATAAAGCTACTAAAGCCATGGCCGCCAGGGTAAACCAAAAGGCTTGTTCGTAAGGGATTTCAAAAAACACTTCTAAAATGGAAATCAAAGCCGCATTTACCCAGCCGATAATAACCACATTCATAAAAAGTCCTAAGTAAACCGCACGAATGGCCCGTAGCCAGTAAGCTACTTTTCCGCTATAGCGTATTTCTAAAAGTTCCAGTTCGGTTATTATTTCTGCTCTGCGCCAAAGACGCGCAAAAAAGAACGTAGTAAGCATTCCACCTATCACCATATTCCACCAGAGCCAGTTTCCAGAAATTCCGTTTTGGGCAATTTTCTCGGTTACCCATAAAGGTGTATCAGCCGCAAAGGTGGTCGCTACCATACTTACGCCAGCAATATACCAAGGCAACTTCCGCCCCCCTAAAAAGAAATCCGCCAAACCTCCTTCCGACTTGCCCCGATAATAAATGCCAATCCCCACAAAGAGAAGCATAAAGAAGATAACGATAAGCCAATCTAAGGGCGCCAAATGATTCATGGTGTAAAAATAAGCGGCAAACTAAATAAATATCTGCAGCCAAAATTAATTATCATCAGCAGATTTGAACAAAAGGCAGGCAATCCCTATGTTCTCGGCTTTCTTAATAACCTGAGTTCAATGTGAAATTAGGCCCCAAACCTCTTACAAATTCTGGGTTTACAGGCGAAACAGTGGGCTAATAGCGGGCTTTCGTGAAGGGCTAAAACACCAAAAACCGCTATCTAGATGAGGCTTAAAGTTTTTCCAATAATAGCGAAATCCTGCCTCTAGCTCATTTATTGCCGCCCGCTACAGCTATACAATCCAAACTAGTCTTTTCCTTTATTGAAAATCTGAGAATATAATTTTACGCCGAACTCAGGTTTATCTTTTTCACCAAACCGTTTTGTCTCTTTTTAGGCTTTCGCCTGATGCGCAAGTACAGATGTGTAGGGCTAAACCACCAAAAAATGAATTCAAATTTAGGCTCTGGCCTTAAATCTTCACTTAAAAAATTGCGGTGCTACAATCGCGTATGAGGTTCGGTTGGAATTTTTTAGAAGCAAGTTTTGCAATGGATTGAAAATACTAAATCTAAGTAATTCGTAAATGATCTTTAGATACCTAATTTTGCAAGGAAATCAGTTGAAAGCTCTCACTTTAAAAGGATGGCTGATACGGAATTTCAAATCGAACTCAGTTCCTCTATGAGCGATGCTCCTATTATCTATTTTGATAACTGGGTGTTGCTTACCTTGTGGTGAAACAAAAACGGGAATTGTGAAATCAAACCTTTTTAAACAATGGTGCTTTCAAGCCCACAACTCAGTTTAGGTATGCATACCGTTAGATTATCTATTGGTGACCTAGATCCCTTATGATAGAATATCTGTTTTTAAGTATGCTGATTTCACATTCCCGTTTCTAAAACAAATAATAATGGCAACGAAGTTAGTAAATCCAAATGCAGCAGGAATTGACGTGGCATCAAATGAGCATGTTGTAGCCGTTCCGGAAGACAAAAGCAAAGATTCTGTACGCACCTTTAAGGGCTTTACAAGAGACTTGCATCAATTGGCAAAGTGGTTGTTATCCTGCAAAGTAGAAACCATTGCTATGGAATCAACCGGTGTATACTGGTTCGATTTATACACCATTTTACTGGATTATGGTTTTGAGGTTTATTTGGTCAATGCGCACCATGTAAAAAATGTACCAGGTCGAAAAAGCGATGTGAGTGATGCCCGCTGGTTGCAGCAGCTTCACACTTTTGGTTTATTACGTGCGAGTTTTCAGCCTGACAACATTACTCGTTCACTTCGCAACCATGTAAGACAGCGAAAAAGCATCGTTCAACAAATGAGCCGAAAGACACAGCACATGCAGAAAGCCTTTGATCAAATGAACATTAAGTTGAACAATGTAATCCGGGATTTAAATGGCACGACCGGAACAAAAATAATTACCGCCATACTGGAAGGCGAGCGAGACCCTAAAAAATTAGCCCAGCACCGTGATAGGAGAATTAAAGCATCAGAAGAGACATTGATTAAATCATTGGAGGGCAACTGGCGAGAGGAACAAGTGTTTAATCTACAATTGGCCTACGATCATTATATTTTTTTGCAAAAGCAACTAAAGCAGTGTGATGCAGAAAGTGAGAAGATCATTCAAAAGATGACAAGTGGAAACTCACCGAAAAGCAGAACAAAGAAAGTTCAGAAGTCTAAAAACAATCCAGACTTTGATGTTGCGCAATACCTGCATGCCGCATTAGGCGTA
>PZPB01000152.1 GCA_003045865.1 Bacteroidota bacterium | reverse complement strand
TGACAATTACGTTAAAATGAAAATGGGAATTTCCAATGCTTTTCCTTGGCTATATGTCATCAAATCTTCTTGGTTTTAAAAACTAAAACTTTTAACTCAGCATGACAGTAGAGTGAGGTGTTGTGGGATTCTCGTGAATTACTCTTGTTATTGTTTCGATGATTTTGGAATTTTTAATCTATGCGACCCCTTCGGGGTCGTGTTGTAGGAGGGATTTTTTTCTACAAATATTCAATCCCTTCGGGATTGGGATTCGATTGTAATTCGGTAGGAAAATAAGTGGATTAGGAAGAGAGAATTCAATTGTATTTGACAACGTAAAACCTCGTGAATGAGGTTCTTGCAGGCAAAGGGTAGAAAATCCAATTGCGGAAATGTGCAAACAAACATTTATCAAAAACGCTTAGGGCGGATTCGGTTTTATTTTGATTTAGTTTTAGCCTTGGATTTGAGAAAGTCTAAGTGAAGGTGGCTGAATTAGTCCTTTTTTGCGCGGATTTTATCGAGGAGAAGGCTGAGGGTTTCGGCTTCTTCGGAACTGAGATTGTGTAAGGCTTTATCGATAAGGACTTCTTCTTCGTCGATTCTTTTGAGCTTGTCTAGGCCGAGGGAAGTGATGCAGACATCTACTAGGCGTTTATCGCTGGCGCAGGTGATTTTAGTAACGAGTTCTTTTTTCATCAAACGATCGACAATGCGGGAGGTGTCACTCATTTTATCGAGCATACGTTCGCGAATTTGTAGGGTGCTCAAGGGATCGGGGTAGCTACCGCGCAGGATGCGTAAAACATTGAACTGCTGAGTGGTAAGTTCTTCACCTTGCAATAAGCCGCGCATTTGTTCTTGCAGCCAATTGTTGGTGTACATGATGTTGATAAAGGCCTTTTGGTAAGAACTGCGGAAATTCTTCTGCTTGATTTCTTCTTGAATCCCCATGCGGAAAACTCTGTATTTTATGTGAAGTGCTAAAATACTGTTTAAACATCAAATAACCATGACCGAAGATTTTTTACACTATTTATGGAAGTATCAGAACTTTAACAGTGCCTTTAAGCTTAGCAGTCGGGGACAAAAATTAAAGGTGGTTCACCCAGGCTACCACAACCATGATAGCGGTCCCGATTTTTTAGAAGCTAAAATTTACCTCGATAATCAGCTTTGGGTAGGGCAGGTTGAATTGCACGTGAAAGCGAGTGATTGGTATAAACATAAACATCAGTTTGATCCGGTTTACCAAAATGTAATCCTGCATGTAGTATATGATGATGATCAGCCGGTGTATCTCAATTCCGAAGAGGAATTACCTTGCATTAGTTTAAAAGGTTGCTTTGACGAATATCTGTATTGGCGCTTCGAGCAGTTGATGCAGAACCAAGAAAGCATTGCCTGCGCATCTTCCTTTAAGGGGGTAGATGATATTTTAAAAAGCAGTATGATTGATCGCTTAATAGCGGAAAGATTGGTGATGAAGAGTGCGGTTTTGGAGCAAATTTTAGAGGAAACGCAGGGTGATTGGCAAGAGAGTTTTTACCGTTTCTTAGCTTATGGTATAGGACTAAAGGTTAATGCGGAGCCGATGTTGCTTTTAAGTAGGGCTTGTCCGGCAAGGCTTTGGCGCCCGCTGCGGAATCAGACGAATCAAATGGAGGCCTTGTTTTTTGGTCAGGCCGGATTGCTAGGCGAGCAGGATGATTATGCGCAAGAATTAGGGCGGGAATATCGCTTTCTGAGCGGGAAGCATAATTTATCGCCTCTTCCCAAGGAGCTGTGGAAGTACTCTCGTATGCGACCGCCGGCTTTTCCAGATTTTCGTTTGGCGCAATTAGTTGGGCTTCTGCGCAAGCGGGAGTTTTTAGCAAGAGAAATTTTAGAGATAAAAGAGGAAGGGCAATTAAGGCAGCTATTGACTTTTGATGAAAATGCCTACTGGCAGCGGCACTATCGCTTGGGGAAGGCATCTGCCCGCGAGCATAAAATGGCATTAGGGGAGCAAAGTTATGAGGCCATTGTGATAAATGTGGTGGTAGCGTATTTATTTTTGTATGCCAAGAAAAAGGATTTACAAGAGTATCAAGAGCGGGCCTTAAGTTTGTTGCAAGCGATTCCAGCAGAAGAGAATAAGGTGGTGCGCATCTATAAAAAATTGGGCTTTCAGGCGAAGTCGGCATTGGAGTCGCAGGCTTTATTGCAATGGCATAAGTATTATTGTACGGCTAAAAAATGCTTAAATTGCAGCGTCGGAAATCAACTAATAAAAAGCTAAACATGGATAAGATTAGAGGTGTATTTGAAAGATGGGGCTTTGAAGTATGCGCTCGATCCGGTGAGCGCATGGGCATTTCCGCCGGTGTGGTACGCCGCTATTTTATTTATACCTCCTTCTTAACTCTCGGATCGCCAGTGATTCTTTATCTTATTTTGGCCTTCTGGATCCAAATTAAAGATCATTTACGCAGCAGGCGTTTTTCCGTTTTAGATTTATAGACGCATTGCAACAAGGTACCCTTCTCCGCAAGTTTAGTATTATCGTTTTTTTACTCTTTGGCTTGATGCTCATTGGGGTGATGGGCTATATGTGGTTTGAAGGCTATAATTTTTCCGAGGCTTTTTACATGACCATTATTACGGTAAGTACGGTGGGTTTTGGAGAGGTGCATCGGCTGAGTGCGGCGGGGCAGTGGTTTACCTCCTTTCTAATCATCGGTAGTTTTGGTACTTTCGCTTATGGCTTAAGTTCTTTAACGCAAGCCCTCATTTCGGGCGATTTAGCCAGAGAATTTAAAAAGCGAAACTTGAATAAAGCGATTCATAATATTAGCGATCACGTGATTATTTGCGGATACGGTCGCAATGGCCGCCGGGCCCATCAGAAACTAAAGGCCTACGGGCAACAAGTTTTGATTATTGAAAATGATCCGAAAATAATTGAACAGCATTTACGCAGTGCCGAAATTCTATTCTTAGAAGGGGATGCCACGGAAGATGCGGTGCTGGAGCAAGCGGGTATTGGCAGAGCGCGGGCTTTGGTGAGTACCTTAAGTAAGGATGCGGATAATCTATTCGTTATTATTTCCGCACGTAATCTCAATAAAAACATCCGTCTTATTAGTCGCGCATCTAGCGAAAGCACGGAAAAGAAATTACGCACGGTAGGGGCGGATTCGGTGGTGATGCCGGAAGGCGTTGGAGGTGGACATATGGCTTCTTTGGTGGTGAATCCCAATACAGTAGAGTTTTTAGAGCACCTTTCGGTAGAAGGGAGTTCGTCGATAAATTTGGAAGAAATTGAACTGAGCGAATTGATTGGTCAGGCGAGTTCTTGCAGCTTAAACGATTTGCAAATTCGGCAGAAAACGGGATGTACGGTGATTGGTATCCGCGATCCTGAGGGGACATATCAAATTAACCCCGAAAGCAATCTGATTTTAGCGGCGCGCTCGAAACTTTTTGTTTTGGGAACGGCGGCACAGATTAAGAGTTTAAATCAGCTTTTAGACGAAAGAACCACCAACAACATTTAATAGCATGAAAATATTAATTACCGGCTCTAACGGATTACTGGGCCAAAAGTTAGTGCATCAATTAAGCGCCGATAAGGAGGTAGAATTGGTGGCCACAGCGCGGGGTGAAAACCGCTTGGAGCATCGGGAGGGTTACCGTTACCGTTCTTTGGATATTACGAATGCGGCAGAAGTAGCCGAGGTTATCGGCGAGGAGAAGCCCGCGGTGATTATTCATACCGCGGCCATGACCAATGTGGATATCTGCGAGTCGGATAAGACGGGTTGCGATGCTTTAAATGTGGATGCGGTGCGCTATATAGTAGAGGCCTGTGCCGCGAATGATGTGCATTTGGTGCATCTTTCGACAGATTTTATTTTCGATGGCGAGGAAGGTCCTTTGGATGAGAATGCCGTGCCCAACCCGGTGAGTTATTACGGTGAATCGAAGTTAAAGGCAGAGCAAATTATTCAGGCTTCTAACGTGAAAAACGCGA
>PZPB01000151.1 GCA_003045865.1 Bacteroidota bacterium | reverse complement strand
CGGGCGAAGACTATAAAGCAACAATAGTAGGCACAGACCCTACCACCGATATTGCCCTTTTAAAAATAGCCGATGAAGTGGCGGAACTACCTTATCTAAGTTTCAGCAATAGCGATAATATTAAAGTGGGCGAATGGGTGCTTGCGGTAGGAAACCCTTTTAACTTAACCTCAACCGTTACGGCGGGAATAGTTAGTGCCAAGGCTCGTAATATTGGAATCATTAACGAACGGGCAGCCATCGAATCTTTTATTCAAACCGATGCCGCGGTTAATCCCGGAAATAGCGGTGGTGCTCTGGTTAATACTCGTGGCGAACTAGTAGGAATTAACAGCGCCATTAGCACACACACCGGATCTTTTGAAGGCTACTCCTTCGCTGTTCCTAGTAATTTAGCTTCTAAGGTAGTGCGCGATTTAAAAGAATACGGCACCGTTCAGCGCGCTTTTATTGGGGTTAGTATTTCGGACCTCAACCCGCGTTTAGCCGATGAATTAGATGTAAAAGTTAATGCCGGCGTTTACATTGGCGGACTAAGCGAAAACGGCGCCGCTGAAGAAGCAGGATTAGAAAAAGGCGATATCATTTTAGCAATAAACTCCCGTAATATTACCAAGAGTAGCGAACTGCAAGAAATTATTGGTAGCAAAAGGCCAGGTGAAAAAATCTCTCTTAAGGTTTTACGCGATAATATCGAACGTGAATTCGAAGTGACCCTGCGAAACGTTAACGGAACCACCAAGCGTATTAAAAAAGCCGATCTAGAATTTCTAACTTTATTAGGTGGCCGCTTCCGCGAGATAAATGCCGAAGAGAAAAGCGACTACCGCTTGAAATATGGTGTTAAAATTTTAGAGGTGAATACTGGCATCTTGGCGGAGCAAGACATTCCCAACGGTTTTATTATCACGCAAATTAACGAGCAGCCTATAAAATCGGTAAACGATATTAATAAGGCGGGCTTGGAAATCCCAAAAGATCGTCCCGTAATTATCTTCGGAGTATTGCCGAATGGTCGTGAAAAATATTACGCTTTCGGTTTTTAAAACGATCGCTTGAAGATAAAGGTCCGCTTAATGGCGGGCCTTTTTTTTTGCCTAATTTGGCTCCATCAATCCCTTATGCATGCCCAAAGTTATTCTTTACATTTCTTGCAGCCTCGATGGTTACCTAGCCGGACCAGAAAACGATCTGAGTTTCTTAGAAAAGGTTCACATCGCAGGGGAGGATTACGGTTATACCACTTTCGTAGATGGGGTGGATAGCGTAATTGTAGGCAGGAAAACCTACCAATGGGTAATCGACCAAGGTTTTGAATATCCCCATGCCGATAAAGAAACCTACATTATAACCCGTAATACACGCGAAAGCGAGGGCAAGAGACATTTTTACACGGGTGATTTAAAACAGCTGGTAGCGGAATTAAAAAACCGCGGCAGCAAAGATATTTACTGCGATGGCGGGGCAGAGATTGTAAACTTGATGCTAAAGCAAAAATTGATAGACGAAATTATCCTATCCGTAGTGCCCGTTATTTTGGGTGATGGCACTCCTTTATTTAAAAATGGCCTTCCGAAAAGTGAATTAACATTACTTAATTCCCAAAGCTATGCCAGTGGTTTGGTGCAATTACACTATCAAATTAATCAATCGTAAAGCGATTTTATTTTCCGTTTTTCACTTTTGTTTTTTAATCTTTTTTAGCCAAGCACTAATTCTATTGCTCAGGTTAGCAATATGGACCGATAAATACTGTATCCCATTTACCCATGGCTAATTTCTGGTTTTTCCTGACTATCTAAATTGAGTTTTAAAATGTCATAAAGACACTTTTGCGTTTCTCCATTTTGTACATTATTGCAAATGTGAAACTTATCTTAAAGCTGATTTTCAGTGAACTAAAAGCTGCATTTATTCATTTATAAAGAGCGATTAAATAAATTGCATAACTGAAATAGGGAATTAATTTAAGGGAAAAATGAAGAAAGTTGGAATCGAGGCCATGTCTTTTTATGTGCCACAACTATTTTTAGAAATTGCGGATCTAGCGGAAGCGCGCGACATTGCTTTTGCCAAACTAAACAAGGGCTTAGGCCTAAACAAAATGGCGCTGTGCGACCAAAATGAGGATGCGGCAAGCATGGCAGCCAATGCCCTTTTAAAACTCATTGACGAAAACAATATTGATCCCCGTACGATCGGTCGCATATATTTAGGTACAGAAAGTGCCTTGGATGCCGCCAAACCCACTGCTACTTACGCTACGGGCATGGTAGAAGAAAAATTGACAGATAAATTTGGGGCGCGTTGCTTTAAAAATTGCGATGTGGTTGATCTTACTTTCGCTTGCATTGGCGCGGTTGATGCCCTACATAATAGTTTAGATTGGATTAGAGCAGGTGAAAATCGTCAGGCTATTGTTATCGCTTCCGATTTAGCCAAATACGAATTAAACTCCACCGGAGAATATACGCAAGGCGCGGGTGCGGTAGCGCTGCATCTCAAAGAAAATCCCCAAATACTTAGCATTTCGGAAACTGTGGGGGTAGGACAAGAAAGTGTGGGTGATTTCTTTAAACCGCGTCGTAGCTTTGCGAAAGACAAAATTTTAAGATCTACCGCTCAGTCTCTTAAGCAACTTATCAGCGCAAGCGAAAAGGACGAACTTTTAAGTAGCGACGACGCATTTTGGGGGAAAGAAAATACAGAATTT
Source organism: Bacteroidota bacterium (assembly GCA_003045865.1). GTDB lineage: Bacteria > Bacteroidota > Bacteroidia > Flavobacteriales > Schleiferiaceae > Croceimicrobium. Next base: position 1,284 of record PZPB01000151.1, on the reverse strand, counting down.
GAGCTCTTTAAAGAAGAACCCGTTTTCGATGGCCCTTACTCTAACGAATGTTATCAAAATCGCATTGCCGAAGCATTGGAGCATTATCAAAATCAGGCCCAGCTAAATGTTCTGCAAGACTGGCAACATTTGATTTTTCACTTGCCTTACGCTTTTCAAGGGCGTAGAATGATTTTGAAAAACTGGTTACAGTGGCAAAAAGAAGCCGATAATTGGGCCAGCCTTTACAGCGAAATTGGCGAACCTGCTCCTAATGCTTATGGCGATTGGCTTAAGCTCGCAGCTAAATCGGCTTCCTATCAAAAGTTTGTGGCAGACCGCATTGCGCCAGGCGAAAAGGCCTCTTCAGAAATTGGCAATATGTACACCGCCTCCATTTTTATGTCGCTCCTAAGTATGTTAGCTAGTGCAGCGGCTCAAGGCCGAGATGCGCAGGGAGAAACTGTCGGTTTCTTAAGTTATGGAAGCGGTTCCAAAGCCAAAGTTTTTCAGGGAGAAATTGCCGCGGGATGGCAGACTAAAATTGTCCATTTAGATTTGTTTAAACAGTTAGATAGTCGCCAAGCGATTAGCACGGCCGAATATGAAGCTTTGCATCGCCGCCAAATCGAGCAGCCCATTTCCAAAGGCGATTCTTTCCGTTTCAGTCATCTCTCGCAAGAGGAATTAAAAAAAGGTTACCGCAATTACCAATTTCAAATGGGCCAAAAATAATTCTAACTTAGCCTCAAGACCAAAAGGCTATGAAAACAAGATTTTTAGGGATTGCCATGAGCTGCTTTTTAAGCTTATCTGCGCAAGCGCAAATTGTACAAAATGCGTTATCATTTGACGGAACCAACGATTATGTAGACTGCGGCAATAATGCCAGCGTACAAATTACAGGGAACCAAATTACCCTTGAAGCTTGGATATACCCAACCTCTTGGAAATCTTTAGTTTGGCAGGGAAACATTATCGCCAAAGAGCAAAATGGCTTTGGTAATGATAATGGCTATATGCTACGTGCGGGAAATAATGGCAGCTTAAACCTCACTTTGGGCAGCGGTTCTTGGTCGGAACTAATTTCTGCTACGAATACTCTAACGCTCAACACGTGGCAGCATGTGGCGGGCACTTACGATGGATCGTATTTGCGCCTCTATGTTAATGGCAATGTGGTCGATTCTATGGCGGCGAATATTACTATAAGCAACTCCAGCTCGACCTTATTTATTGGCGATAATGGCAGTGGAGCGCGCTATTTTCCTGGTACGGTAGACGAAGTGCGGATATGGAATATTG
>PZPB01000054.1 GCA_003045865.1 Bacteroidota bacterium | reverse complement strand
CGTTTAGGCCCCTTCTAAAACTCAGCAGCTCACAATAGCCCGCTATTGCTTCACTGCTTCGGCTTGAGACCCACTATTTACAAGAGGTCTGAAAGGCCTAATTCTACGTCGAACTCACGTTAAATACTTCTTCAAGGCATTTGCCGTCATTCCTAGTTCCTCCAACTGCTCAAGGCGAGATGCGTGGGCAATAAAATAATCGGGTAGACAAATGCTTTTAATTTGGCCCTTTAGATTATGTTCGGCTTTAAGGCGAGCTAAATTGCTGGCCAAACCGCCGGCATAGGTGTTTTCTTCTAAGCAAATTATTAATTCGCTTTCTTTTAGTTGCTCAAGAATATCTCCGTCGGGGAAGGGTTTTAAGATGGGAAGATGTAAATGACCCCATTCGCTATTTTGCACCGCCTCTTGCGCTTGTGCCGCCAAAGAACCAAAGCTAATGATGAATTTCTGCTTTTTATTTTGCCACCAATGCGGACGGTAGGATTTCCACAAATGCTCTTTGCTTAAATCAATATCGTCTTTAGGAAAACGGATAAAACAAGCTTCTTCTTGGGCTAGCGACCAATTAACCATTTCCCGCAAGGCCTTTTCTCCCGCGGGAGCAGCAATGCGCAGATTAGGAACGGCGCTTAATAAACTAATATCAAAAGCTCCGTGGTGGGTAGGGCCATCTTCTCCCACTAAGCCTGCGCGATCGATTAGAAAAACGGGCGCCAACTTTTGCAAAGCTACATCGTGAATAATCTGATCGATGGCTCTTTGGGCGAAAGTGCTGTAAATATGCACAATGGGTTTTAGTCCTGCCGCCGCCATTGCCGCCGCCATGGTAACTACATGTTGTTCGGCAATGCCCACATCAATTACCCGGGCGGGGAAGACCTCTTTAAGGCTATTTAACTGCGCTCCTGCTAACATGGCTGGGCTTAGAAGCACTAACTTGTCATTTGTGTTAAACTCGGCCATTAGGCTCGCTTCTACCACATCCTGAAAACTGGTTGTTGCTGCGATTTCTTCCGCTCGGGGGCGAGATGCCTCTAGTAGGCCTTTTCCTTTCGAAGTTTTAAGGTGTAAAAATTTCGGTCCCTTTATTTCTTGCGCATCTGCGAAAGCGGACAAGAGAGCGGGAATAGAGTTACCCTCGCTTAAATGGATATATTGGAAGCCCAGACTTTCTGCGAGACTTTGATAAAGACCAAACTCTTTAAGAGCGCCCACATTTTCGTCGATGCTAATGCCATTATCGTTAAAAATAATCCACACATTGGCCTGCTCTTGACCTAAGTAATTTAAGGCTTCAAAGCTCATACCGCCGGTAAAAGCACCGTCGCCAATTACGGCTATAAATTCGGCCTTTTCCTTTTTCAGTTGAGCCGCCTTCCAAAACCCAGCAATAGCCGAAGGTGCGGTAGAAGAATGCCCAGCACCAAAAGGATCAAAAATACTTTCCAAGCGATTCGTAAAGCCCGATAAACCCTCTTTCTGGCGATTCTGGCGAAAGCCCTCTTTACGACCGGTAATAATTTTATGGAAATAAGCTTGATGCCCCACATCCCAAACGAGGATATCCTGTGGGGTATTGAAATGATAATGCAAAGCCACGCTCAGCTCGGCTACGCCTAAACTGGAGAGCAGGTGACCTTTTTTACCTTGGCCTTCTACCTGGGCAAAAAGGCGCAATTCCTCGCAAAAAGCGGGAAGCTCAGCCTGTGTTAGAGACCTTAAGGAATCAACTCCTTGATACGTTTTTAGCAAATCACTCATGGCCGGCAAAGGTAAATCTTGAGAAGGAATAAATGCTCTTGCCTAGCTGGCTTTTACTAGGGTGTTTTTTCTATGATATCCCACTCGGGCGCCTTTATCGCCAAGCAAAATTTTACTCCTTTATCTTAACCACCACGTCGCGGTCTAATTCGAAATCGCGCATAATCATATAGGGACCATTTGGGTACCTATCTTCACTAAACTCGCCTTTTAAGAAACGTGGTGCTGTTTCATTATAATTGCTAATTTCTTTGGACAATACTTCACCTGTTTTCAAATTGAGAGATATAATTTTTTGCTCTGATTTCTTCAGGTTGTTTTTGGCTACTAGCAAAATTTTGGGAATAGAATCATCCTGTCTGTCGCCTTTTCTTTGATTAAAAATAAGTTTCAATTGGTTGTCGCAAATAACGGAGCCATAACCCGAGAAAAGATAATGGAAACTGTAAGCTGGGTCGGCCGGTGTACCTTGAAATTTATCCACTGTCTTCGTCCAAACTATATCACCATTAGCTCGGTGGCGGCTTACAATAAGGAAGTCTCTGATAAAAACTCCCGTCGTTAAATTTCGATGCTCTATAATGGTTATATAATCTCCTTTTTCGAGTGGGAATACTCTCTTATCGAAGTGCTGAGAAACAGACTCTACACTTTCATGGGCAGCGGTAAAAGATTGAGGCCACCCTTGCTTTTCTGCTGCAGTGAAGTAAACAACATCCTCTGAGATTAACTCTTGCGTGAAACTATTAATCAACATGTTATATTGACCCAGAAGCTCATAAAACCTAAAGTCGCCGAAATAATAACCCTGACCATTAAATTCTGCATTGCCCTTTTTCAAAACCAAGCCGGTCACCAAAATCGTATCTTGATTTAATTGGTCTATTTGAATACGCCCAATGCTTTCGCCTAGGGCAATAAGATCCTCTGATACATTTATCTTAATGGTTGAATAGTTATTCACCCTTTCCGAGATTTGTATACTGTGTCCGTCTTTAGAAAGCGAAAATATATTACCCTCTTCGTCCACTACTCTGGTATTGTAAGCGTGAAACATGATGGCTAAATTCGCTTCTTCCTGATCATCAAAGGCATCATAGCCTTCTCCTAAGAAATTAAGTTCCGCATCGAAAACACTGGTGTAAACGTTCCTGTTATCGCCAGGGATGCTAGAGCTAATTACCAAAAACTCACCCGTTGGGTTAAAATAGGCAGTCGCGGATTGACGCAAGTAATCTTTGGTATCGGCTTCCTTAAATAGACTACCTGAGCTAATCTTTTCCCCTTTGGCATTAAAGCTAACATAAAACAAGGGGTTACCTTTAAACCCTTTATTGCTTCCAAATAACTTGTCTTCTTTGGGGTCTAAGCCAAGCAGAACCAGTTGATTATTCAAAACTCCGATACCAATGGGATAAGCCACCGCGAGGTCTTCTATACTTGCTCTATTTAAAACAGCCCCGGTTTTTTTATCTATGAAAAAAAGCTCTTCCTTTAAGCGCTTACGTGAATTCCAAACCGCATAACTTTCTTTTAAATCATAAATATTCAAAACTTTATTAAAGGTTCGGTCCGACTCAGGAATCTGTACTAGGGTCTCAAAATCTGTTTTTTGAGCATTTAACTGAAAAGCTAAAAAAGCTACAATGAAACTTAAAAGGGCTTTAGAAAATTGATGTATCATATTGGGGTTTTTTAATTTGATTTAAGCTTAACCACCACGTCACGGTCTAATTCGAAATCGCGCATCAAGATGTAAGGGCCCGCAGGGAACAGGTCTTCACTAAACTCGCCACGCAAAAAACGTGGGTAATTCTCCTCATAATTTGCTAGTTCTTCGGTGAGGGTTTCACCTGTTTTTAAATCTATGGATATGATTTTATGCTGAGCCTTCTTCATATCTCCTTTTGTCATGACCGAAATTTGAGGCTTGTTAATAATATTGCCTCTAGTCGTATCATTTCTTTGACTATAAATTAACTTTAATTGTTGATCTACTATAACTGAGCTGAAGCTCGTGAAAAAATAGTAATTCTGGTAGTTGATTTCTGAAGGTGTCCCTTGATACTTTGCGATATTCTTCGTCCAAATGATATCGCCATTAGGCTCATGTAGGGTTATGATTAGAAAATCACGAATGAAGCTATCCAAGATTAGGTTGCGATGCTCTGTAATGGATAGAAAATTGCCATTTTCTAGGGGCAGAATTCGCTGGTCGAAACTTTGAGAGAAAGATACCCGATATTTTTCTGTGGCGGCATGGGTTAGGGGCCATGCCTTTTTTTCTTCCTCGGAGAAATAAATAATCTTCTCCGAAATTAGCTCTTGATCATAAATACTATAAAGCGAATTGTAGTAGCCCAAAAGGTTGAAAAATTTAAGTTTACCAATCCCCACATAGGAATACTCTCTTTCTGGCTCGCCTTCTTTCATTACTAAGGCGCTAATCAATAGGCTATCTTCATTAAGCTTATTTAAGTGCACCAAGCCCAGCCCTTCTCCTATACCTAAGGCATCAAAATTCATTCTGATCTTTAGGCTAGTGTACCCATCTATCCTTTGCGCTAAACGAATGCCGCTTCTATCCTCCGCTAGGAAAAAGAAATTGCCTTCCTCATCAAAAACCAACTCTTGGTTAGCCGCTCGAAGGCTTTTGTCCACCTGTTTTACGCTTTGAAAAGTTTCATTCGTTTCATTGAGCAGGGATAATTCAGCATCAAAGGCCGCTGTGTAAATTGTTTCAGGTTCCGATTCCTTCTTCGATTTAAGGACCAAGAAATTACCCTTGGGATCGAAATACGCTTGAGCCTTTTCGCGCAGCTGACCCTTGTTTGCCATTTCTTTTAATAGGACTCCTTTCTTAAGCAGCTCGCCTTTCGGATTAAAACAATAATATACCACATGGCTATAAAACTCATCCTCTTCGGGCTCCAAGCCAATAATTACAAACTGGTTCTTTATTATTCCCATTCCTACCCTGGTCATGAAATAATCTTCTAGCTCCGATTCCATCAAAACCGCGCCTGACTTTTTATCTACAAAAAACAGTTCTTTTGCATTTGTTTTAGGAGAATTTAAAACCACATAGCTTTCTTCAAATTCAAAAAAGTTCAAGACTTTATTGAAGTCTCGCTTAGATTCAGGAACAATACCGATGGTTTCAAACTCTGTTTTTTGAGCCTGTAGCGCTAAGGCTGAAAATAGGAGAATGAAGCCTAATAGCGCTTTCGTAAATTGCGGTAGCATATTTGGGTTTTTTATCGTCGTATTTCCAGAAAAATTTTTGTTTACTTCGTACATGGAATGCTTAGGTACAAGCTCTAAAAAACGCCTTATCATTCTAATAGGCCTATCTCTTGCAAATCATCCATAATTCCGTTCGCGATTTCTCGATCGCTTATTTCGGATCCTTTTTTATCCTCTCTTTGATAAAGCGTGGCTCCAGTTTTCATATCAAACAATCGGAAACGATACCAATCGGAACCATCGATATTATAAAGTGCATCACTTAAAGTAAGATATTCCAAGGGTCCTTCTTTAAATAAATACTTTTGATAAGAGCGAGCGGTGGAATAACCAAAGTGATTAAAGTCTTCCGCCTCCTGAACTAGAGCTTTCACCGCGCTCATCCGGTTGTAATCCGCAACACTACTTCTCTCCCACTCCAAGCGATACAAGATATCTAGCTTAGCTGCATTAGTAGCGCGATATTCGCCCAAACGATCTTTTACATCTACTTCAATTTGGCGTACCGTTTGAAAGTCCATTAACCACAACTCGCGCGCATAGGGAAATATATTAGGACTTATCATCACTACCTTCTCAGGGGCCTTAGTTATGAGGTTGAAATTATAGGGATCCTCTTTAAGTTGACTCACTAGGGCCAAACTATCCTGAATGCCTTTGTATGGTTCTATAAAGTTGTTAATGCTTGCACTATCCCTTAAATCAGCCAATAAATAGAGGTAAAAATCAGCCAGCTGGTACTTTAACTTAATGTGCTTCTGCCTTTCGGTTAAAGCAGAATCCAAAATCGGATTTAAATCGGGCTTGGGTTTCAAAAGGGTCGCGTAAATATCGCGCATGGAAGGATCCTCTTGCAAAATTCGGTTGATATTCCGCAGTATTTCTTCTGCCTCTTGATCTTCTGGAAACTGCTGCAAATAATCTAAAACCTTTTGCCGACTGAGGGCTACCAATTGGGGCGTGTTGAAATTGCGTAATAAATGATGTAACTCTTGAACTGGTCCTGGTATGCGCTTTGGATCTACTAATAAATCATTAATTTTTCGGTTAGCCACTTTTAAAACTACCATGCCGTAAACCGCGCGTATATTAGACTTCCGTAAGAAGCGGTTTTGTGAGTATTTCTGTAAAAGGCAATTCGAATTGTAAAAAGCATTAATATAATCGCGCTCCAAAACCTGCCAGTGTACCGTTTCCATTTTACACAATTCCTGAATGGCTCCAAACTCCGCATCTGCAGAAGCGGAAGAAGGGCTACTTGCCACTTTTTTATCCATTGCCTCAATTAAACTGATGCGCTTTTCAATATTAGGGTGCGTGTGTCGACGATCTTGATAACTGTAGTCGGTTGCAATAGGATCTACCGTTTCGCGTAAATAAAACTGCGGGAGTTTAAAGTCATTCTCCAATTCGAATAAATCCGCATCTACATCACAGCGCCCAAAGGGATGATAGGTTTCATAAAGATGCTTTAGGCAATCAATCGCAGCCGGAGTATCATAGCCCGCGTTTTTAAAAATGATTAGGCCTAAAGAATCTGCTTCGCTCTCTTGCTTTTTACTGCGTATCAGCTGGTTCTCAATCAGCTCAACTTTGTCTAAATCATCTTCATTAAGCTTGCCCTGCGAATACGATTCCCATGCATGACTTAATTTAAAATGCGCAATTTCATGGGCAATTACAAATGCTAGCTCTGCCTTAGAACCGAGGCCGGCAATAAGACCATTGCTTATGCCAATCATGCCGGTTGACATCATAAAACCTAAACCCGGGCTGGCCCCACGATAGAGATAAATTCGTATAGTATCAGCCAGCTCTTTATCGTCTTTCAGTAGCTCATTTTTAATACTTTCAAGATAATTCGTGATAGGATCACCAAAAGAAAACTTACCACTATTAACCAAAGAGCGCGTACTGTAATACTGATTAATTTGGTAATTCTCAATGGATTTTTCCTGATCATGAAAATCATCAAAGGCATACCAATGATTGATAAAATCGAAGGGAACCTCACCCACGGCTTGAATAGGGAAATAGTCATGGCTAAAATCTTGCGCTGGCAAAGCTTGCGCAAACAAGGCCGCACTAGCTTTAAAAATTAATAATAATCCTAGTACATAAAACTTTAAACTAGCCTTAAGTAAATAGAAAATTTTCACACTTTGCCTAATGCTGTGAGATTTTAAGGAAGCAGATATCAAAATAGTATTGAGTATTTCGGGGCAAGTTAATATCTGATAACGAAGAAAAAAAACCGTTCAATCAATTAAGGTAAAATTCGGCCTTTAAAGCTGAGTTCGATAGAAACTCAGGTTATAAACCTGAGTTCGGCGTAAAATTATCGCCTCAGATTTTCAAGAAAAAGAAAAGACACTGCTAAGCCCCTTCTAAAAAGCGTTTTTCTGCGTCTTAGCCCTTCACAATAGCCCGCTATTGTTTCAGCGCTTCGGCTTGAAACCCACTATTTACAAGTGGTCTGAGGCCTTATTTTACATCAAACTCAGGTTTTAAACAAAGAACCCCGCTGTTTCCAGCGGGGTTCTACTAATACAATCTACCGTATTTCTATTAGGCAAGCTTTACAACTTTCCTAAACCAACGGTTCAGGCGCTCTAATAAAAGGTACATAACCGGTACAACAATAAGGGTTAGGAAGGTCGCAAATACTAATCCGAAGATTACCGTCCAAGCCATCGGGCTCCAGAAGATGGCGTTATCGCCACCAAAGTAAATATTGGCGCCTCTATTATCTAATAGACCGATAAAGTCGATATTTAATCCTACCGCTAATGGTAAAAGACCCAATACCGTAGTAATGGCGGTTAGTAATACAGGACGTAATCTGGTCATACCACCTAGTTCAATCGCTTCTACTAAGTGTATATCATCCAATTCTTCTTTGTCTTCTAAACCAAGTTTTTCGCGTAAACGATTACGGCTAAGCTCAATAAAGTCAATAAGAACGATCCCATTATTTACAACAATCCCCGCAAGGGAAACAATACCAATACCGGTCATAATTACCACAAACTCCATTTGGAAAATACCCAATCCTAAGAATACACCAATGGTACTAAAGAGCACGGTTAAGATGATGATAAAAGGCTTACTGGCTGAGTTAAACTGTGAAACGAGAATAATACTAATTAAAGAAATAGCAATTAATAAGGCATTAACTAAGAAGGCGCCACTTTCTTCCTGCTCTTCTTGAGAACCTCCAAATTTAAGATTGTAACCTTGGGGCAGCTCTTGGCCTTTTAATAATTCTTTAATTGAGTTATTGATTTCCGTTTTATTAAATCCTTCCACTACATTGGAGTAAACCGTCACCAAACGCTCACTGTCTTTACGCTTAATGGAGTTATAGGAAGAATTAAATTCATAGCTGGCTACGGCCGAAATTGGCACTTGAACGATTTGGCCACTGGCTTGCGAACGGAAAGTTACCAATTGGTTCATCAAACTAGCGACATCGTAACGGTACTCGCGTTTAAGACGCACTTCAATAGGGTAATCATCTTCCCCTTCTTTGTACTTACTCGCTTCCGAACCGTATAAAGCGGTACGTAAAGCAAGAGCCACTTGCTGGGTGCTTACGCCTAAACGACGCGCATGATCGCGGTTAATTTTAACTAAAAGCTCAGGCTTATTGGTTTCTAAGTCAATTTGCAGGTTTTCAATGCCCTCAATGCCAGAGCGGTCAAGCTTTTGTTTTATCGCTTCCGCAGATGCCAATAATACGTCGAAATCGGTTCCGGTTAGCTCAAGGCTGATATCTCTACCTACCGGGGGACCGTTATTTTCCTTCTCTACGCTAACGGTAACGCCAGGTAACCAGTTGTTCAACTGATCGGTTACTTCACGTTGGATATCGGTAGTACGTACTTCATTACGGAATTCGTATTCTACAAAAGAGACCGTGATACGCGCTTTGTTAGGCGTATTTTGGCCACCGCCGCCACCGCCCAGTTCATTTTGACTAGCGGTTTCAGCACCAACGTTAGTTACCACACTTTCAACTAGATCAGAATAAGGCGCTAAAACCTCATTTAATCGTTTTTCTACTCTTTGCGTAACACTGTCTGTGGCTAGAACATCCGTTCCCAGGGGAACCTCTACAAATACATTAATATAATTGGGTTCGTTTACCGGGAAGAACTCAACCTTAGGGTTGGAAGAGAAGTAAAAGCCAATAGAAACAAACATTAAAACTACCGTACCTAGTATAATTAAGTAAGGACGAATGCCACTTAAAGAGTACTTTAAACTTACGGCATATACTTTTTCCAAACGCGGCAAAACTACCTTTTGGAACCAAGCGGAAAGCGGAGTTAAGAGATAGCTGAAAAGCAAAACTCCTCCCGAAATAGTTAACATTAAATTACCCGAAATGGTGTTATCCCCTAGTAAGAGTCCTATTCCTAATACCAAGAATATGGCGGTGAAAATAATGGCTTTCTTATGGTTTACCTTTTTATCCAAATCTTGCTTCTGCATAAATACCGAAGCAATAACTGGGTTAATAACCAAGGCCACGAAAAGGGAAGAACCTAATACGATAATCAGCGTACGCGGTAAATATCCCATAAACTCACCAATGATATCATCCCAAAATAAAAGAGGGAAGAAGGCCGCTAAAGTGGTGGCAGTAGAACTAATAATAGGCACTGCTACTTCACCCACACCCTGACGGGCTGCTTCAAAAGCGGAATAACCTTCATCGGCGTAAAGCCGGTAAATATTCTCAATGGTTACAATAGCATTATCCACCAGCATCCCCAATGCTAAAATTAGCGAAAAGAGTACGATGAAGTTTAAGCTTACTCCCAGCGCGCTCAGCACCAAGAAACTAATAAACATAGAGAAAGGAATACTCAATCCCACGAAAGTGGCATTACGTAAACCCAAGAAGAATAAAAGCGTAATTACTACCAGAATTACCCCCGAAATAATCGAGTTTTCTAGGTTGGCCAACTGATTACGTGTTTGTTTACTTTGATCGTTGGTAATCGTAATACGCAGACCTTCTGGTAGAATGTCCTTCTTGGCTTGAGCGATAAGAGCACGAATTTTATCGGTCGCATCCAGTAGGTTTTCACCGCTCTTTTTAATTACGTTTAAGGAAACCACCGATTCGCCACCTAAGCGAGCAAAACTCTCTACTTCTTTGTAAGTAAAAAGTACATCGGCAATGTCTTTTAGGTAAACGATATTGCCTTTTTCATGCTTCACAATTACATTGCGAATTTCATTCATGCTAGTAAACTCGGCATCCGTACGAATACTGCGACGGGTTTTACCCAGCAAGATATCACCCGCTCCAATATTTATGTTTTCCGAAGCTAAAGCACTTTGCACATCATTAAAGCTAAGCTGATTGGCTTGCATTTTTGGTAAATCGATATTTACCTGTACTTCTTTCTCTTTATCACCGGTAATGGTAGCTTCTGAAATTTCACCTAACTCTTCGATTTCATCTTGCAGGTACTCGGCATAGTCTACCAAATCGTCGATAGAGTAATCGCCCGAAAGGTTAATATTTAAGATGGGTACGCGACTAAGATCGATGTCTAAAACCACGGGATCTTGATCCAAATCGGAAGGAAGATCACTCATGGCGCGGTCTACCGCATCCTTAACATCTTGCAGAGCCTTTTCAGTATCCACGTCAATGTTGAACTCAACGTTAATGATACTTACATCCTGAACCGATTCAGAATTAAGGTTTTTAATACCACTTACACTTTTAATCTCCTTTTCGAGGGGACGTGTAATTAGGTTTTCGATATCTACGGGCGTGTTACCTGGGTAAGGTGTTTGCACATAAATAAGCGGGAATACAATCTCGGGGAAAGACTCCTTGGGCATGGTGATGTAGGAATACACCCCAAAAAGAATAAGGAGGGCCGAGAGGATAAACACACTGATGCTGTTGCGCAGCGACAGGGTGCTTAGTCCGAAGTTTCTATTGGTTTTATTAGCCATAATCTTGTTGAGAATATATTATTGTACGCTTACTTCTTGTCCTTCCGACACTTCGTTGAAGCCCGCAATAATTACTTGTTCGCCGGTGCTTAGACCCGTTGTAATCTCACTTTTATCAGAAAAAGAGTAACCGGTAGTGATGTAGCGCTTCTTCACCACATTCCCTTTAGCATCGCTTACTACGGTGTACACATAATTGCCTTTCAAATCTTTTTTAACCGCAATAGAAGGAACCACAAAAGCCGAATCGTTTTGGTAATCTTTAAAAGTAAGCTCCGCCAATAGGTTAGGCTTTATCATCGCATTTTTATTATCCAGAGCCACTTTTACGGTAAAGCTGCGATTTTCGGGTTTAATAAATTGACTGGTGAAAATTATTTTCTCTTCTTGGTTTAAACCTAAAGCGGGAATATTCACTTGCACGGGATCGCCTTTTTTAATGGCTTTCAAGTAGTTTTCGGAAAGATCCGTTTCTACCTCAAGGTTGCTTAAATCAACAATGCGCACTACTGGAGTACCCACGCCTACAAACTCGCCTTTATTAACGTTAATATTATCTACTACACCGCTTACGGGAGCAATAATTTTACTGTTTTCCAATTGGGCTTCTACCTGCGCTAAGCGATCTTTAGAAGAAAGGAAATTAGTTTCAGCATTTAAGTATTCTATTTCCGAGCCAATGCTGTCTTTCCATAAACGTGCACGACGTTCGAAGGTGGTTTTAGCTAGTTTATAGCCCGCTTTTGCTTCCGCTAATTGACTGCTGATAAAATCATTTTCTAAGCGAATAATTACTTGGCCAGCACTTACACGATCGCCTTCTTTAGCATCGATGCTAATTACACGGCCATTGCCTTCTGCGCTAAGCATAACATTTTGCTTACTGCTTACTAAACCCGATACTTTTACAAAATGCTCGAAATTTTGCAGTGCGATGGCACGCACTTGCACGGGTACTAATTTTACTGGCTCAGCCACGCGATTGGTATCCAGCTTGGCGATTTTCTTCTCCAAAGAGTCGATTGCCACTTGTAAAGCGCCCATTTCAGATTGAGCAGTGGAGAGCTCTCCTTTTAAATCCTCCAAGCTAGGCTCCTGGTTGCAGGCGGCAAATAAGCTAATGGCTGTGAATATGTAGATTACTTTTTTCATGTTTTGTCTTGTTTTATTTACCTAAAGCGTACTCTAAAGCTTCCTTAGAGTTTAAGGCGTTTAAAATGGCGTTGATATAATTGGTTTGTGTTTGTAGTAATTGGTTTTCCGATTGGCTTAATTCGAGGCTACTGCTTAAACCTTCCTTGTATTTTATAAGTGTCCGATTGCGAATTTTCTCGCTCAACTCTAAATTGCGTAGTTGATTATTGTAATTATCAATAGCAAACTTATAGTCGCTGGAAGCTCTTTCGTAGGCAAGGTCTAACTGACCTTCGGTTGCCTCTTTAGCCACGCTAATGCGATACACATCAATCTTAGCTTTTTGCACTTTCGCGTGACGGGCTAGACCGGTAAACACGTTCCAGCTTAGGCTTGCGCCGATGGTTGTTCCAGGTATCCAATAGGTGTCAAAATTAAATACATCGTTAAACTCATTACCAAAGTTACTCTGGCTATGGGTTGCAAATGCACTTAAGGAAGGATAGTATTTTGCCTTCTCGTTGGCCAGTGATAATTGCGCGGCACGTTCATTAGCCAAAGTGCTGCGATAGGTAATGTGATCTTCCACATTAAAGCTATCCAAACTTAAACCCACTGCAATTTGTGCAGGCGTAATTAGCTCCTCCAAGGTAGTACTCAACTCAATCGTCTTGTTTAGGGACATGCCCATATTAAACTTTAACAGTTGATAGGCCAAGTTTAACTGACGTTCGGTATTACTAAGATTATTCTGAAGATTGTTAATCAGTAATTCCAACTGATCTACGTCTTGATCCTCTAAAAAGCCATTCTCATAAAGCTTGCGCGTTTCTCTAAAATTATCGCTCAGTATTTTAAGATTTTTCTCTAAAATCCCTTTGGTTTTTTGCGCTACCAAAACCCCATAATAGCTTTGCGCCACATTTTTACGCGCTTCAATTTCCGCTTGCTCCTTATCTAGCCTTTTGGTTTCTTTAAAAACCTTAGAAGCTTGCAAAGCCACAAAGTAAGAACCATCTAAAAGCAATTGATTTACCTGAATTTGCGCTTGGTTTTGATGGGCTACCCCAAAGGCAACAGTAGCAAATTCTCCCTCTGGCGCCGTAGGGTCGAAGAAGCGAGCGGGAATAGGGGACTCAGGAATTTGGGCATTGTAGGAATAACCGAATGAAGCGCTAATCTGCGGTAAGCCCATTGCGGCTGTTTCGGTAATGGTTTTTTTAGCCTTTTCGAACTCTAAAACTTTGTCTTGCACAGTGTAAGCATGCTGTGCCGCATAGTCTTCTGCTTCTGCAAGGCTAAAGCGCGCCGCATCTGCCTGAGCCATAATGCCACTGCTTAGTAATAGGCCTAGCAAAAGGCTGGGATACATTAATTTCATATAATTAGCTATTGTTCTTTAGTTTGTAGTCGAGGTATTTTATCCCTTCTGCAGAAGCGATACCACGGATATGGTAGATTAAAATTTCACGCATTATTTCGGTAATAGACCACTTGCTTTGCTCAAAGAAACTTTCTTCTTGCAGCATTAATCGCGCTCTACTATAATAAAGGAAGCTGACAATTTCGGCATTCAGCTCCTCGCGGTAAATACCCTCTTCTTTGCCGCGTTTGATATTCTCCGTCATTAAACGAAAGATTATTTCACGTTTGCGTTTCTCTAGTGAGGCACTTACCTCGGGGTAATAGCGCTCCAATTGAAACTGTATGCTCGGGTCGTGCTCTTCTATGCTTACGCAGATTTGTGCATCCATCTGAAAGAGCATATCAATGGCATTTCCGTCTTTGTAATCCAGTAAGGCCAGCATGCGACTACTTATGGAAGCGAACGATTCATTCACGCCTTTGCGTACTAACTCCTCCTTATTTGCAAAGTACTTATACAGCGTTTTTTTTGAAATGCTTAGGTCTTTCGCTATATCATCCATGGTTACAGGTCGCAAACCATAGCGATTAAATAAAGACACTGAGCGTGCTAATATTTCCTTTTCGATTTTCTCCATGCGGCCGCAAAAGTAGAAAAAGTTTACACGCGGAAACTATATCACATGAAAAGTTTCTTAGTTTAATGGTTTCTTTACATTTCATTCCGTTGCAAGAGAAAAATTTTGACCTTTGCCGCCAATTAGAAAAGACAACATGCTCCTAATAAAAGATATACTCGATCAAAAGCCCATCGGCACAAGCCATAGTGTAAAAGGCTGGGTAAGAACCTTTCGCAGCAATCGTTTTATTGCTTTAAGCGATGGTAGTACCATTAGAACTTTACAAGCGGTAGTTGACTTTGAAAAGTTTGATGAAAGCCTTTTAAAGCGTATTACCACTGGGGCCGCCTTGGCAATAAGTGGCGATTTAGTTGCCTCGCAGGGCAAAGGACAGGAAGTAGAACTTCTGGTAGAAAAACTTGAGATTTTAGGCGACAGTAATGCGGAAGAATATCCGCTGCAGCCTAAAAAACACTCCATGGAGTTTTTAAGAGAAAACGCGCATTTAAGAATGCGTACCAACACTTTTGGTGCGGTAATGCGTTTACGTCACAGCCTTTCTTTTGCCGTACACGAGTACTTTAATAAAAATAACTTCTTTTGGATGCACACCCCTATTATTACGGGTAGTGATGCCGAAGGAGCAGGTGAGATGTTTAATGTTTCGGTTTTAGACAAGAAAAATCCTCCCTTAAAGGAAGATGGCCGCATCGACTACAGTCAAGACTTTTTTGCTAAAGAAACCAACCTCACTGTTTCGGGGCAGCTCGAAGCGGAATTGGGCGCTTTGGCTCTAAGCAAAGTTTATACTTTCGGCCCTACATTTAGAGCGGAAAACTCCAATACCAGTCGTCACCTCGCCGAATTTTGGATGATTGAGCCGGAAGTTGCTTTCGCAGATTTAAATAGCAATATGGATCTGGCGGAAGACTTTTTAAAGTACGTTATTACCTACGCTCTCGAAAACTGCAAACACGATTTAGAGTTCCTAGAATCTCGCTTATTGGAGGAAGAAAAAATGAAGCCCCAAAACGAACGCAGCGCCTTGCCTTTGCGCGAAAAACTGCAGTTTGTGGCCGATAATAACTTCCGCAGAGTAAGCTATACTGAAGCGATTGACATTTTACGCAACTCGAAACCGAACAAAAAGAAGAAGTTTAAATACCTCATCGAAGAATGGGGCGCTGACTTACAGAGTGAGCATGAAAAATTCTTAGTACAGCACTTTAATGCGCCCGTAATCTTATTCGATTACCCCGCTAGTATTAAAGCCTTTTATATGCGCTTAAACGAAGATGGAAAAACCGTGCGCGCCATGGATATCCTTTTCCCCGGTATTGGAGAAATTGTAGGCGGTTCGCAAAGGGAAGAACGCCACGATATACTTTTAGAAAAAATGAAAGAATTTAGCATCGATCCCGAAGAATTACAGTGGTACCTAGATACGCGTAAATTCGGTACTTGCGTACACAGTGGCTTTGGTTTAGGCTTCGAACGCTTGGTGTTATTTGTAAGCGGTATGACTAACATTCGCGATGTAATACCTTTCCCAAGAACCCCTGGTAACGCGGAGTTTTAGGCGCTTGCGCAGATGAAATAGAATAGAATGAACGACCCCGAATTATCTGGGTCGTTTTTTTTTGAATTAGTGCTGGGGCTTTTTTAACAAGTCCAATGTCGTTTCATAAACCGGCTGCTTCAACATCTTTGCTTTTAACCAAGCGTAAAAGCAACGGTTGAAAAAGTCTTCCTCTTCGCCTTTCCAGGGAATAGAGGTTTCTACCTTTTCTGCGAAAGGGGGGCTGCTAATATATTCCGGATCGAAAAGTGCGGATTTCACCAGCTTTAAAAAGGGCCAAAGCGGATTACTTTTGTCACCTTTAGAATGCCTGGCGAAAATGCGCTGAAAGCTTAAGATGCGTGACTCTGCTAATTGGTCGTTACCCAAATCGAAATGCAGTAAAATCTCCATCGCTTTGTAATTAAAAAGCCATTCATTGCCCAAGTATCGTAAATACCAAATATCCCTTTTTTGAAAGGAAGCAATGATTTTTTTGACCTCCTTTAAATCGCCCTGCTGAAAGTAAATCATGCCCAAGCTTAATTGCAAAAGAGCCGTTTCTGTTTCTTTAGGAGATGCATTTTTTAAACAATCAATTAATACCTCACGCGCTTTTACAGGCTGACCCGAAAAATTTAAATTTAAGGCCAAAAGATTTACATAACGCGCTTGCCAAATAGTAAAGTACTTTTTTTGATAGCGCTGCATCTGCTTAAACATCTGTTCTAAATACGCTCTACTTCTGCCCAACTGATTCTTCCGGAAATAAATGGTACTCATCCCATAAAGCAAGGACAAATGATAGGGCAAAGTCTTTTCACTATCCTTGGTACTGCCCTGTAATTCGGCAATCTTCCCTTCAAAAAACAGATCTAAGCCATGATAATTTTTAGTTTGGGACGCGAATAAATCAGAAAGCACGCATAACTGATTTAAAGCCCGAAAGCTAAAAGCTAAATCCGCAGAGACGCCAAACTTTTGCAAAGCCTTTTCATAAATACTTTCTAAAGAATCTACCGTTTCTCCGTCCAGCTTCGAGTTAAAATGCTTCTGCATACTAGCGTATAAAACACTCAGCCGCTCTTCGGCGATAAACTGGGCATTGTTCTTTTCCAGTTTTGTAAAAAGCTTGCCTTGGTCTAAACCCTCAATTTTATGCGACTGCTCAATTAAGAGGTGGTAGATTTCATTTAATTGGGCGAAAAGATCAAGACTGAGGGCCACTTTTTCCGCACGCTTTAAGAGGGTATGACCCGTTTTTATCTGATTATTTTCAAAAAGCTTCCGCGCCAGAGCAATCAGCTTTAGTACTTCGTTTTCTTGCGAAAGCTCCTGTGCCAGCAATTGCCCGCCCGAAAACTCTATTAATTGATCGCAGAGCCTTTTCTTTAAAGACCCAAAGGCATTGGAGCCAATTTCACGCAGAATCTGTTCTTCCTCATCCTTTAAAAAAGCCTTGTAAAGTCCCACATTACGGGTATCATGCCGCTTATTTCGCCCTTCTACATAGCTAATGAAAGCGGCTTGGTCCTTTTCACTTTGAAGGACAATTAAATCTTTTATTGCAATCATATATCGTGCTTTTTTATTACTATTACCCTTTTTATTAGCGCAAAACTTCCATTTACTTGTCAAATATATCGCAATAAATGTATCAATTTTAGTTTTATTGGCGCCTCTACTCGCCACATCTTTGCCTCAGAATTATAAACAACATTATTATGTTTGAAAACGAATCAACAGGAACAAAGACTAAAAAAGCTAAAAACGACTTTCACGGCATCAGACCCAGTGCAGCCTTCATTGGTGCTTCTTGGTTTAGCCTAGGAATAGGACTAATTGCCTATTGCATCGGTTTATGGAATTCCGATATGCTACTCAACGAGCAAGGCTATTATTTCACGGTGATTTTATTCGGCCTTTTCTCCGCTATTTCTGTACAAAAATGTGTGCGCGATCGCGCCGAAGGTATTGAAGTAACCGACATCTATTATGGCGTAAGCTGGTTTACCACCATCGCTTCAGTGCTCCTTTTAGTAATCGGCTTATGGAATGCAGATCTACTTTTAAGTGAAAAAGGCTTTTACGGAATGGCTTTTACCCTCGC
>PZPB01000053.1 GCA_003045865.1 Bacteroidota bacterium | reverse complement strand
GAGCTAAACTGGGAATTGGGACGCCAACCTTGACCCTCTTTATAATTGAAAAAGGTGTAAAAGCCCCATTTTCCTTTCCTGCCGCTAAGGCTAGTGAAATTGGTGAAAAGTCCAAAACTACCGATGGTATTGCGCTGCACAATGGCCAAAGAAGTGTCTTTCGCGGGACCTTTCATTTTAAAATTGAGAAAGCCGCCAAATTGGGTGCCGTACTGCAAAGAAGCGGCACCGCGTACTACTTGAATTTCATCTAAAGCCTCGGCGGTAGGGGTATAATAGCTTTCTGGGTAACCCAGCACATCTGCGCTGATGTCGTAGCCATTTTGGCGCACATTAAAATTACTGCTGCGATTGGGATCGAGACCACGGCCACCAATATTTAATTGCAAGCCCGCATCATTATTTTCATAGATATTTAAGCCCACCACTTGCGCAAAAACCTGACGCGCATTATTAGCCGCGAGATTGGCCACAGTATTCTCTAGAACAATAACCTCCGATTTTTTACCTGCATAAACAGCGGTTCCTTCTACCTCGTTCAGTCTGCTCCCGCGAAAAGCTTCGGCTCGTTTTTGCTGAATTATGACTTCGTCTAGTTCTTCGCCTAAAGGGTAGAGGTAGAATTTGAGGCTGCTGTCTTGGCTAAGATGGAGTTGGACTTTAGTACTTTGGTATTGGTAGCTAAAGAATACTAAATCTTGTATTGAGTTAGCGGTGAGTTTTAGCTTAAAAAAACCTTGATTATTGGTGATAGCTAAGTTTTCACTTTGCACATTAAAAATTTCTACTCCCGCCAAAGCGCTACTATCCAGGGCCGAAAATACTTGTCCCTCCAATTGAACTTGGGCATTAATAGTGAGGCTACAGAGCCATAAGAAGCTATAAACCGTAAATCGTGTCATTGAAAGGAAGAATCCAAGTTTTAGGGGCCCAGCCACGTTTTTCTTGACTGAGATCGACTTTAGGGTTAATATATAATTGACTCGAACGACCGTTCAGGGCCACATAGCTTTCGGCGTAAATTTGCAGGTCTCCACGGTTTTCGCTGCTGCAGAAATGGTCTTCTAGAAAATGGGCGTACTCAAGAATAAAATCGGGCTGAAAGCTCATTTGCTTTTCTTGAAAGGCGCTTAAGAATTGTTGATTGTCCACTAGAAAGGTTTCACCCCTTTGCGGATCGTGAATCTTGAAGTTCGTGTATCCCGCCTTTTCCATTAGCATTACGCGCCAACTAAAGCGAAATCCCTGCTCATGCCAGAAGAGTTCGCCTGGGTAAAAAAGATGACGCCAAGGAATAAGGAGTTGGCTGATGAGTAGGAGGGTGATAAAGCCAATTTGCACTTTTTCAAATGCCCTATTCTGCTGTTTATCGCTCGTAGGCAGATGCGTAGGAAGGGAGGGAAGGCGAAAAATATTTTGAATGAATTTCAAAATCCGCTGATGGAAGCTGGCATCGAAGAAGATTAAGGCGCTCACAATCATTATGTAGGGAAACATACCAATGGGAAAGAGAATGCGGGTAAGCACGTGGAAAATCACCACCAAAGCAAAGGCGAAATTGCGAGTGGGCTTATAAAGAAGTAAAAAAGGGATGCTTAAATCGTAGAGCATGCCACCCCAACTGAAAGTATAATGCAACCAAGTTTGCTCGAGGAGGGAGCCTATTAAGGCTAAGTCGTATTTACCCGGTAACCAAGTGGCGAGAGGTTGCGCTTCTAGGAGCCAGTCGGAATTAATTTTTGCCAAACCAGCATAGAAGTAAACGATGAAAAGCAAGGCTTTAATAGCATCAATACTGTGGCGCGGAATTAGTTTAGAAGCGATTTGCGGCCGTCGATAAGCATCTACCGAGAAGTAGCGTTGGGCTGGCAAAAAAAGGAGGAGAAAGCTTAAAACCGAAATAAAGTAATAGTGATTGAGATAGGTGGTTTTATCCATTAACTCGATATAGGTGAAACTGAGCCAAAAGATGCTAATCGCTAGACGATACCACAGTCCTAAGGCAATAAGGACAGCCGAAAGTGCACAGATAAAGAAAATGAGATAAGTGTAAACGCCTAATGGTTTTACCCATTCGAAGCCGTAAAAGCTAAAGTGGAATTGAGGCTGGAGGTATAGCTTTTCAATCCAACCCATAGACCAAAAGCGCAAAATGCTACTAAACATCATGATGCCAAAGAATATGCGAAAGGCCGCTAAAGGTTCGGCCTTTGCGCTTTGCGCAAAATAATATTTCAGCTTTTCTATCATCTAATCGCCGTCGGCGTCGATATAGTCTACGCGTACATTAAGGGCTTGTAACATATCTACCTTGAGTAAAACCACCGCTTTTTGGAGCTCATCGTAAAGGGCTAGTAAATCCTGATTGGAATTAGCCGCCACGGAAGAAAAGCTCGTGGGTAAAACCTTTGCCAAGCTTTCGGCTGCAGCCATTTGATTGGAGATTTTAGCGCTTAAAAGCTCGCCTTGATTTTCGATATTTAGGTAATTTAAATACTGCTCGAGGCTGTTGCCTGCTGCGCCATTTAAAAAACCACTACCTTTAAAAAAGGCTCGATGTGCATTTAATGATTCCATAAAAAGCGTTTGACTTAGGCTGTCGCTGTAATAGGCTTCTACATTTTGTGCTAAAGGGCTTCCCGAAAAAACGCCGGCAGGAATACCCACTTTTCCTGCTCTAAGCTCTCGTTCGAAATGGTAGATGAAATCGTTGATTAACTTATTGGTGGAGGCAGTAGCAGAAGAGCCCGTATTGCTTATGAACTCGTTCCGATAACTAGATTGCCAAATATTTAAGACTTGGGAACTCATGGCTTCCAAACGCTCCGTTAAAGCGCTTAGGTAGCGCCCATAATCGGTATTGTTGCGAAATTGATTTACGGTAGTACTAGCATCACCCAAGCCACTTAGTAAATAGTCGATCGCGGGAAAACCTTGCTCATTAAAAGTAGAAGGGAGGCTGAGATTGTAATTGGCATTTACTAGGGCCTGTTCAATTTCTGTAGCACTAGTGGGATAAATATTACTGAAGTTTCTCAAACTATTGGCTTCCGCAGGACCAATTTCTAAAAAGCTCACCCACTGCCAAGCTGTATAAGCCTTTACAAATTGAGCGTGTAAATTGGCATGTAAATTCAGGCTAGGGGCGTTGCTAAATTTGTTAGCAGCGTCATTTAAATCAATTACTTCCTGATTGTAATTTTGATAGGCGGGCAAAATATAATCATCAGCCCAATGCACGAGCATGGCGGATCGATCAAAATCATCTTGTTTTTGGCTGTCGCCAGATTTCTCATTAGAACAAGCAAAACTCATACTCAACATTAGGAACAAGCTTAGAAATCGTCCCATCATTCTTCTATTCATTATTTGCATTTTATCTATACAATTAGTTTGCTGCTTGGTTTAGGCTAAAGCTGAAACGGTCGGCAATTTGGTTCGATAAAGCATCGAGGGTGGCGGCATTTAAGTCCCATAGACCGTTGGGACCTTGGCTGCTTAAGTCGCTTAAAATATTTTGAACCTCCTGATCCGTAAAGTAAGGCGCTTGGGTATTAGGATTTTGAGTAAACATTAAGCTATAAATAAAGCCATAGGCTTCGCCTAAATCGTGTAATGCCGTTCCTGGCTGATTAGCTGCAAAAGCATTTTTAGCCGCTTGTAAATAATAAACTGAGCGGATGCCGATAATGTTGGAAACACGATCTTTTATTATCGCAATTTGTTGATCGCGTAGCGCGTATTCCCCTTCTACAATAGCGGCTCTACCAAGTTTAAAGGCATTAAAGATATCTTGGGCGTATGAACTAAAATCAGCGTCGCCGTTAACCCTGGCGAGGTATTTATTAAGGAAGACGTCGTTTGCACCAAGATTTACCAAGGGATCACTAGGATTATCTGCTAGGCCAAATAAATAACCATAGGCTTCATCCCATTTATGTTCCATATTGGTGTAGTTGGTGCCTTCTAATAAGAGGGCATTATCATTATCCTCGCGGTTATTGCCTTCATCTAAAACGGAAAGACTGAGGTAGTTGTTAAGCATTTGGTCGACACAGAGAGCACCAATTAAAGATTTAATGAGGAACTCATTGTATTCGAAGCCTTGGGCGTTTACATAACGTACAGCTGAACCATCGGCAATTTGTCCCGCTTTACCAGCAGATGCGGCCACATTACGGGCAGCGTAAATCTCGGCTACTTGTAGGTCAATAAAAGATTTCATATCTGCTTTAATACGCGCACTAAGGGCAGTATTAGCGCTAAAGAGTTCATAAGAGGCGGCTACTTTAGAGCGGATACTTTTGTTAGACGCGTTGAGAGCGGCAGCGGTGTAAGGATTAACCTCGTTACCGAGTGAATCGGTATTCGCAAACATTTCTTGTAGGTCTTGGGCACTTTTAGAAAAGTCGAGCAGGGCTGCACTGAGTTCAGCACCCATAGCAAGGCGTTCGCTTTGCCCTGAAAAATTAACGCTACTGGCATTGTTTCTTTCAAAAGTGTAGAAAGTGGGAGCGGTAAGAGAGGGACTGGGATTAGTGGTGCTGGTTTCCTCTTTTTCACAACTAGAAAGAAAAAGAAGACCTAGCGATAAAGCAGAGAGTAAGGGCAGAGATTTACACATTATGCTTATTTAGATTTAATTAAAATAGTATGATGCTGCAAAGCTAAAATCCCTTGCTAAAATGGGCAAGTCTTATTTAAAAACTTTCTAAATAAGGTGTGTTAGTACTTGATTTTGAGTAGTATAAATTTAGTAAAGAGAGCTGTTTGATGTCTGACTTTACCTCGGACTTAAGTTTTGAAAACGAGATTCCCGCCTTAGGGATTGCAGCGAAAAGCCCACAGCGAGGCACGAGCGAGGACTTGCAGCGAAAAGCCCGACCCGGAGGGTAAGGCCCAAAAAAAAGACCTGAACACTTTAGGTGAACAGGTCTCTAGTAGGTAAAATATCAGGACTAGACTATTTTCTCGTCCACCAAAACCTGGAAACCATCTTCCATAGTTTGTTGGAGCGGACGGAATTTTAGGCCTAGTTCTTTTTTGATTTTAGAGTTATCCGCATTGAAAGCCACATTTACATTATTGCGTAAAAATCTACGGCTGAGGGTTTTATTGATGAAGGGTCCCACCAACATTAGGAGCCACTTGGGTGCAGCGGATTTAGCAATGGGGAATTTTGCTCCAAATTTATCTTTTAGCGCCAACGACATTTCTAAGAAATTGGTATTGTGCGCAGAGGTAATATACCGTCCCTGCGCGGCAGGATTAAAGCCCGCCTGATAGTGTGCTTCGGCCACGTCGCGAACATCTACCACTCCGATTCCCAGCTTAGGCGCACCGGTTTTAAAAGTACCATCACCCATTTGTTTAAGGATGCTAAAGCTTTCGGAGGTAGTGGCTTGTGGATTTAGGGGAGGCCCCATTACAAAGGAAGGATTGATCGTTACCAAGTCCCACTGCGACTGACTTTTAGCAATTTCCCAAGCTTTTTGCTCAGCTAGAGTTTTGGAGTAGGAATAGGGCTGGTATTCTAAAGATGCAGTGGTGTTCCAAATTTCCTCAGTTATTTTACCATTGGGTGCATTCACACAATCGATAGCATCGGTATAAATGGCGGCGCAGCTACTGGTAACCACTACGCGTTTTACACTTTTTACTTTCTTCGCGCTCTCAAGTACGTTGGCAGTCCCTTTTTGAGCGGGGTCAATCAAGTCGCGTTGAGCATCTTTAAAATTGGAGGTAAAAGGTGAAGCCGTGTGGTAAACCAACTCGCAGCCTTCCATGGCAGCCTGATAAGAACCCATGTCTAAAAGGTCGCTTTTGAAATATCGTATGATGCCCGGTGAATTAGCGGCTAAAGCATCGAGGTGAGCGGTTTTCTTTTTACTGTCGGGATTTCTTACCGCAGCGTGCACGGTAATACCTTCATCGAGTAGTTTTTTAATTAACCAGCCGGCTACGTAACCGGTTGCGCCAGTTACCAATACCGGTTTGGTAGGATCTATTTTAGTCATGTTTTTTGTTTTATTTAATGAAGCAAAGGTGATGTTATTCCTAAGGCTTGAGATACACAAACTGCAGAAAGAATAACACAAATTTAGGGTTCGGGATTTTCTTTGTTTGCTGGTGCAAATGCTTTTCAGCCGCTATTAGTTGAGATTTCGAAATTCTAGGGGCGTTTGGCCGGTTTTAGACTTAAACAAACGAGTGAAGTAGTGAGGGTAATTGAAGCCGAGATCATAAGCCACGGTACTAATGGGATCTTTGGAGTTTATAAGTTGGTTTTTGGCCTTTTCAATAATAAAATCGTTGATGTGATCTTTAGCCGCTCTGCCGCTTTCTTTTTTAAGAAGATCGCTAAAGTAATGCTGAGAAAGATTGGCTTTTCCGGCAAAGAAAGCAATGCTGGGAGCGCCCAAATCGAGATGTTTTTCTTCTTTAAAATAGGCCTCTAAATCGCTTTGAAACTGCTGTACTAAGTCTTGATTTTGAGTGCTACGGGTATTAAATTGTCTTTCGTAAAAACGCAGACTATGACTTAACAGTAGATCGATAAAGGAGACTAAAACCCTGCGGCTGTGATTATCGATGCGCTGTTCGTATTCGTTTTTAATATCGCGAATACAGTGGTTAACAATCTTTTCTTCTTCACGTGAGAGGTGCAGGGCTTCGAATACTTCATAATTAAAGAAGTTAAAGTCTTTAATGCTATCCTGCAGGTGACTGCCGCGAATTAGGTCGGGATGAAAGAATAGCATCCAGCCGCTAACCTCACCTTTGTTAATAGTGTTAGTAATGGTGCTTAACTGCTTCGGTGCACTAAAAACCAAAACACCCTCTGCAAAATCGAAGCTATTACGGCCATATTCTAAACCACAGCTTTTATCTTTCATAGAAATCATGTAGAAATCGCTCATCATTTGCAAGCCTACATATTGATCGCTAATTTCCATTTCGGCCGCGTCGATAACGGTGATTAACGGATGTTTGGGTTCGGCTAAACCTAATTGTGCGTGTAATTGACTGATTGTTTTGAACTCGATTATATTTGCGGCCATTTCTAATAAATTCTAATGCAATAGTACAAATTCAGTAAGGCTTGAATTTCACAATTTGAGGAACTAGCTACACAAAATGCGGAAATAAAAAAGCGGCTAGTCACTTTTGCAATTAGCCGCTTAGATATAGTCCCCCGAAGTTTTATAAACAAAAGTCGGATCTAAATTAACAGGTGCATCGGTAAACCAGTTGCTATTTAGGGTTCCCCCAGAAACGGCCCAAGAAGAAAAGTTTAAATAGGCTTTATTTATGGGGCTAAATTCTACCGGGTAGTGATATTGATCGGTATTATTAATGCCTTACGGTAAGCCTGAGCTTGTCTTGTAATAATATTCATTGCCCAGATCGGTGGCATCCGCATCAGTGCCAAAAAGATTTGCGTCAGCCACCTTGGTAGGCGCATTGCCCGCAAGGTGTATTTCTCGACCTCGAGTAGCATTGGCGAAAATAAAAGCATTGTAGGGAGGAAGTCCCACATTAGCTAAACTTTGTGGCGTACTAAAATTGATAGTATTGCTTAAAGTTACTGGCGCCATAGTGCTTTGCCCGGGCACAGTATTAATAAAGCTAGAGCCAGAGGCAGGAATAACATGGTAAACATTATCGAAGGCAATAACGGCGGCTGAATTTTGGTTCGCTTCGGTGCCATTGGCATCTTTTATTACTAGGCTTTCTCGCAAATTTTGTCCATTGATCGCCGATGTTTCATTGGCATTGAGGCTTTTAAACTGAAAGCCAAAGCCCTTTTCAAAGCCAGCACCTACCAGGAATATTTAATTCTTTTATGTCGCTAGGAATAGGATTCGAATTATTGGTTGAATCATCATATTTTTTGCATGCACTCAATGCTACTAGTAAAATGATTAGGTAAAGTGAGGCTTTCTGGGGTAATACAAATGTTTTTTGGTCGATGAAATTCGAAATTCAACTAATATAATATCGAAGTGAAAAAATGGTTTAAATGGTTAGAAAATGATAATTTAAAGGTTCAGGATCTTAGTTACTAGCTAAAATTTTAACGATTTTTTTGTTGGTTGGGAAACTAAAGTACATCAATACTTCAGCTTTGGCTATCGGAGAAGTGCAAGCTTTAGAGTTTTAGTAGATGGAAAAAATATCGATGCCGAAGCGCTTCGCAATAGTAAAGCAGTAGTGGTTTATTACAATCCCTTTTTTGTCGATTTCAAAATAGCCGAAGAAGGTGTGAAAAGATACCAAATGCTTAACTGCAATGGTGATTTAGTAGCAGTAGAGAACCTCGATTTCACACCGGAATCTGCAGGTTTTATTTGCCGCAACTAGAGCCCGGAATGTATGTTCCGCGTTTTTTTACAAAGATGAAGATGACATTTTGGAGAAGATAATCTTTATCAGGGCCAAGAAGCTTTGCAAGAATTTTGTTATTTTGCTTGGCTTGTATGTGGACTGTTAAAAAATTTCCGCAGAATAATTAGGCTTGCGCTTGCACCGACGATATAAGCAAGTACATCACTCCAAAGAAAGCCAGAACCTAAGATTAGGGCAACCAGTTTTTGCTTACGCAAATCTACAATCCAGTCGGCTTGATAAAGTTGAGAAAATTCAATACCAAAGCAAATGCTAAGGCTAACTAAAAATAAAAACTGCGCTGACTTTTGTGGATAAAGGAATGCTAGTAAAAAATACATCATAACCGCATAAAGGACATCTCCTAAATAAGGGTAGATAATTGCCGGAACATAAGATCCACGAGAAAGAAGCCCCAGAGCTATAACAGCAGTGAAAATTAAGAAATAGCTTAATCGAGTTTGCTTAAAAGTAAAATTCTTGCGCATCTAGCGAAAGCTAAGGACAGGTGTATAAAGCCTCATTAAATAAAACTTGCAGGGAATCTATGGGTTCAATGGAATCACCTGCATGGGTCCGCACCGAAAGAAGCAGGGAAGGCTCACCAAATGAATCTTCTTTTTGGGCCACTTTGATAAAGGCAAAAAGGGAAGAGCTTTCGTTTTTTGTACAACGACGGTCGGCACCGACAACATTAGCACCTTGTAAGGCTGCCATTAGCTTGCAGGATAATTCGCCTTTCGTTTCCAGAAAAGCCTTTTCCATGGATTTTAAAACATCTTCATTTAAGAGGATATTTCCTTGGATAGAATAATTAGGCCCAATAATATGGCCAGTATAAGCATCGGTACTATCGCCTGTAAAAGCGGCGGTAAATACAGAATTATTTGTCATGCTTACCACACCGTATTGTCGGAAAAAGGGCTTGGATTCTACATCGTTATTTTTTAGCCATTCGATTATTTCTTGTGCGTTTTTACCTTTAAGTATTTGTACACGGGCATTTTTCTGATTGGCAGGGAGGTAATAGGCCTGGCTATTTATTGCCCCTTTTCCAGGAAACAATTCGCCGAGAAAATCATCTGACTCGAGAGAGGTTTGAAAAAGATCTACACAGGAGGCACCTGCGCTGCCAACCTCACCTGTATTAGGGTCTACCGCAACAATCGAAAAGGTATCTTGGCCAAAAAGTACATTAATAGGTAAAGTAAATAATAATCCGAAAAGGATGCTTAGCTTTTTCATGGATCTAAAAATAAACAAATTTCTTAGCAGTTTACAAGACTATTACTAGCTAGTTTTTAAAAAGAATTACGAGAGGAAAATTAGCATCTTTGTAGCATGAGAGTAACACTTAAAAAAGATCTAGGAAGCTCAGCGGGCTTATATTTATTGGTCTTTTCCTTACTGGTATTGCCTCTTGTTTTTGTAAACGATATTTTGGATCCCTGCCTAGCTCCGCGTTATAGTTTTTTAGGAATACTAGTTTTCTTGCTCGCCATCTTTAGTTTTTTTCAAAAGAGCTGGCCTATTCCAAAATTGGGCGGAGTCTTTCTACTTTTCATTATTATAGAAGGGATCAGTGTAATTTCTTCTCACAGCCCTAGTGAGGCAATGGGTCCTTTACTACGCGATTTACTACTCTTAGGTTTTATGCTTTTAGTATTTCCCTTAGCGACAGTTCCGCGTGCTAAATTTTTGGTAGCGAGGGTAATAACAGTCGTTAGTTTAATAATTTCGGCCTATGCTATTTATCAGTTAAATCATTTCCAGGCATGGCAAGATGGAGAAATGCTTTATCAAGTCACTTCCTTTATGGGGCATCGAAATTTATTGGCGTCGGCCATACTTCTCAGCTGGCCTTGGCTACTCTTTCTTAGCCTTAAAGGACGCAGTTTTTGGAGGTTTTTGGGGATTTTAGGCCTGCTTATTTCACTTTTTCTTATTGTTATTTTAGAATCGAGAACAGTTTGGTTGGCGGCGATAGCCTTTGTAGTAGTTTACGGCAGCAGTACACTGATTAGTAAGCTCATAGTTAAATTAAAAGCGAAGTACTGGCTTATTATTTTTAGTGCTTTTATACTTAGCACTCTTATGGCTTTTGTAATTATAAAGCAAAAGCAAGAAGGAGGTTTAAGGAAAGCGCAGGAACTAAAAACTTCGGTAAATATTTCTTCGCAAGAAGAGAAGAACTTCACGGTATCAGAGCGGTTATTATTATGGAAGGCCACTTTAAATATGGTTTGGGATAATGGCTGGGGTGGCGTAGGAGCGGGGAATTGGAAAATTCAGTTTCCGGCTTATGGATCGGATATTTGGCGCGCTAGGCAAGGAATGGTACAGTTTCAAAGGCCTCATAATGATTTCCTATGGGTGCTTTCCGAGCTGGGTATTTTGGGACTTTTAAGCTATTTAACCATTTTTATTTTGCTCATTTTTTCCGCTTTTAAAAGTATTAGCAATACAGCCCTTAGCAAGGTGGAGAGGCAATTTATCCGACTATTACTAGCAGGGTTAGTCGCTTATTTAGTGGTCGCTTTTTTTAGTTTTCCACGAGAAAGACTTTTCCACCAAATAGTACTTTATCTCGGTATAGCCTTTATTTTAAGCTATGGCAAGAAGGCAGAGCTAAAAACTACATTTGCCTTTCCTTTAAAAACGCTCACTGCAATAATTGGGCTTCTTGGCTTGACCTTTGGCTTAAATTGGTGGCAGGGAGAAAGACTAAGTCTTAAAATCAATCAGGCCAGAACTGAGGGTAACTGGGCGGCACTTTTAGCTTACGCAGATGAGTTAAAAGGAAATAAATTTTATCAAATTGACCCCGTTTCCATACCCATAAGTTTCTACCGTGGTTTGGCGCATCTTAACCTTCAAAATTATTCGCAATCGAAAATAGACTTTGAGAAAGCCTTTCGTTTACATCCAAATAACATTCATGTTATCAATAATTTAGCTAATATAAATCTCCTTCAAGGAGAGGTGGATGCTGCAATAAAATTTTACCAAAAAGCCCTGGAAGTCTCTCCAAAATATTTAGATGGCGCATTAAATTTAATGTCGGCCTATTACAATGTTGGGCGGATCCAAGATGCTTATGATTTCTTGTTAAAGTATGAGCCAATTTTCGCAGTCGATCGTCCAGATCACCCATCTTTAGGCGCTTACCGAAAGGCAATTGTAATGGCACAGCTTAGATTTATTACCGAGCCCATGTCTCTGCAACGGCAAGAATACTGGCTTTCTTTGCCGGAAGAGCAAATATTGATTTTTTATGATGAAGCCCGAAAACAGAAAATAAGTTTGGAGGAAAAACTGGAACAAGCTTCTTTAAGCTTCTACTTTTAAATTCTTTAACTCATTAGCCTAACCATTTTATGGCGTTTTCCGTTACTATTGCACTACTAATCCTCAAATAACCTACATGTATAAAAAATTATTCTCTTTATCCTTAGCAATGCTAACTATCAGTGCCCTTTCGGCGCAATCGGTCTCGGTATTAAACCCCTCTGTGGGTCAGAATGGACAAACTCTACCGATAATTATTTCAGGCCAAAATACTTCCTTCACGCAAGGTTCCGTGAGCCTAATACTTTCGCAGGGATCGCAAATTTTGGGACAGGGTACTAACACTGTTTTCTCCAACATTTTGGCGGTTAACAATACGACCATTTCCGCCAATCTAAGCGTACCCGGTTCTAGCACTATAGGTTTTTACGACTTAATGGTAAACTCAGGTTCGAGTACTATCAATAGGCTTTCTGCTTTTGAAGTAATTCCTGGCGGGCAAAATTCTATTTCCACCAATTCTCCTGGTGCCAAACCAGGGCAAAACTTAAATGTAACTTTTAACGTAACCGGGGCTAGTTTTAAAAACTTAGCAGCAGAAAATATTGAAAAAGTATGGCTTAGTAAAGGCAATGCCGTTATTGCCAACTTTACTAACATTCAGGTAATTAACAGCACAAGCTTTAGCGCAGACCTTAGTGTTCCAGCCGGAGCTAGCCAGGGTTTGTGGGATATTAATGTATATACTAGCATTGGTAACGCTTACCGCAGTAGCGCCACTTTCGCAATTGCGCCTGATATCAGTACTAAGGAGTTTGAAAGCAACAATTTCGCTATTTATCCCAATCCGGTTGGTGATGAGTTAAGAGTAGAATTACCCGCTTCCGCAGATGGCCTAAGCTTTAGAATTATCGATATAACTGGTAAAGAAGTAGCAGGTTTAGAAAGACAAATAGAAGGCAATATCTTAAAAGTTAAAACCAAAACCTTAAGTACTGGAAACTATTTAATTCAGTTTAATAAAGGCTCAAAAGTATTGGCTACAAAGAAATTAGTGAAAAGCTAAGCTATATTACAGATCATAAAAAAAGGCTAGAAGTTTATACTTCTAGCCTTTTTTGTTTTAGATGCGTCGTAGCTGATCTAACGAAGGATTTCGTCTACCAACTCGCTTTCGAAATCTTCAAATACTTCTTTTAAATTACTGGCACCATTAGTTCCGTAATTCACGAAAAAAGCCATTGATATTTCGGCATTAGGAAAGTAGAATAGATCGGCACTATAGCCTAAGTCTCTTCCAGTATGTCCTAAACCAAAATCTGATTTTTCGGTAAACTTCTTTACGTTACCCACCCCGGTATAGAAGTTATCGCGGGCTAAATGAAAATCTTCCATTTCTAGAAGAGAAGCTTCGCTAATGATGCTTTTCGTCACATAAAGTTCGCGGATAAACACATTTAAGTCTTCTACAGTAGAGTAAACGCCACCATAGCCGTTGCCGCTACCTGTAATCATATTTGATACGTTAACGATCGTACCATTATTATGAAGATCGAAATAGCCTTGTGCTGCATTATTCGGTAAATTTTCCCGTCCCTGATAATAGGTGTCTGACATTCCTAAAGGGTTCAATATTTTCTCTCTCAGTAATTCGCCATGATCACGGCCGGTAGCTTTCTCAATACACATTGAAACAAGAGCCGTATTGGTATTAGAATAGCTAGCGGTAAAAGGAGCTTCAAATTCAATTGGCCCCTGATTATAAGCGAATTCCAAAAGTTCTTCCTGACGCCAAACCTTATTAGGGTTATTGATAACAGCCAAATAAAACGCGCTACTTGTGATAAGGTCGAAAATACCCGTGGTATGATTCATACATTCTTTAATAGTAACCCCTTCGGCATTATCGAGTTTATCTAAAATATCAGCATCAATATAATCAGAGATGGGGTCGTCAATATCGAGAAGACCTTCTTCCTGCAGTTTAAAGGTTAAGACACCCACCATCAGTTTGGTGATACTGGCCGCTTTGGAAGGGTGACAGGGGGTGAATTCCACACCACCTTCAAGATCTGCAAAACCAGCGCTGCCAATATAAGAACCAGAGGAATCTTCCACTAAAAC
Source organism: Bacteroidota bacterium (assembly GCA_003045865.1). Classification (GTDB taxonomy): domain Bacteria; phylum Bacteroidota; class Bacteroidia; order Flavobacteriales; family Schleiferiaceae; genus Croceimicrobium. Next base: position 4,318 of record PZPB01000053.1, on the reverse strand, counting down.
AGAAATCCCTGGTAGCCCTAAGTTTTTATACTTGTCTAAAATGGCCTGAAAGGCTTGAGATTTAGGATGAGCATCTGTGGAAACAGTGCAATTCATAGACTCTGTTGCTCGTACATCCGCTTCTTGGCAGGAGCCTAAACTTAACAGGGCAAGGGCGAAAAATATATTTTTTAAAGTCATGGTTCTAGATTAAAGGTTAATGGGCATATCGATACCTAGCGAAAAGGTGTTGTAAGGCAGTAAAGGAACATAGCCCGAAACGTAAGGGCCCTGCAGAAAGCTTCCAAAAGCTAAAGTATATGCCATACCATAAGGATCTCCCGAAGGGCAATAGGAAGCGCCAATACGCCAACCCAGCATAAACTGCGAGCGGACTTTGTTTAAAGCGCGAGACTCATAATTGCCATCGTCTTGTAATTCTAAAACCGCAACATTGTTAATCGCCATAAGGTAACCAAGATCAAGGGATGCTTTTAATTTCCATTTGGAACCAATGGCATAAGCATAATCTAGTGAAGGGTAAATTTTTATTCCGGTTTGAATAAAACGATGGTAGAATAAGCCAATATTGCCACTTACTGCCCATTGATGTTTTTCATTGGTATTGATGCGATGTTGGATGCCAGCGTCAATTCCCGGATGGAAATTAGAATAGAAAAGAGCGGGATAGGAGCTAAAAGGTAAACCTGTAATGTTGTTGGAGGCCCTAATCTCCATGCGGTGCTGCCCGAAGCTGCTTAAGGCAAATAAGCTAAAAACCAAAAGGCTAATGCTTTTTTTCATGTGAAAAATTTAATGTTTGTATGGGAGTATGTCAATAAATAACAATTCGGTAAATCTAAGCATTGAATTTTTAGAAAATAATCCAATTTCAAGGACAAAAAAAAAGCAGCTTAGAGAATTACAAATTCCAAGCTGCTTTGCTAACAGATATTTTAGATCCGCTAATCTTCTAAAGAAAACAGATCTTCGACCTTACAATCGAAAAGTTTGGTCATTTTTAGCGCCAGTTCTAGGGAAGGGGAGTATTTATCATTTTCTATAGCATTAATAGTCTGCCGGCTTACCGCTAACTTTTCCGCTAAATCTTGCTGTGATATCTTATTCATACTTCGGTACACTCTAATCTTATTCGTCATCACCAGCAGTTTTATAATGCTTCAGCAGTTTAATGTCGAAGATTAAATTGAAAAGAAAAAGTATCAAGAACAATTGAGCAAATAAGAAGGTCAAGAAGATCATTCCGAAAATGCTTAAAACAGTTAGCAATAAAATGCCATAGCTTATAAAAAGGCTAATGCGCAAAGAATCGTTTCGCAGTTTATCTATCAATTCATCCTCGTGCTTTTCCTTGGAAAAACCAGACATAAGACCAAAAATGATAATGAAAACAGAAAGCAGTTCATCAAGGTAAACGGTTTCTATCCAACCGCTCTCAGCAGGGCCAAAAATTTCATCATTAATTAAGGCTGGTACCTCAAAAGTGAAAAGCTCCTCTATTTTAGGATCTCCTTCCAAAAAAAGCATGTAGTAAATCCCGAAGCCGAAAAATAGGTAAAACAATACTCTACTCACTTTTTTAAAACGATGGGGCAGTAATAAGCTCATAATTTTGATTTTCAAGATGATCAAATGTATGGTATTATTTACTAAATGTAAAATATATTAGACAAAAAGTTAATGATGTTATACATAATTGGCTGTAGTAAGCACACATAGGTGCTTACCGACAGGTGCTTACCGACAGGTGCTTACCGATAGGTGCTTGAAACGGGTGCATGCCGAACGACACACATAGGCATCTAGGCTATTACTTTTTAATTAAAAGATATCGCACAATCGCTTCTCCATTTAGGCTTAAAGCCAAGATGCGCAGACCGGCAGCGGACTCGTCGTTGATTGAAACACTTGCTCCGGATGCAATTTCACCTGTACGTAAAGCTCGTCCTTGCAGGTCCAGTAACTCGTAATGCATGTCTGAAGCATCGGAATTATGCAGGCTGAAGCTCTGGGAATAAGGATTAGGATAGGCTTCGAAATTTAGGCTCCCGCTTAGGGTTTGTAGGCCTATAGTACCATTGGAAGCATTGGGCGTAGTATTCGAAAAGGTAATCCACAAAGGACTGGCATCATAGGAGCGGCCGTAGCTTATATCCGACGTTTGTGCGCCAAATGTGATTAAATCGGCGGTATCAACTTGTCCATTAGTATTCTTAGCGAGAATAATTTCTTCGCCGCCTTTTGAAAGACCAAAATTAGTGTGATAAACTCCCGCCGTGGTATCGCTGGAAGCCCAAAAGATTATGAAGTCATTGGCAGCTAAATATTCGTTTGGCAGCTGCCATTCGAATGGAGTAGAGGCATTATCGCTCAAATAATAATCGCCTAAAAAAATGCTATCGCTACTATTATTGTAAAGCTCAATCCAATCGTTATAATCGCCATTATTATCAGCAATGGTATTGTCGTTATCCGCCATAAACTCGTTAATCACTAAATCGCCGAGCAATCGAATGCTAATGCTATTGGCAGTGCAAGGCTTGGTGCTTTGCTGGCCTTGTGTGTCGCTCGCTGTAATTTGGTAGGAAATATTTCCGCTAGTAGGCTGGGCTATTGCATTGGCATAGATGCCATCATTAGGCTGCCCATCGTTATGGAGACCATCATCGTAAAGAATAATACTTTGACTGGCGCCGCCACTAAGGCTGTAGCTACAGCTCACAGAACTAAGAGACTCATCTACAACAAGGGCCTTAAAAACGATTTGACCCGCTAAGCTAGTAGCATCAGCAATAGGTGAATGAATTATGGGCGCAACATCGAAAGATCCTAGTTGACTTAGGGCCGTACTAGAGCGAGTACTAAGGTAGGGTTTGATTCCTTTCTTAACGTGTTGATTCGCTTGATTGGTAGTGAAACTTTGGTCGAAATCGCTATTAGTGAAACCGTAATCTAAACTTTTAAAAGTATCTGCGTAAGCGTAGCTATTGATCTGATTTTTAATGGAATCGATTCTATTAGAGAAACTATTACTTCCAATCTTAGTAGCATAATCGCGCAAATAATATTTGTAAATATCCTTTAAGGCAGGTATCGCTAAAAGGCGATCGGATAAAGGGAAATTTTGTCCGGCATTATGCCAATTATTTACATCGCGGTTAGACCAATCTATACCGAACCAATCCACCCCCATGCTATTGTCAATATCATAAGGGATGTACTCAATATTTCCAGTCTGCGGGTTTTCGTAGAGGTAATAGTTATTCTGATTAAAGCTGTAATTATCCCAATGCCCCATAATTACTTCAAAGGCGAGGGCCTGTAAATAGCTCTCTATATTAAATACCGAGTCTAAACTACAAACTAATTGATTTTGAGGGGTGTTATTTAAGATATCAATGAACTGTGCTAGCTTGGTATAGTCATCTACATCTTCATTGGTCTTTAGTTCATAAACCCTTTCGCCATTATTTTTAGTCAGCTTATAATCGCTGGAATTATTGCTAATGAACTGTAAATTGGCAGGATAGGTACACTTGTATAAATTACCGGTATTGTTACCAAAACGATGACTAAGCCAGTCGTTATTAATGTGTTCTGTATTGATATAGAGTCCTTTATACTCGCCATTGATATAAAGTTCGGAATGAACGCAACGTGAACTCGCTATCCCTTCTGCAGAAGCGAATTCCCAGGCAATACGAGCCCGACTAATACTGGGGTCGTTATGCTCACCATTGAGGTTGAAGTCTTTAAAACCTTGGTAACGACGGCCACTGGTAAAGCTATTGATAGAAACTTTAAAGGATTTTTTATCCGCTTGTCGCGATGTGTTGCCGCGTAGACGAAAGCCAATATTAGTAAGGGTATCATTTAGATTGCCATTAGTAAAAATTAGCGTCGCCGGAAATTCCTGATTAGAGCTAGCATTAGCCGGATCTAAAATAAAAGCTAAGCTATCCGCATCGATGAGGATTTCAATTTTGGAGACTTCATTAGGGTCGTAAAGGGGACCATCTGGAATAGATGGAATCTGAGAAAGCAGACAATTGGGGATAATCAAAATTAACAGAAAGCCTAATAATCGGAACATATCAATCATTTAGTTATGTGCGGATAAAAATAATAAAGGCTCCTATTTCTAATAAATGAAATAAGAGCCTTGATAAAATGGTAATTAACTAAAGTGAGAAATCGTAAACAAAGCCGAGATTTATATTTAAAGCTCCAGCGGTTCCATCAAAATTTCCAGTATCTGAGATTATTGTATAATTCATGGGAACAATATAGGTTACTGATATTACGAAATTGCTAATAT
>PZPB01000007.1 GCA_003045865.1 Bacteroidota bacterium | reverse complement strand
GAATTTTGTTACAAAGTTAACCGCAGATATTTTGAAGGGCAACTCTTTGATCGAATGATGATTGCAGCCGTGGAAAGGCCCTGGTATGACTCGAACACCAATACTTAAGATTGTGGGGAGTCATTTTAATTTTTACTAAAACACCATCCGATTTAATAAAAAGAGAATCTTCCGTTTCCTGCTTTTTTAAGTTCTCTTCATAATACCGAGCGCGCTGAACCGCAGAAGAAAAGCGATCCATGTCTATAGGCTTAGAAATATAGTCGGTTACATCAAATTCGAAGGCCTGAAAAGCATAATGCTTTTTGGAGGTAACCATAATAACCTGAGGAACATCCTTAAAACTTTGTAGGAATTCGATACCGCTCATTTCGGGCATCTCTACGTCTAAAAAGATAAGATCTACCTCACGTTTTTGCAATGCCAACCTTGCTTCAATGGCGTTAGGATAAACTCCTACCAGTTCTAAATCTTTAACCGAAGCAATGCATGATTTTATAGCTTCCCTTTGAACAGGATCGTCATCTACAACTATACACTTCATCAAATTGGGGAGGTGATTTCTTTATTACGAATGTAGGCCAAGGTACAAAAGATTGTTAATGATTAGTGATGTGCCCCGAGCACTAAAAAAGCATCTTAAAAACAAGTGCCGATAATCGATGTAAGTTGCCGTTTATCTAAAATTTACTAACAGCTGTTAATAAGCACATATTTTTGTTAATAGTTAAAATTGATAGAGATATGAAAACACGGGGAATCATTTTATTCATCGCTTTGAGCCTCGGCCTTAGTGCCCAAACGGTTACAGTTAGCAATACAAACGACGCGGGACTAGGGTCTTTGCGACAAGCCATTGCTGATGCAAACTCCAATTGGGCCATCGACAACATGGTCTTTAACATTCCTATAAATGATCCAAATTATAACGCGGCCACTGGTGCTTTCACCATTAAAATAACTTCAACTGAACTTTCATCTATCAATAACAAAGTTTTATTAATTGATGGCTTTACTCAAACCGCCTTTACCGGTAATACCAACTCTACCACTTTTGGTGCTGGTGGTCAAGTGGGTGTTGACAATATCGCACTTCCTACCGTTGATGGTCCGGAAATCGAAATTGTTGATGACTCTCCAAACAATAACCTTAAATGGGGTATTCAAGTTGGCGGTGAAGATATCACCGTACGCGGTTTGGCTATTCATAGTTTCGGTAATGATTGGTTTTTATTCGATCACGCGAACCTTCTCGCTCGCGGTGGTGCTCGTCGTTTAACAGTATACGATTGTGTTTTAGGTAGTGAGGCGCATGCTGATATGGCTCCGGTAGGAGATGTTAATGGTGGCCCAAACTTTCAAGCTCTAGGAATTAACGACGGAAAACTTTACCGTAACTATCTAGCTTACAGCCAAACCATGGGTGGCTTTTTACGCAGCGGTTGTTCTGGCTGGGATATTTATCACAATGACTTTAACCAGAATGGACTCGATGATCCTAATGGACTCGATGATCCTATTTGTGATGGACTCGATGTTGCCGATTTCTGCGAAAACAATACCATTCGCGAAAACCTCTTCCGCAATAACCGCGGTAATGGTTTCGACTCCTATTTTTCTACTGGTGATCACCTAATTGATAACAACACGGTTTACAATAATGGCTTAAGTGGCACCGAAACCAGTGGAATGCGTATTTACGGCAACAAAGGTGATGTGATCTCTAAAAATATCATTCGCGATAATGTTGGTGCAGGAATCCTTATTACTAGCGACGCACAAAAGCATCAAATTACACAGAACTCGATTTACAATAACGGTAACGTTTTACCGAACAATTCTGCCAATACTAGTAATCAAATTGGTATTGATCTTCTAAATAGCAACGACAGCCATAAAATTGGTGCTAATCCATTTGTTACTATTAACGATGATTTAGATAATGACAATGGCGGCAACTACCTGATCAATTTTCCCGTAATTGATATGCTTACTATTGCTGGCGGATCATTAACTGTAAAAGGTTTTGCTCCTGCTGGTGCTACCCTTGAATTTTTTAAAGGAGATTTTTACACTGCTGCCTTAATGGTACAAGGAAAAAACTTTTTATTTAGTGCTGTAGAAGGCAGTGCTGCTGATAATGATGCAAGTTCTGGTTCTTATGGTCCTGGTTTAGTTAATGGTTTTAATCAAGGACAAGAGACTGCGGTAAATCGTTTTCAATTTACGGTTCCTCTTCCGGTTGGTTTCACCGTTGGTAATTTACTTACCGCTACTGCTTATCATTCAGGAATAGGAACTTCAGAATTCTGTGCCGCTTATTCCGCTATGGCGGGAACGGTTCCTATGGCGATTATTCCTGAAATAAATTGTATCTACATTGATGTAAACGGCGACATCGTTGGCCGTTTCGGTTACACGAACGCAAACGCCACTCTAATCAACGAAGCCATTGGTGTATCTAATGAGTTTACTCCTGCTCCCGCTAACAGAGGTCAGGGTACAAGTTTCTCCGTTGGTACTTACTCTGGAGTTTTTGAAGAAACCTTTCCAGCGGCAAGCAGCCTTACTTGGAACTTACAAGGAGGTACTGCTATGGCAGATATCAATACCTTACGCTGTCCTGCAGATTTAAGCGTTTTACAAAGTGTTTCGAATAACACGCCTACTTTTGGTAACAACGTAACCTTTACCGTTACCATAGATAACTTAACGAGCGAGACCCCTGCTACTGCGGTAGAAATTGCCTACTTTATTGATCCGAATTTCTCTTATGTGAGTCATAACGCTCCGGCAGGAACCACCTATAATAATATTACTGGTATCTGGTCTATTCCTCAAGTTGTTTTTGGAAGCTCAGTTTCTTTTTTCGTAACAGTTCAAGTTAACGGAAACGGAACTAACGTAGCAGCTGTACAAAGCCAAAACCAAATCGATCCGGTGGCAACCAACAACAGTGCGGCCGAAAACATTGCAACGGGAAGTTCAGGTGCTAATAATGGTGGTATTGAAAGTGAAGGTTCCATGGCCAGTTTAATCGCTAGCCGTAACTTCAATCGTATCAAACGCGGTCAACATACTTTCTACGAAAGAATTAATGAAGCCCCTTCCTTATATAACTTCCGCGCAAGCAACTTTGCCAAAGTGGCTAATTTATCTGCCTTTATTCCTGCCAGCGGCCCTCAAAACTCTCCAGCAGTTATTACTAGTCCTACTGACTTAATCGGTATTACTAATGCCGTAAATGTATTTTCTGCAGACTACTACAATAACACACAAAACAGGTTAGGTGGAATATTAGCGATAGAAACCGTAAACGAAGTTTATAACCATACCAAAGTTATCTGCGATCGCTTAAACGGAGCTAACCTAAACGATATTAAAACGGTACAAATTAAAGGACACAACTTTATCATGGCCCGCCTAGATCAAGCAGATGGTTCTGTGGATATCGCGATAACTTTCGTTGCCTACGAAAAAGCCAATGGCGACATTGTAATTGATGCGCGTTGGAACCAGAGCGAATATGTTGTTGAACCTTCTGATAAGATTTACAACTTCCAAGTTTGGACTGTATCAGAAAGCTTAACGAGAGATTTAGTACAAGACATTATTACTTTAATGCAAGCCAACAATAGCGTAAGCAGCATTACTGCAACGAATGTGATTACTCCGACAGTATATGTTAAAAATGGCTACTACGAAAACGGTAAAATTTACCTTAACGTAATTAATACTATTGGCGCTAGCGAAGTTAATATTCAAGCCAACCGCACGATTTTCGAAGGTGGTACCCGTGCTAACTTCGGCGAACTAATTGCCTTAGACCCCAGCAAAACTGAAGAGACTATTGTTTGGAATACTGACTATCTCTTCGATACCGGTTTTGAAATGACTAATAATATTGGTGGCGGTCGCGATATACTTTACCTAGCCGATGGACCTTGGGGCACCGACTTTGAAAGAGATCTAGGTGTTACTAGCTCTGTTTTCGATGTAAGTGCTGAAACTGGTTATATTACTGCAACGGCTCCTGCCGAGAAGCACCTAGAACGTGACATCAACTTTAGCGGAAACATGAAAAATTACGTGAGCGTTTTTAGAATGCTTCGTCCGGGTCACTTACCACTAGATGTGAGTGCTTTCAATCAGATTGAATTCGAAGCTAGCTTAAGCGGTTTTAATGAAATTACCGTAACCTTAGTAACTAATAATATTACAAACTGGAGCGAGCAATACCGTAAAACTATAACAGTTAACAATGGCTCCATGGGAACGTATAGTGTTGACATCGCAGATTTAGTTTCTGCAGGAAACACGCCTTTAGATCTTAGCGAAGTGTTAAACGCAACCTTTACCGTAGTGGGTGATTACCAAAACTTCCAAGCCATGAACTTAGCCATTGCTAATGTTACTTTCAATACAGAAGGTAGAGCAATTGGACAAGAAGAGTTTAGCAATGCAGGCCGTCCCGGTTTAAATGTGTATCCGAATCCGTTTAATGGTGCCGCACATATTGATATCGCTTTAAACGAAAGAAGCGATGTACGCGTTGAGCTTTTCGACTTAAGCGGAAAAATGGTTCACGCAGCGCATCTAGGTAACTTTGGTGCTGGCACAAACACTGCGGTTTACACACCCAGTGCCGATTTACTGGACGGTGTTTACTTAATGAAAGTAATAGAAAACAACAATACTCACACTCAAAAAGTAGTGTACCGTAAATAATAATGGGTCCCCCCCCTTTATTATCTAGAAACCCGATGTTTTAAACGCATCGGGTTTCTTATTTTCGTCCTATGAGAATTGATAAGTTTCTTTGGAGTGTACGTAAGTACAAAACCCGCAGTTTGGCTTCAGAAGCTTTGCGTAAAGATCGGGTAACGGTAAACAACGATAGGGTTAAAGCTTCCCGCGAAGTGAGGGTGGGTGATAAAATTAGCTTTCGTAAAGACAGTATAGAGTTTAGTATTAAGGTTCTAGATTTGCCTAAATCGCGCCTAGGGGCAAAACTGGTAGCCGATTATATTACCGACATAACCACTCCCGAAGAGCTCGAAAAGCAAAACTTCATTGGGCTTATGCACAAACTTAATCGCGCTAAAGGAACCGGGAGACCCACTAAAAAGGACCGCCGCGATTTAAACGATTTTATGGAAGGCGATGAGGATTAAAGTTTGGGAAATATCTTCGCTACTAATTCTTCTAGTACTTCTGGTACAATAGTGTGACCACCTTTAAAAAGTTGACTTTGTACTTGTATCCCGTTTTCAGCTAGATAGCTCTTTTGTTCCTCTAATCTTTCCGGCTTGGCATACTCATCATTGTCGCCCAATAACATAGAAACTGGTTTTGTCCCAATAGACTGCACGGCCTCTTCGAAACTTAAATCGGGGGGAAAAGCACCTGACCAAAGAATTAATTCATCAATGGGTTTTTTAGTGCGACTCATCCAGCGGCAAGCGGTAGCCACCCCCTGTGAAAAGCCAAGCAAAACAATTTTATCGAAGCTATTTGCGGCCACTAATTGCTCCGCCACCTCCTCCAAAAGATTACAGTAATCATCAATATCGTTAAGGCGATCCTCTTTGGTCATCCAAGAGCTTCCAACCCTTCCCTTACTACCATTTAAGTAAAAGCGATGCAAACCTTCGGGCGCCACAAAAAGAATATCCTTACGCTCTAAACGACTAAAATGCTTAATAAAATACTCCGGCAATTGACCATAGCCATGCAATACTATACACAGGTAGGCCTGAGAAGGAGAAGGCTCGTCACTTAAATAGTAACGAGCCCTTCTGTTATAATAAAAGTCTTTGCGTATACTCAAAATTGAGGCTTTCTTTTTTCCATAAAGGCCTGGGTTCCCTCTACAAAATCGGCCGTACCGAAACACTTACCAAATTCCTCTATCTCCACCTTAAAGCCGCTTACCCCTTCTTTAAAGCCGGCATTAACCGCTTTTATCGCACTTTCCACTGCTGTAGATGAGTTCCGAGAGATACGCAGGGCCTTACCACGACAATAGTCTAGTAATTCATCGTGTTCAACCACTTCATTAACCAAACCCAATTCCATCGCTTTATTGGCGGTAATCATTTCTGCGGTAGTTATCATTTCCATAGCGTGACCTTTACCTACAAGTTGAGCCAAACGCTGGGTTCCACCATAACCTGGAATTAAACCTAAAGTAACTTCGGGTAAACCCATTTTTGCATTCCCCGCTGCCACGCGGAAATGACAAGACATGGCTAACTCTAATCCACCGCCTAGGGCAAAACCATTAACCGCCGCAATAATGGGCTTGTTAAAGTTTTCAATATAATCGAACAAGCTTTCTTGACCGATGGCGGCTAATTCCGTTCCTTCATTTACACCGAAATCTGAAAACTCCTTGATATCTGCTCCAGCTACAAAAGCTTTTGCACCTTCACCCGTTAAAATAATGGCACGTATCTCCACCATATCGCGCAGCTCTTGTAAAACTTGATTCAGTTCTTCAATGGTGGCTTTATTAAGAGCGTTAAGTTGTTGTGGACGATTAATTTTAAGAATTGCGATAGGAGCTTCTAGCTCTAAAAGAATATTTTGATAGTTCATTATATGAGAATTGTGTGTTTACAAAAGAAGGCAAATAGATACGTATATGAAAGCTTCGGCCTATTTTTCATCGGGTCGGTATAAGGGTAAATAAACTCTAAAAGTAGTGCCGACTTCTATCTCCGTTTGAAACTCAATTCGGCCTTTAAAGCTATCTATTATTCGCTTCACTAAAGCAAGTCCTAAGCCCATTCCTTTACTTTTAGTGGTGAAGCGCGGTTCAAATATCTTTTGCTGTCGCTCTTCCGGAATTCCTTCACCATTATCGCTAACGGCAATTAATACTTCTTCACCTACTTTACTTATCTCTACCTCAACTTTAGCCTTTCTATCCTTAGGAACAGCCTGCAAAGCATTATTAATTAAGTTATTCATAACTCGAATTAATTGCTCTGGATCGGCATAAATGGAGAGGCCATTATTCTCGGAGCTAAAGCTTACGGAAGACTGCGGATAAAGCGACGTTACCCTTTTAATTACTACTTCGATGGGGAAGCCCTCTAACTTCAGTTCAGGCATACTGGCAAAACGTGAAAAAGCAGAAGCAATTGAGCTAAGCGTATCGATTTGATCGATCATGGACTGGCTAAACTCCGCTAGCTTTTCGGGCTCATCTACCTTGAGTGATTTAGCTAAATACTGCACATTTAAGCGCATGGGAGTTAAAGGATTTTTTATTTCGTGGGCCACTTGTTTCGCCATCTCGCGCCAAGCAGTCTCCCGCTCCGTTTCAGCTAGTTTTATCGCCGAGCTTCGCAATTCTTCAAGCATACGGTTATACTCTTTCACCAAGGCCCCTATTTCATCATTAAAACGCCATTCTAAAGGCTTATTTAAGTCATTTATTCGAGTATTCTTAATGTGCTCCGCAATAGTATGTAAGGAGCTTGTAATGTAGTTGGAAAGGAAGAAAGCCAAAAAACCGGCTGCAATAAATAATAGAAAGTAGATTTCAGCCAACCGTAAAAGAAAGTCCTCTAGATCTTCACGACCAATGTCTTCAGAATCGAAATAGGGAAGGTTTACAATGGCTACTGGTTTACCGTAAACATTGCGAATAAAGTCGAAAGAACTCAAAAATTGCAGACTATCGGTTTTCGGGCGGGTTAATACCTGGTCGGCCGTTTTATAAAGACGCTCCATTAACTCGTAATCGATTTTAACGGGAATGATACTATCCTCGTGCAGGCTCGGGGTACTGGCAATTAAAAGATTACCGTTAAGTCCATATATATTAATATCGAGACCGTTAATTTGGGAGAGTTCACAAACCTTATTATCGAACATCTTAACGATGGAGTCGGTATTATCTGTAATCTCCTGATCCCTTAAAAAGAAATTGATTGCCTCTAAAATCGCAAACTCCTTTCGTCTTAGGCGCTCTTCGTGATAGCTTTCGTTTTCCTGCTTAAAATGGTAGAAAGATATAGTTCCTGTCAAAAAAAAGGATACCCCAATAATAAGGAGCATCGAAAAAAATATCCTTCCTCTTAGGGTTATATTTAATCGGGTCATTGCATGGGAAAGGTAGCAAATAACAGGCCATCAAAACCTAGGTACGACGCAATTTTTAGAAAGGGTAGAAACAAAAAAACCCCTACAATAGTAGAGGGTTTGAGTATATTTTGAAAAGACTTTTAAGCTTTTTCCAAAGCGTTAGCTCCACCTACGATCTCTAAGATCTCGTTTGTAATTGCAGCCTGACGGGCTTTATTGTATTCCAAACTAAGAGCTTTTCTAAGCTCATCAGCGTTGTCCGTAGCTTTGTGCATAGCAGTCATACGCGCACCATGTTCGGAAGCTTGACTATCCAAAAGCGCTTTAAAAACTTGAGTTTTCAAAGACTTTGGAATTAAATCTTCTAGGATTTCTTCCTTCGCCGGCTCGTACAAATATTCACCTGAAGCCTGTTGTCCTTCTTCCAGTTTGCTTTCGCGGATGGGCAAGAATTGCTCGCATTGTACAATCTGGTTAGCAGCGTTTACAAACTGGTTATAAACCAATTCGATACGGTCATACTCCCCTGACAAGAATTTCTCCATTAACATTTCTGCTACAGCAGAAGCATTAGCGAAGCTAAGATCTTCATAAATCGTATTGCGATCTCCCACTGGTTTCCCTGCGCCTTTTTTGGTTAAGATCTCAGCTGCTTTTTTACCCATGCTAAAGATGTCAACCTGTGCAGATGTTTCATTTTTATAAAGCATCACACGTTTTACGACATTAGCATTAAAAGCACCACATAAACCGCGGTTAGAAGAAATGGCAACAATCAGTACTTTCTTTACATTTTCGGTTTGACGACTGTAAGGACCTTCAGAAGAATCAAGGGTAGCACTTACATTCACTAAGATTTCCTCAATTTTTTGAGCGTATGGTCTTAGTTGGGTAATTGCATCTTGAGCTCTTTTCAGCTTGGCAGCAGAAACCATCTTCATTGCAGAAGTGATTTGCATGGTGCTACCTACCGAGGTAATGCGATTACGTAATTCTTTTAAATTGGCCATAATACGAGGTTTAAAGAAGGGGAAAGAGCCTTAAGCTCTTTCCTAATTCCTTTCTAATATTTTGCTGCTAATTCTTTAGCAACCTTCTCAATAGTTCCAGTGATTTCTGGCGTAAGCTTACCGGCTTTTAGTTGATCTAAAACATCGCGGTGCTTGTTATCCATATAATCTAAGAATTCTACCTCGAACTCTCTAATCTTGTTAACGGGAACTTTGTTTAATAAAGCTTTGGTTCCAACGTAAATAATAGCTGCTTGCTTCTCTACCGGAAGGGGAGAGTTAACACCCTGCTTTAAGATTTCTACGTTACGTTGACCTTTGTTAATTACCGACATAGTAGCCGCATCAAGGTCAGAACCGAATTTAGCAAAAGCTTCTAGTTCACGGTATTGAGCTTGGTCTAATTTCAAGGTACCTGATACCTTTTTCATAGACTTAATTTGCGCGTTACCACCCACACGTGAAACCGAGATACCTACGTTAATTGCAGGGCGTACACCAGAGTTGAATAAATCTGACTCTAAGAAAATCTGTCCGTCTGTGATAGAAATTACGTTCGTTGGGATATAAGCCGAAACGTCACCCGCTTGTGTTTCGATAATTGGTAAAGCTGTTAAAGAACCGCCACCTTTTACCTTATCTTTTAATGAAGGAGGTAAATCGTTCATATTACGTGCTACCGTATCATCAGAGATAACTTTCGCCGCACGCTCTAATAAGCGTGAGTGAAGGTAGAATACATCACCAGGATAAGCTTCGCGACCTGGAGGACGACGTAATAAAAGAGAAACCTCACGGTAAGCTACCGCCTGCTTCGATAAATCATCATAAATAATTAAGGCAGGACGACCTGTATCGCGGAAGTACTCACCCACTGCTGCACCCGTAAATGGAGCATAAAACTGCATTGGTGCTGGGTCAGAAGCGTTAGCTGCAACAACCACAGTATAGTCCATTGCACCCTTTTCTTCTAGGGTTTTTACGATACCTGCAACGGTAGAACCTTTTTGTCCAATCGCTACATAGATACAGAATACAGGCTCACCTGCGTCGTAAAATTCTTTCTGGTTAATAATGGTGTCAATCGCAACGGTTGATTTACCAGTTTGACGATCACCAATAATAAGCTCACGCTGACCACGACCTACAGGAATCATCGCGTCAATTGCTTTGATACCAGTTTGCAAGGGCTCGGTAACAGGCTGACGGTAAATTACACCGGGAGCTTTACGCTCTAAAGGCATTTCGAAAGTTTCCCCTTCGATTGGTCCTTTACCATCAATTGGAGTACCTAAGGTATCTACCACACGGCCAACCATTCCTTCACCTACATTAACCGAGGCGATTTGGCCAGTACGCTTTACGTTTGAACCCTCTTTAATATTTGCATCAGCACCTAAAAGTACGATACCTACGTTGTCTTGTTCTAGGTTTAATACAATCCCTCTTAAACCAGAGTCAAACTCTACAAGCTCACCTGCTTGCGCGTTATTTAAACCATAGGCACGGGCAATACCGTCACCTACTTGTAAGATGGTACCTACTTCTTCGAGATCTGCTTCTGTTTTGTATCCAGATAGTTGATTCCTTAAGATTGCTGATACTTCAGCGGATTTTACTTCAGCCATTTTGCTTGAGGTTATAAATTCCTTAAAATTCTTTAATATAATGATTGGCCCGGAACTCGCGTTTTAGGCTTTTTAATTGATGAGCGATGCTACCGTTAAAGCGTTGATCTTTTACGCGTAATATCATTCCTCCAATGATAGACTGGTCTATCTTCTCTTCTAACTGTACTTTTTTACCACTTAAGCTTTCGGCTCTTTTGATAACCTCGGCCAATTCCTTTTCAGAAAGCTGGTACGCCGTAGTAACAGTAACCTTTTCAATGCCTTTAAACTCGAGAAACATCACTTGGTATGCTTCGCACATTTCTGCTAAAGACGATTCACGACTATGTCCTACAACTATTCCTAAAAAGCGTCCACTTAAATCAGAAATCTTCCCTTGAAATATTTCTAGAAGAATCGCTTTCTTTTTATCTGCTCTAACGATGGGGCTTTTAAGCATCACTCTAAGGTCGCGCGAGGCGGCTAAGGTCGAAGAAATTAAGTCCATATCGATCTTAATTACGTCTACCGAGTTTTGCTCCTTAGCTAAATCAATTAGCGCTTTGGCGTATACTCTGGCTAACTTGGTTACTACCATGTTAGTTCATTTTGAAGTTAGCAAGTTGCTCTTTAACAAAAGCCCCCTGTTTATCCTTGTCAGACAATTCTCTTTTCAATACCATCTCTGCGATTTCAATTGACATTTCTGCCACTTGATTGCGAAGGTCGGTAATGGCGGCCATCTTTTCATTATTGATTTGCTCTTTGGCAGAGGCAATAACTTTAGCTGCTTGTTCTGATGCCTCTGCTTTCGCGTCGGAAATCATTTTATCTTTAATCTCGCGAGCCTCCTTAAGAATACCATCTCGCTCGGCACGAGCTTCGGCTAAAATTCTTTGGTTATCAGACTGAAGACGCTCCATTTCGGCGCGTGCCTTTTCAGCTGAAGCTAAGGAATCTTCAATGTTTTTCTCACGGCTATCTACCGCCTCCATAATTGGTTTCCAAGCGTATTTACGCAAAAGAAACAATAGTGCTAAGAACAATAAGGTTTGCCAAAAGAACAACCCTACCGAAAAATCATTTATAAGCTTTTCCACTTTCTTCTATTTTGATCCGTTTTATAAAAAATTAACCGAAAACTGCAGGCAATCCCTACAGTTTTCGGTAGTTGGTAGGTTACGCAGCAAATAAAGCAGCGAAACCAATACCTTCGATAAGGGCAGCAGCAATAATCATTGCACTCTGGATCTTACCTGATGCTTCTGGTTGACGAGCGATAGCTTCCATTGCGGAACCACCGATACGGCCAATACCCATACCTACACCAATTACGATCAAACCTGCACCTACAATAGTTGGAATTTCCATGGTTTGTGAAATTTAAGCATTAATAAAAATCTTAATGATCATCATGATGATGCTCCTCTACTGCGCTTCCGAAGTAAAGAGCGGACAACATGGTGAAAATATACGCCTGTAAAAAGGCAACTAATAATTCTATAACCGAGAGGAATAAGCCTAAGCCTAAGAAAGCTCCGCGAGCGAACCAGTTTTGGAATACGAATAGCAATCCGATAATACTCATGATTACTACGTGACCAGCAGAGATGTTTGCATAAAGACGAATCAATAATGCAAAAGGCTTAATAAACATACCCAATACTTCAATCGGGGCTAAAACCACGCGCATTAAATAAGGTACCCCTGGCATCCAAAAGATATGACCCCAGTAGTTCTTATTAGCAGTAAAAGTGGTGATTAAGAAGGTGATTAAGGCTAAAGCGAAAGTAATCGCGATATTACCGGTAATGTTAATTCCTAATGGCGTTTGACCAAATAAGTTAACCATCCAGATGAAGAAGAATACCGTTAATAGGTAATTCATGTACTTTTTGTAATGCTTCTCTCCAATATTGGGAATAGCAATTTCATCTCTTACGAAGATTACAAGAGGTTCAAAAATTTTAGCCATGCCGCGTGGCACAGGATCATTTTTGTATCTCTTCGCTACCGTGCTAAATATCCAGAAAATTAAGGCGGAAATAATGATTAGACTAAACACATTTTTAGTGATAGAAAAATCGATTGGCTTCTCATTCGAAACAAAATGATCTTCACCATAATGAATGCTTCCTTCAGCATCGGTAATATAAATCTTACTGTGATACTCCTTAAAAAAGGTTCCCTTACTTTCAACTACACCATTATCATGGTGATGAAATTCTGAAGAAGAGAAAAAGTGAAGTTGACCATCCCACAGGATAATCGGTAAAGGAAAACCTACGGCAGTTCCTTTGTCGTGATCGCCCCACAGATGGAAACTGTGCGAGTCTTTTAAGTGGTGATCTATATCCTTTTTAATTTGCTCTTTAATCGAAAGCTCACCGCTTTCACTGTGAGAATCGGATGCCATCATTGAAGTGGACATCAAAAAAGAGAACATAAGGACTAAGAATCCGAATCTTTTAGTCATCATAACTCGGCTTTCAGGGGTCATTTAAAAATCAGCGCAAAAGTACACATTATTGCTTTCTGACACATATATATTTTCTCTCTTTTTTCGAGATCGCCTTTAGGCTTTGTTAAGCTTTACTAGTAAAAGCAAAGTTTTGATGCTCAAGGAGATAGAATAAGGCAAGAAAAACGAAGCAAATTCTATATTCTGAATCTCGCCGTCTTCTTTAAAAAATGGATAGAAAAAAATAAAGAAAAAAAGGAACTTTATTGCGCTACCAATCATAAATACAAAGCCTTGATTACCCTGCATACGTTCTGGTAAGCGACCAAGAATTATAATGATTATTGAAGCTAGACTGAAGTTTAGAAGATAAGCTTGCCAAGTTCGGAAGGTGCTTAAATCAAAACCTTGCCCATGTAAATAAGAGGCGTGGGCTGCTAAAGCCAAACTGAGGGCAACAAATAATGTAAGGATTGGCCTACGCAGCAATATTTTCAACATGAAAAGCGAGCAAATTAAGATTTTGAATTGAGGGTTTTTAAAACCATGTAGAGGCCAACGGCTAATCCTATTAAAGTACCTAACATGGTAAACCAAGCTTTATCTAAGCTATATTCTTTATCTAGATACTTGCCACCATAAGCCCCTAAAGCAATTAAAGCACCCATTTGAAAAACGGAGCTCGTAACTTGCATGTAGTTTTTAAGAGATTTTTTCTGCTCTTTTTCCGTCGGCTTTTTTGGGGTCATTTTTAGATATTTCGCGCACCACGGCACCCATCTTGCAGGATCCGCTAAACTCTGCACCAGGTTGGATGGATAATTTCATGGTGAAGATATCACCTTCAACTACAGCACTATCTTCTAAACTTAAAAGTTCTTCTACTACAAGTTTACCTTCTAACTTTCCAGAAATGGTAGCAGAACCACATTTGATATCGCCATTAACGTGGCCCTTTTCGCCTACTACTAATTTTCCAGCAATAACGATATTCCCTTTAATAGTGCCGTCTACGCGGAAGTCGCCGTCAGAAACCACCTCACCTTCTATACTTGTACCTTGTAAAATTCTATTACTACTACTTCCCCCGGCTACGGGATCTTTGGTTTTTCTCATCATTATTTTTCCGCTTTTTTTAGATATTGGCTATTAAAGAAGGTTAGATAACCTTCCACATCCTGTCTCTTGTAAAACTCTGCAAAATTAGCATTTGAAATTACAAATTGTTTAAAATCAATTGATAATAACTCCTTGTCCAAATACTTCTCATTATTTAGGGTCTGGTAATACTGTTCAGCGCGCACTTTATTGGCCAAACCACTTACCATAACTACATTCTTCTCTAAGCCCATTAAAACACTTTTAACCAGCAGCTTATCATTAGGATAATACTTGCCGTTAAAATTCGCAAGTTTAATGTTTATCTGGTTTACACCAGCCCCTCCGTTGTTGGGAACCACAAGCACATAGCGGTGCTGATTGCTAAAATCGGTTTTATAGCTAAACCCTTCGTCTTTTCCGGTTTTCCCGTCGCCATTTTCTTCGCCAGAAGCCTGATCATCGATAACATCTAATATTTTTTTCGCTTCCGCCGATTCCTCGGTACGAGGATATCGCTCTAAGACCTTCTTTAAAGTGGCAATTAAATCTTCTTTCTTTTGTAGGGCCCCTTCTGCGTAAGCACGTAAAAGTAAAAACTTAGCACCAAAACGGCTTTCTTCATACTCCTTAAAACCGGCATCTGCCAAACCTTGCGCTTTACGATATGACTTAGCTTCGTATGCCGAATAAGCTACGAGGTACTTATCTTTTGCTTCTTTTTCATTTACAGGTAATTCCTCTTTGCCTTCATTTAAAATTAGATAGGCGTATTCCGATTGAGGATAGGTGCTTAAAATTAATTCGCGGTACTTATTGGCTTCTGCGGTGTTTTCGGCAACCGTATAGATGCGATATAAAATATACCAAGCCCGATCCTGTGCAGCATAATTAGTGTAACGCTTGAGTAGTTCGAGCACACTTTCTGCTGCCGACAGTAGGTCTTGAATTTCCTCTTTATAAATGATGCTATTATCCAAAAGCGCATTTTGGATTAAGACATGAGAAGCCTCCAGTTGCTCTGGACTATTCGGGATATTGGCCAAATACGTTTGCGGATCGTACTTGGGGTCTAATTCTTTATCGCCGTCACCTACATCGCCGTCAGATTGCGCGGTATTTTGGTTTTGCGCATCTGCAATAGCGCCTTGCACGGAAGCCTTATTGCCACGACGCCAATTATCTTCTAACTTCCGATTTCCCCATTTCGTAACGAAAATCCCCACGCCACTTGAGCGTAAGGTTGGATTGTAAAAATAGAACTCAGTGTTTGCGGCTCCTACTCCCGCTAAGCCGTTTAGTCCGCCACCATCAGTATTATTCAGGGCATTAAAGGCTAAATTATCCAGAGCTTCATTTTCAGCTCTTTTGGCTTCTTCCTCTTTTTCTTTAATCTCTTCAATTATTCTTTTCGCCACAGCTTCTTGGTCTGCTGGGCTTTTTAAAGCTAAAGCTTGAAGACTATCTTGTAAAGAGATCGTTTGCAAATTAGCAACGAGTTTACCTAAGCTTTTACGCATCAGGGCAACCTTTGGGTATTTAATATGATCGGGAGGAAGAGTTTTATAGGTGCTATCGTAATATGCTTGTGCATTTTCGTAGGAACGATCCTTAAAGTTGATCTCGGCCAACCATAAATAACTCAATGCCTTTTGCACCTGATTGAGGGTGCTCACCTTAACGGATGTTTTTAAGAACGTTTCACGATCATCCCAATCATCCAGTTTATTTGCAATTTCCGCCATTACGTAATAAATACGATCGCGGTTGTCGAAATTCTTTTCGTCCTTGAGCATTTTCTCCAGCTCTTCGTAAGCCGTGCTTCGGTCCATTAAATCAACATCGTAACTTCTCGCACGCCACAATTGGGCATTAAAAAGTAATTCGTAGGGAGGGCCTTTTCTAATCACTTTTAAAAAGAGCTGACTCGCTTCAAAGTCATTACCTAAGGACGATTGTAATTGCCCGCAGATATAAAGCCAACGCAGCTCCTCTTCTTTTTCTTTAGTTTTTTCGGCCGCCTGGCTTAAAAGCTGATAGGCATTAAGGTAACGATCTTGGTCAATCTCTAACTCGGCAAAAGATGCGTAAACGTCTGCGTTTATATATTTCGATAAAACTCGATCGCTGTAGATTCGCTCAAACCTTTCTTTAGCGGCAACAAAATTACCGAGAGCGGTTTCTGTTTTTGCCGCCCAGAGTTCAGCTTGCATGCGAACAGAAGGCTCACGAAATTCTTGAATAGCATAATTAAAAGTTTCCAAAGCTAGCATATAGTCGCGGTCGTAAAAACGTGCTTTACCCATTAAAAGGTAGGCATCATCTATATAAGTGTTACGCTGCTTATTCTCGATCATCATCGAGTGTTCGGTAATTACCTTGGTACCCTTTTCAATGGCCTTTTCTAGTTCTGGTTTTACGGCACTAGCCCCTTGCTCGTCGCGACCAGGGTAAATTTTTAAAAGCTTATCAAAATCGTCTTTATTCTGGGTCTTCATGGTGGCTTCAGCTTTTAGCAAAGCCTGCTCACCATTAAACAAAGTATTGTATTTACTTACCATTCGATGATAAGAACGAGAGATCAAGGTGTCTTTACTCCGAGAACAAGACGGCAGTAGACTAATAGAAATAAGAAGTACAATTAGATACGAAAAAGCTCTCACGTGTTTACCTTATGCTAGGTGAATGGTGTTAACATATAATGCGCAAAAATATTGTAATAAAAGGCTAAGCACGAAGCAATGGGCAAGAACTTTTTATTTGAGAAGAAAAGCTTGTAGCCTTTTAGGCCGAAAAAAAAGAATATGACATCCTTTTTCTGATATTTGCCCAGATCATGGCGCTCGAAAAAAAAGAAAAGAAAAAAGTAATTACCAAACTGCGAAATAAATATCGCCTGGTAATATTGAACGACGACACTTTTGAGGAGAAGCTTTCCTTTAAGCTTAGTCGCCTTAATGTTTTTGTTTTCGCTGGCATTTCAGTTATTCTCCTTATTGCTAGTACCACGCTTTTAATTGCCTTTACGCCTTTACGTGAATACATTCCCGGTTATTCTAGTACAGCCCTAAAAAAACAGGCAATTGAACTAGCTGCAGTAACGGATAGTTTGCAAGAACAACTGGTTTACAATGATCTATATATGCTTAATTTACGTGGCATTATAGAGGGAAAGGCGCCATTGGACCTAAGCGATAGTTTGGTGGTTGATAGTTTAAACAAAGAGAAGATAAAACTAAGCCTCAGTAAAGAAGACTCAATTTTACGCAAAATGGTAGAAGAGGAGGAGCGCTTCAGTGTTCCCGTGGGGCAGTCTTCTCGCTTAAATATTGAAAGTATCAACTTTTTTACGCCTTTAAAAGGACTGGTTACCAATAGTTTCTCGGCCGAAGAAAACCACTTGGGAGTAGATGTAGTTGCCAAAGAAAATGAGGTAATAAAAGCTGCTCAGGATGGGCGCGTGATTTTTGCAGAATGGACGGCAGAAACTGGCTATGTGTTAATTATACAGCATACCGATAAGTTTGTTAGCATATACAAACACAATTCTGCTTTGCTAAAAGCACAAGGTGAAGAAGTAAACGCGGGGGAGCCCATTGCCATTATTGGTAATACAGGGGAGCTTAGCACTGGTCCACATTTACATTTTGAACTGTGGTATGATGGTTTTGCGGTGGACCCAGAAGAATATATTTTATTCTAAAGCGCTACTCAACTATTGATTGCAACCGCGCGGTATTCGTGTCAATAAATCTTGTTTTGGGTCAAATTAAGAGACTAGAACAAGCTACTACCTTTTCTTTCATCCTCAAAGGCTTGATCAACTAATACGTGTTTATCTTTGCTTGCCGCCACGGCTAAAGCATCGCAGCGTTCATTTTGGGGATGTTCGTTATGGCCTTTTACCCAATGAAAAGTGGGTTTGTGTTTTTCCAATTCTGGGATAATCATTTTCCAGAGATCCACATTTTTCTTATCCTTAAAACCTTTTTTTATCCAAGAAAAAAGCCAGCCCTTGTTGATTGCATCAACCACATACTTTGAGTCGGAAACAATATGTACTTCATGTCCATTACTTTTTAGAGATTTAAGCCCCATAATAACAGCCAAGAGTTCCATACGATTATTGGTGGTAAGGCGAAAGCCTTGGGAAAGTTCCTTTCTTTTACCCTGGGCTTCTAGCACAACACCATAACCGCCCGGGCCAGGGTTTCCCCTCGCAGATCCGTCGGTATAAATAAAAATTTGCATTAAAGGTCTGGCAGAAGGTATTCTATTACCGCTGGATAATGTTTGTATTCAAGCTCTCTAATCTTGTATTCCACATCTTGCCATTCGTCTTCAAAGTCGATTTCAACTTCCTCTTGAAAGATGATTTCGCCTTCATCGTAAGCTTCACTTACGTAATGAATGCTAATTCCGCTTACTTCTTCTTCGTTCTCTACCACGGCTTGATGCACGTATTTTCCGTACATACCAGCACCACCATAGTCGGGTAAAAGGGCAGGGTGAATGTTGATAATGCGTTTAGGAAAAGTGCTAATAATGTCTTGTGGAATTAGCATTAAATAACCTGCTAGAACAATCAGATCTGGTTTTAAAGAAGTTAATTTTTTAGCCAAGTCGCCCTCTGCAACCATCTGATTTCCAATAACAAAACAGCTTACTCCCAATTTTCGAGCCTTATCAATTACACCCGCTTTAGCGTTATTAGTAATAATGGCATCGACTCTTGCTAGGTCGCTATCTTCGAAATAGCGAACAATGTTTTCGGCGTTCGTTCCTGAGCCCGAAGCTAGGATCACAATTTTCTTCATGAGTACTTTTGATGAAACGAAAATACAAACTATGTGTAAACCAATTGTGTTTTAATCGTGTGCATTTTGAATTATTTCCTTTCTT
This sequence comes from Bacteroidota bacterium, assembly GCA_003045865.1. Taxonomy (GTDB): domain Bacteria; phylum Bacteroidota; class Bacteroidia; order Flavobacteriales; family Schleiferiaceae; genus Croceimicrobium. The sequence goes on along the minus strand of PZPB01000007.1, from coordinate 52,556 downwards.
TGCAGCCTATAATTAAACATATTATCATGTCAGACATTGCTTCTAAAGTTAAAGCTATCATTGTAGACAAGCTAGGAGTGGACGAAAATGAAGTTACTACCGAAGCTAGCTTTACGAACGATCTAGGTGCCGATTCTCTAGACACCGTTGAGCTTATTATGGAATTCGAAAAAGAATTTGATATTCAAATTCCCGATGACCAAGCTGAAAACATCACCACTGTAGGCCAAGCTGTGGCTTATATCGAAGAAGCTAAGAAGTAAAATTCTATGGAGCTGAAAAGGGTTGTAGTAACCGGACTAGGAGCTTTAACTCCTATCGGAAACAACGTGGAAGCCTATTGGCAGGCATTGCTAGCAGGAAAAAGCGGTGCGGCCCGTATTACGCGCTTCGATCCTGAAAAGTTTAAAACGCAATTTGCTTGCGAGTTAAAGGATTTCAACGTTACAGATTTCATCGATCGCCGTGAGGCGAGAAGAATGGACCGATTTAGTCAGTATGCAATGGTTACAGCCGATGAGGCTGTAAAAGATGCTGGGCTGGATACCTTAGATTTCAACCCCGATCGCATTGGTGTGATTTGGGGCTCTGGAATTGGTGGTTTAGACACTTTTTTAGAAGAGTGCATGGCCTTTGCGAAAGGCGATGGTACCCCACGTTTTAATCCTTTCTTTATCCCTAAAATGATTGCTGATTTAGCTCCAGGGCATATCAGTATCAAATATGGATTTAGAGGACCAAACTATTCTACCGTTTCGGCATGTGCCTCTTCCACCAATTCTTTAATCGATGCTTTTAACTATATCCGCCTTGGCAAAATAGATGTTTGTCTTGCCGGTGGTAGTGAAGCAGCAGTTAATGAAGCGGGCATGGGTGGTTTTAATGCCATGCATGCATTGAGCACACGCAACGATTCGCCTGAAACAGCAAGCCGTCCTTTTGATAAAGATCGCGACGGATTTGTTTTAGGAGAGGGCGCGGGCTGTATTGTTCTTGAAGAATACGAGCATGCCAAAGCGCGCGGTGCAAAAATTTATGCTGAACTAGTAGGTAGTGGTATCAGTTCTGATGCCCACCACATTACCGCTCCTCACCCTGAGGGCCTAGGTGCTAAAAGTGTTATGGAGCAAGTGCTAGAAGAATCTGGACTTAGCCCGGCCGATATTGATTATATCAATGTCCATGGAACTTCCACACCACTTGGTGATGTAGCAGAGTTAAAGGCTATTAAAGAGGTCTTTAAAGAGGATGCTTACAAACTTAATATTAGTTCTACCAAGTCGATGACAGGTCATTTATTAGGAGCGGCCGGTGCAATTGAAGCTATTGCAGCAATTTTAGCAATTCAAAATAGCGTTGTACCACCCACCATAAATCATGGTACTGTTGATCCAGAAATTGATGAAAGGTTTAATTTAACCCTTCACAAACCTCAAGAAAGAGAAGTTAGAGCTGCCATAAGTAATACCTTCGGGTTTGGCGGTCATAATGCCTCTGTTCTATTCCGTAAGTTAAGTTAATTATCTTGCCGGGATGTTTTTTACTTGGTTAAAATCTTTCAATTCCCGCCCTGCAAAAGGCGGGAATTTTTATTTTCAAATTAAAGGCATTATTAAGGTTGAGCCCAAGAATATCGGTTTCTACGAACTTGCGCTTATTCATAGCTCCGCTTCTACGGAAGTAAAAGGGCAAAAGCTAAATAATGAAAGACTTGAGTTTTTAGGCGATGCTATTTTAGGGGCGGTAATTACCGACTATATCTATAGTAAATTTCCTCTTAAAGAAGAAGGCGAACTCACTAATTTACGCAGTAAGCTAGTGAGTAGGCGGCATCTTAACGAGCTCGGTCTAGTTTTGGGCTTAGACGCTCTTTTAAAATATACACCCTCTAGGGGAACACGTGCTAAATCAATTTACGGGGATGCTTTTGAAGCCTTAATTGGAGCCATATATTTAGATCTTGGCTACGAACAATGCTGCCAGTTCGTAGAAAAGCGTATCTTGAGTAAAATTGACTTGAAAGGCTTGGACGAACGCTATACTAGTCATAAAAGTGCGGTGCTAGAATGGGGTCAAAAAGCGCGGCAGCCAATACGTTTTGCTGTAATATCCAGTGAAGGTGAAAGCCATAATCCACTCTATCATGTTGGTTGTTTTAAACAGCAAGAATTGATAGGTAAAGGTTCGGGAGCTTCTAAGAAAAAAGCTGAGGAAGAGGCCGCAAAAAATGCCTTTAAAGTCTTAAACTTAACTTATGCCGAGACACAAATTTGATTTAGGAAGTTGGCCAGAAAATCAAATTGCTGGTTTTGGTATCTATTCCCATCTACAAGTTTTAAGTCTTGTTTACCAGTTAAATAAACACCCCTTATTCCATTTTCAGCGCTCGCAAAAAGATCTGTGTAAAATTAACACTAAGGCAAGTTTTAATTTTATACTTTTCGGCTTTTCAAATAAGGCGTTAGAATTGGAAATCCGCTTGGTTGAAAATAGCAGCTATAAGGGCGAACTAATTGAAAAAGTACACGGTTCTCTGTTTGAAGATGAGAATAATGTAAATGGGCTTGTCCTACCCAATAAAGAGGGCTTTAATTATCTTCTCTGGTTAGAAGCCGAAGAAGAAGAAATAAACCAAATAAAAGCAATTGCTGCAGCTTTAAGCTCCATTAAACCCATAAGGTTTTTTAAAGAGCTGTCTGCAAAACAGATAGGCAGCCTAAAAAAGATATTAAATAATTAAGATGACAAATAACAAAGCAAAGATTGTTGCCACTTTAGGGCCCGCTTCAGATGATTATGAGGTGATGGTTGAGATGGTTAAGGCAGGGGTAAATGTATTCCGCATTAACTTTTCCCATAGCGACCACGACAGCGCCCGAGAAATTGCGAAAAAAGTGCAACGCTTAAATCAGGAATTAGAAACTAACGTTGCTATTCTTGCGGATTTACAAGGACCGAAGTTACGTGTTGGTAAAGTTGAAGAAGGAGCTATCCTGAAGAAAGGAGATGTGCTAACCTTTACCAATAAAGATGAGTTGGGTACCGCTAAACAGGTTTTTATGACGTATCAGCAATTCGCATCTGATGTAAAAATTGGTGACCGTATTTTAATTGATGATGGAAAAATTTTACTTGAAGCAATTCATAGTAATGGCATCGATAAGGTAGAAGCTAAAGTTATCCAAGGAGGCCCCTTGAAATCCAAGAAAGGAGTTAACCTACCTAATACTCGCATTTCTTTGCCTTGTTTAACCGATAAAGATTTAGCCGACCTAGAAGTGGCAATGGAGCTAGCGGTGGAATGGGTTGCCCTATCTTTCGTAAGAAACCCTAACGATGTTTACCAATTGCGTGACATCTTGCAAAAGAATGACGCTCTTTGTCACATCATTTCTAAAATTGAAAAGCCCGAAGCGGTTGTCGAGATTGATGAGATCATTGAAGCTTCCGATGCAATTATGGTAGCGCGTGGCGATTTAGGCGTTGAAGTGCCCATGCAAGGTGTACCGCTTATCCAGAAAATGATCGTAAATAAATGTCATTTACAATCTAAACCTGTGGTTATTGCTACGCAAATGATGGAAACCATGATTGAGCAACTTACTCCTACTCGCGCAGAAGTAAATGACGTTGCTAATTCAGTTTTAGATGGTGCTGATGCGGTAATGCTTAGTGGTGAAACTTCCGTAGGAAAGCATCCTGTTGCGGTAATTGAAGCGATGTCTAAAATTATTGCTCACGTGGAAGAAAGTGGTCAGGTAAGAGTAAATAAAGAAAACCCTCCCCGTTACCGTAACCGTCGTTTTATTACCGATTCTGTTTGCTATAATGCTAGTAAGGTAGCTGATCAAATTGGTGCATCTGCCATTCTTACCATGTCTTTTAGCGGCTATACTGCCTTTAAAATTGCCGCTCACCGTCCTAAAAGCATTATTTTAATGTTCACCTCTAACCGAAATATTCTTAATACTATGAGCTTGCTTTGGGGCGTAAGAGGTTTCTTTTACGACAAAATGGTAAGTACTGATGAAACCTTCAAGGATATCAAAAATATAGTGGTTGAGAAAGGCCTGGTAAGCGGTGGCGATTTAATTGTGAAAATTGCAAGTATGCCAATTGATGACCAAGGAATGACAAATATGATGAAGATAACTGCGATAGAAGATAACTAGATCTATTGTTCAACATAAAAAAGCGGCTACGGGTATTATTACTCGTAGCCGCTTTTTTTTATGTCAGATCCACTTAATAGTGTGATTAGTATGCCGCTTTAAACTGGTCTAAAAAGTTTAAATCATTTTCAAATAATAGTCTAATATCTGGTATTTGAAAGCGGTGTAAGGCTATTCGCTCTACCCCAATTCCAAATGCATAACCGCTATATTTAGTTGAATCAATTCCATTATTTTCTAAAACGTTAGGATCAACCATTCCGCAGCCGAGTACTTCTAACCAACCTGTTCCTTTGGTCATACGGTAATCGCGTTCATTATTCAAGCCCCAGTAAACATCCATCTCTGCGCTAGGCTCGGTAAAAGGAAAGTATGAGGGGCGTAATCTAATTTTGGTGTCCGGTCCAAAAAACTCTTGCGCGAAGAATAGCAGTGTTTGCTTGAGATCTGCGAAGCTCACACCCTCATCAATATACAAACCTTCAATTTGGTGAAAAAAACAGTGTGAACGGGCCGAAATAGCTTCGTTCCTGAATACTCTTCCGGGTGAGATCGTTCGAATAGGCGGCTTTTGGTTTTCCATTACCCTTACCTGAACACTAGAAGTATGAGTTCTTAAGGCCCAATCTGGTTCCTTACCTACAAAAAATGTATCCTGCATATCTCTAGCAGGGTGCTCCTCGGGAAAGTTTAAAGCAGAGAAATTATGCCAATCATCTTCTACTTCAGGACCCTCACTTAAGTTAAAGCCAATACGTTTAAAAATACCCAAAATTTCATTTTTCACCAAGTTTACTGGATGGCGTGAACCTAGGTTCGAGAAATTCGCTGGACGGCTTAGGTCAAGCCCAGATGCGGCACTATCAGTGCTTTCTAGGTTATTCTTTAAATTATTTATCTTTTCTTGGGCCTCTACCTTAAGAGCATTTAAGGGCTTACCCCATTCTCTTTTTAGGTCGGGAGACATTTCTCTGAATTGGTTAAATAGAGCGGTAATCGTTCCCTTTTTCCCTAGCATTTTTACGCGCCAAGACTCTATTTCCTCTTCCTTTTTAGAGGAAAACGAGGACAATTCTTGACTGAGTAAATCTATTTGTTCTTTCATTCTCTATGCTAAATACTTATTCGCCTCCGTTAATTACTATATTTGAATCCGCAAAGATGAAAATTATTCGGCTTATATTATGAGCAATTTAATAAGACTATTTACTCTTAGTGCCATTTCGGTGCTATTTTTTGGAGGCTGTTCTAGTGACGATCGAGATTTTTCGCTCGATTTATTCTTAACCGTGGAAGATGGTTCAGTGGCTGTCCAAAATGCTCTCGTGCGTATTTACGCACCAGTTGATAATTCCACGGTAGATTACTACCTCTACAGCGATGAGCAGGGTAAAGTGTCCATCACTTTGAAAAACAAAGCCGTTGTGGAGATTGTTGCCACCAAAAATCCCTATAAAACTTGCACCTTTGCAGAGTTAGAGAGAGGTGTAAAAACAATCAATCTAGAATTAACATTATACAACGACGTCGACAACGGTTGTCGCGATGATCAATAGGTTTATGAAAAAGATTTTCGTCTTCCTTCTAGGATTAGGATTAGTAGTTGGGGCTTGTGAGTTCGATGACCTAAACCCAGAGTACCCATTTACGATTGTAGTAAAAACATATGCCGATAGTACTCGAGTGCAAAATGTTCTCGTTGAAGCTGCTGCGCCAGTACCTGGTAATAAAGTTTGGTTATCTGGCTTTACCAATGAGAATGGCGAGGTTAACCTAAAATACGACGAAGCCGCCACGCTTAGTATCCGCGCAAGCCGTGGAGAGCGTCCTGATTATACTTGGATTGGTTGTACCGAAATTCGCCTATTACCGAATCAGCAGGTTGTTAAAACCGTCTATTTAGAGCCTTACGACAGCCTTTTAATTGGTTGTTCCTTCGACTAAATTAGGGCCAAAGCTCTTCTTCGTCAAAATATCTTAAAATAGCTTCTTTCATTAAGATACTTTGCTCTCCTGCTTTTAGAGCGGGCAATTTTTCTATTAGCTCATAGTGTGGCCAACCTTGTTCATCGGCACCAATCAGTTTATAATATCCATAAGGTGCTAATAATCTGCAAATCGCAATATGTAAAAGATCAAGCTTTTCATCTTTTTTAAAGCGTCTTTTATCGATCCCTAACTCACGCACTCCGATAAGAAATAGTATTGAGTCCAGGTCTGGCTCCTCACCATCACTAAATTTATCTTTGATTAAATCAATTAATCGCTGCCAATCCTTTTTATTCGCTTTGTCTAGCATAATTTTTATTTAACTTAGCTTCCAATAATTTCACTTTCAGTTGTCAACACTCGACCTAATTATTTTGGTTCCTTTAGTTTTTGGGATAATTAAAGGTTTTTCTCGCGGCTTTATTCGCGAGATTGCTGCGCTAACGGGTCTGTTTATTGGAATTGTTGTTTCTTATCTACTTTCAGAATATGTATTCAAATACTTTACAATCTACTTCCAGACCGCAGATTTCGAGTTACGCATCATTAGTTATGTAATCGTTTTCTTTTTCACCATTCTACTAATTAATGCCATCGCCAGTTTGTTAACACGTGGTTTAAAGTTAGTCGCATTGAATGGAATCAATCGTATTCTCGGTGCCTTATTAGGGGGTGCGAAGTGGTTAGTCATCCTTAGCCTGGCTATTTTTGTGCTTAACAGAGCCCAAAAAAATCATCACATCTTTCAAAAATCGACCATTGCCGAGAGCAAATACTTCCGCTTAATTAGCGACTATGGCGAAAGCATCGCAAAAGCAGTTAATTTCGATGAAGTTCTTGACAAACAATATTTGATTAAAGACGCGGGCTAGCCAATAATCGCCTTTATACCTGGTAAAGTTTTTCCTTCCAAGAACTCGAGCATTGCCCCGCCTCCGGTACTTACATAACTAACCTCTTCAGCTAATCCGAATTTCTTTATTGCCGCCACAGAATCGCCGCCACCGATTAAAGAAAACGCCCCTTTAGTGGTTGCCTCCGCAATAAAATTAGCAACTGCTATGGTTCCTTCGGCGAATTTATCCATCTCAAAAACACCCATCGGGCCGTTCCACAGAATTGTTTTAGAAGCTAAAAGCACTTCTTTAACAGACGCAATTGCCTCTGGTCCAGCATCTAAGCCCATCCACCCCGCGGGAATTTCGTTCGAATCACAAAGCTTGGTATTCGCATCATTGCTGAAAGCATCCGCTATTACGCTATCTCCCGGTAAGAAAATTTTAACACCTAATTCCGCGGCCTTCGCTAAAACGTCTTTTGCTGTCTCTAAATAGTCATCTTCCACCAAACTATTCCCTATGGTACCTCCTTGTGCTTTGATAAAAGTATAAGCCATTCCACCACCAATAATTAGGTTATCTACCCTTTGCAGTAAATTCTCCAGAATGCTAATTTTAGAACTTACTTTAGCTCCTCCTACAATAGCCGTAGTAGGCTTTCCACCGCCAAGTAATACTTTATTTACGTTTTCGATTTCACTTTGTAAAACTCTTCCGAAAGCTTTCTGGGTATCGAAATACTGAGCAATAATAGCGGTTGAGGCATGTGCCCGGTGCGCCGTTCCAAAAGCATCATTGATATAAACATCACCATTATTTGCCAGTTTCGATGCGAACACGGCATCTCCTGATGTTTCTTCTTTATAAAAACGGAGGTTTTCCAGTAATAGGATCGCGTTATTTCCAAGATCCTTAGTTGCGTTTACAACCGATTCACCAATACAATCATCAATAAAAAAGACCTCACGCCCACTAATATCTTTTAAATGAGCAACTAAATATTTTAAGGAGAATTTGTCTTCCGGGCCATCCTTAGGCCTTCCTAAATGCGACATTAAGATAGGCACTCCCCCCTTGGTGAAAATCGTTTCTATGGTGGGCAAATGCGCCTGCATGCGGCTATCATCTGTAATTTCCTGCTTATCGTTTAAGGGAACATTAAAGTCCACTCTTACTAAAACTCTCTTTCCTTTTAAATCTAAAGTATCTATAGTTGCCATTTATCTTAATTTTGTTGCGAAAATACGAGAATGCTCGTTGGCAAGAAAGGCAATTATAAAAAGATATGCATTTAAAGGACATTCCTGCATTAGCAGAATTAAAGGAACAACTAATTCGCTCAGCAAATAGCAATAGAAACGGCCATGCCTTACTTTTTCATGGAAGCTCTGCTGCTCTAATCTTTCCCTTGGTAAAGGCCTACTGCCAATTTTTGGCTTGTAAAAACCCAACTGAAAACGACAGCTGTGGCCATTGCTCCCACTGCATCCAATTAAGTCAAAACAGTTATCCAGATCTACACTATTCTTTCCCCTTCGCCAATAAGGAAAAGGCGCCTAAAGGTTTAAATGCCGACTATTTTATGCGAGAATGGCTGGATTTTATTAAAGAACGAAATTTCTTTGGACTAAATGACTGGCTAGATTATGCTGGACTTAACGGTAAGTCCGCCTTAATTAATGTACACGAGGTTCGCCGAATAAATGACAAACTGAATTATAAGTCTTATGGCGGGGGTAAAAAATTTGTTATTCTCTATCTACCGGAGTACTTAAATATTTCAGCTTCTAATAAATTTCTAAAAACCTTAGAAGAACCAAGTGATAACAGTATGATTTTCTTGGTAAGCGAAAAGCCCGAAAACCTGTTACAAACCATAACTAGTCGCTGCCAAAAGGTCTTTGTTCCTCCCTTAAAAAACGATGATATTGAACAGTTTCTTATCTCTCAAGGTGTTGATAATGAAACCTCTAAAATAAGTGCATCATTAGCTAATGGTTCCATTTTAGAAGGACTACAAATCAGCAAAAACAACCAAAGCTATGTGGTATATGCTCAGCTTTTTCAAAACTGGATGCGCGGATGTTATAGTGCTAAAACAAGAGAAATTTTCACTTTTGTAGATGAGTTCGCGAAACTAGGACGGGACCAACAAAGGGAGGCCTTACAGTTTTTTATGGACACCATTGAACTTAGTCTTAAAGCTGCCACCAAGCAAGAATCAGCTAGCCACCCTTTGTTTACTCAAATTGGATTTAAATTAGCGGGCTTTGCTTCCGTTTTACACTTTCAAAATAGCAAGGAAGCTTACGAGGTTTTAAGCAAAGCTAATAGTGACCTCCAAAGAAACGGCAATGTGAAGCTTATCATGTCTGATGTATCGTTTAAGTTTAGCAATCTTCTAAGAATGAAAGCTTAGTTCTTTCTAAGTTGGTAGATTAAAGAACTCATGTTTTTTGAGCTTCCTCCCCTTAGGTTAGAAACCAAGCCTCTATACATTGCCTTTAGTGGGCCCATACTTGATTTGGAAATTTTTTCACTCAACAGTGACACATAATAGCTATCGAAAGGCATGTTGTAAACCTTCTCCAAACTAAAGCCTGTGGCAGAAGCTAAATTACCAATGTCTGATTTAGAAAAGTGCCATAAATGTAAAGGCACATCTAAAGCCGCCCATTTATCCTTATAATACTCCGCATCATGCGATTGATGATTTGGGACAGCAATAAACAAAACACCGTCCGCTTCAAGCTTAGTATTAAAATAACGCATACTTTCCTTTAGATCGGGCAGGTGTTCTAATACATGCCACAAACTAATAGCACTGCAAGAGCCATCTTTTACCAGGTCTCGATTTTCTACGCTCAAAAGCTCTACCCCTTTTAAACTAGCGTTTTTCCTCGCCACTTCAGAAGGCTCGATTCCTGTAACGCTCCAAGACTTCTCTTTCGCTCTTGCTAAGAAAGCCCCTGTCCCTGCTCCATAATCAAGTAAGGTGTTTTTATTTCTCACTGCGGATTCAACCAAAGAAAGCTTCTTGTTTAAGGCATGATTTCTTACCCAATTATAAACTATATCAAGCAAACTACCTGTACCATCGGTGTGGCTTACATAATCGTCACTTTCATAATAAGCCGCCAAACCGGCGCCTTCTGGCTGGGGATTAGTAAACCAAAAACCACAACTTGTGCACGAATCGATATTGAATATCTCTTGTTTACCTCTATAATAAGGCGCCTTACGAACACTTACAAAATCACTTTTTCCGCATAGCGGACACTCTTCTATTTTCTTCATGTTTCACGTGAAACTAACGGCCCATATAAACTAGCAAAACACTGATATCCGAAGGAGAAACTCCACTTACCGCCTTTGCTTCCTTTATAGTGACCGGTTTTAACTTGGTTAACTTTTCCCTAGCTTCATAACTCATACTCTTTAATAAACTGTAATCGAAGTCCGCCGGAATCTTTAAATTTTCTAATCTATCAAGCTTATTAGCGTTGTCGATTTCCTTATCAATATAGCCGCTGTATTTTAAAGCTATCTCAACTGAATCAATGTCTTCTTGCAGTATTCCCTCATTATTAAGCATGGTAGACAAAGAGTCCAGCGTTCTAAAATCGGAGAAACCCAATTGCGGTCTGCTTAATACTCTATCAAACTTTACCGTTTGATCTATCGGGCTTAGCCCCTTTGCTTCTAATATAGGGTTTACCTCTTCCATCTTAACCGATAGGCCTTTGATGTATTTCATCAAAAGCTTCTGACGCGATTGTTTCACGTGAAACTCTTCTAATCTTTCTTTCGATAAAAGACCAATCTCATAGCCCTTCTCACTTAATCTACTATCCGCATTATCCTGCCTTAGCAAAATCCTGTGTTCCGCTCTGCTGGTAAACATACGGTAAGGCTCCTCTGTGCCTTTACTAACCAAGTCATCTATGAGAACACCTATATAAGCCTCATTGCGGCCTAGCACAAATTCTTCATCAACCCTCAGACTTCTAACAGCGTTAATTGCCGCCATTAAACCCTGGCACGCAGCTTCCTCATAACCCGTAGTTCCATTAATCTGACCAGCGAAATACAAGCCATTCATTAATCTAGTTTCGAGAGTCTTCTTTAATTGAGTAGGCTGAAAGAAATCATACTCGATTGCGTATCCAGGCCGGAATATTTTTGCTTTTTCAAAACCTGCTATCTTTCGCAATGCCTTTTCTTGCACATCTTCTGGTAAGGATGTACTAAAGCCATTTACATATACCTCAACCGTATTCCAACCTTCCGGTTCTACAAAAATCTGGTGCCTATCCTTATCCGCAAAGCGATTTATCTTATCCTCTATGCTTGGACAATATCGGGGTCCCTTACTTTCTATGGCGCCATTAAACATCGGGCTACGATCAAAACCCTCCTTGAGCGCCTCGTGCACTTCTGGACTGGTATAGGTTATAAAACAACTACGTTGCTTAACCAAAGCTTTTGTTTCACTGCTAAAGCTAAACTTCTCCGGCTGCTCATCCCCCTTTTGCTCCTCCATTTTGGTATAATCCAAGCTGCGGCCGTCTACACGCGGTGGAGTTCCTGTCTTCATTCTGCCTGCTTCGAAACCAAAGCCCTCTAGTACTTTTGTTAAGCCTACTGATGCTCGTTCGCCAGCCCGTCCACCACCAAACTGTTTTTCCCCGATGTGAATTAATCCGTTCAGAAAAGTTCCATTGGTTAAAATAACCTTTGGAGCATAAAATCGTGTTCCTATGCCCGTAACCACACCCTTAATCTCGCTACCTTCAGAAATAAGGTCCACAACCATATCCTGAAAGAAGTCTAAGGTAGGAATCGATTCCAAAGCCAAACGCCATTCTTCTGCAAAACGCCAACGATCACTTTGAACTCTTGGCGACCACATTGCTGGTCCTTTGCTGCGATTAAGCATTCTAAACTGTATCGCCGTCTTATCCGTTATAATACCACTTAAGCCTCCTAAGGCGTCTATCTCCCTAACTATTTGGCCTTTAGCTATTCCACCCATTGCAGGATTACAGGACATTTGTCCTATAGTCTGCAAGTTCATTGTCACTAATAGTGTTTTAGCACCCATCTTTGACGCTGCTGCCGCTGCTTCTGCGCCAGCGTGACCACCACCTACTACAATAACTTCGTAATTCTTATCCATCTTAAATGCTAATTACCTTTCTAACAAAGATTTGGGCCGCGAAATTAAACAAATATTCTCCTCCGCTTTCATCCTATCAAATTCTGTTTCTGTCTTATCATCAAAGCCAATACAATGCAAAAGGCCATGCACCATTACTCGATCCAATTCATCCGCGAAAGCAACTGAAAAAGACTTTGCATTTTCAGCGATTATCTGATGACCTAAAAACAACTCCACTTCTAGTCCTCTCTCGTGGGTATGATCCATTGTAATGATGTCTGTGGGGTAATCGTGAGATAAAAAATCAAAATTAAGCCTCCTACTGGCCTCATTGTTTAAGAAATGGTAAACGAGTCGACGAATTTGAAATCCTCGCTCAGAAGCGATCGAAATTAGCCATTTTTTAAGCTCTTCCTGAAAATTTTGTACTTCCGAAGGTTGCTCCCCTAAAAATTGAATACTTGTTCTCACCGATCCTGATAAAAGGGATTAATTAAAAGTGGGCTTAATCGTAAAATGTCCTTTTGTTGAATATTTTTCTTGTCAGTTAAATCATCCTTCTCCACATCTCGCATTCCCAATTCATCCGCCGATTTACTCATCCGCTCTTCCTTTTGCTTACGCTCCATGTTCGCCTTTTCACTTTCTAATAAACGAGTTTCAACTCTCTTAAAGCGTTCTAGATATTCCGAGAGGTTCTTTTCTAAAAGTAGATCCTCCATCTCATCCAGTTCCTGATCCAAGGGTTTGCCATTGCCGTTTTCCTTTCCTCCCTCTTTATCCATTTCCTGCAGAGCCTCCCTTAAAGACTCTTGTTCACTTAATACCTGACCAATGCTTTTCCCGGCTGGGCCTTCACCTTTAGAACCCGGCTGGGAGCCTTTTTCCAACTTCTCTATCATCTTGCCCATCTTGCCAAGCTTCTCACTCATGCTACCTGGTTTGGGTTTACCACCGCCTGGTTTTTCGCAGTTTTGCTCACCCTTCTTCTTACTGGCCATCATAGACATCATGTTCTGCATGGCATCATCTAAGAGTAAGGCCAGATCATTTGCTGCCATCATACTAAACTGACCGGCACTGGATGATTTCATTAACTCTACCTCCTGCAAATGCCCCTGCGCCGAACCAAGTTGATACTGCATTTCATTGAGGTGTTTAAAAACCTTATCCTTAATTTCCGGAGCCTTTTCGCTTAAAGCAACGAGGCTATCATTTATCACCTTACTATTGGATGCCAAAACACTTCCTTTCTTCAACAAAGAGCGAAAAGCTGGATCGTTCTTTTCTAAAGAAGAAACACCCTCTTTATACGCTTCCACATCCTGACTAAAGCGCTCTAAATTCTCTAATATCCTGCGCAAAGCTTGCATATTCATTGTTAAAGCTTTTGCCTGCATACCATCCATCATAGCCGATAAAGATTCACTCATTTCCGAAGCATTATCCCCAGCCTTGTCCTTACTCTCCTTCGACTTGCTCGCGTCCTTCTTATCCTCAGAATTAGCTGCATCATCCAAATTATTCTTTATCTCTTCACTTTCCTTTTTAAACTCTTCGCTTTCCACTAAATCCGCTAATTCTTTCGAATCTTCGGTATGCCCTTTTAGCTTCTCCTCCAAAGCCGCAGCCTTTTCTTTATAATCTTCTATGTCTTTGTCACTTTTTGGATTGTCATTTTTAAGCTCTTCTGATAGCTCCTTATAATCCTCAATTGTCCTTAATATATCCCTTTGAAACAAGAGGTCCTTAAGCAAATCTTCTAAGCGCTGTTCCCTGCGGAGCTGTTCCTTATTTTCCTGCTGTAGTTCCTTTAACTTTTGCTGCAATTCCTCCTTCTCATTCTTCGATAATAGCGATTCTATCTCCTTCCGTAACTCTTCTATTTTTCTTTCAGTCTCACTTAAAATCTTCAACTGCTCCTTTAATTCCTCCTTTTTAGCCAAGTCCTTTTCCACTAACTTCTCCAAATCCTTGCGCTTCTCTTTACTCTCCTTTTGCTTAGCTTCTAATTCCTTTAGCAAATCCTTTAACTTTTCTTCTTCACGCCAGTCTTGCTTGTTAGACTTTTTCATCTCTAAATCCTTCAAACTCTGGTTTAATTCCTCCCTGCTTTTCTTAAGTTCTTCGAAAGACTCCATCATAGAAGCCTCACTTTTTGCCTGTTTAGCTTTCTTCTCCTGACTAGTCAAAAGTTTTAGACTAAAGCTTTCAGAACGAGCCCATGATGGACCATACATTGTATTATTATCCGATATCCGATAATACATTGAGAAACTCTTACCACCCTCAAACTCATCCAAGCTTATGATCTCTTCATAAAAACCAAGATCATTCGCTTCTATACTAAATTCTGTTTCCTCTTCCCCTAATTTTTCAACCCTTCGTAAGTTCGACAAACCAAAATCGTCCTTAGCCCTAATTGTTACCGCAACTCTATTTGAATCAAGGTCCGTAAAACGATAAACAGCATGAATCTCAGGGGCCTTATCAGGAATCGCTTCTAGTTTTGAGTTAACGAAGAACAAGGCTTTATTGAAGCCATTCTCCAATGAAATGCTATAAAGCAAGCTTTTGTCTAGCTTAAAGGTCAGGCTACTTTCCTCTATACTTATGCTATCCCCCTCACTAAGGAAAACCGCATTGTCTGTATTTTCCAATTGAAACCGCAGGCTAATATTAGAGCCTCGCAAAGCCTTAATATTTTGGCTGTAAGGCAAAATCTTTTCCTGCAAACCCGTGTAAGAGGGTGGAGTAACAGTGAGTTCCAAGAGACCGATGCGCGGACTTTTATAAGTCCTAATACTAATAGTTCTACTCCGATAGCCCATTGCCTCATACTGCAAGTTATAATCCTCAGTAACATTCTCAAGCGTTAACTGCCAAGTGTCATCCATTTTTCCAAGTCGATATTCACTATCGTTCAAAAAAGCTCTTAACTCAGACGGTTGTTTTGGTCCCGAAATGTCGACACGTAAATCCAAGTCTTCTCCATATTCTACCCAATACTCATTCTTCTCCGGAACAAATTGGAAGGGTGCTGGAGGGGTAAAGTCAACATTATATCGTAATAATCGCTCACTACTTCCCAGAACCAATCTACCTTGAGTACTTAAGGCAAGAATAACAATGAGCGAAAGTGGCAGGCTAAGAAACACAGCCACACGAGACAAACTTTTCCAAGAAAGCGTCTCTCTAAAATTATAAAAACTCAATTCCTCAGACTTCTGCTCAATTGCAGCTTTAATTAAATCACTTTGCTTATCACCAAGGTTTTCTCCCAACTGTAGGGTATTGAGAATCTTATCATCCACTCCACTAATCTTCTGCCCAATCATCCCTGCAACTTCACTATAGGTCGATCGCCTTGCCAGTTTAAGAATCTGCAAAAGCGGATAAATAAAATAATATGAAGAACCTATTATCACCAAAAGGACCCCCGTGAAAAAAATTGTTTTCCGCTGTCCCTCAGTAAGATAAAAAAAATACTCTGTGAATGTAACCAGAAGAAAGTAGCAAAAGAAAAAGCCTAAGAATAAGGCTAAACCTCTTAGCATACGCAGCAAGTACCACTTCCGTAGATAGGATTCTAGATTCTGTTTTAGGCCTTCAAAATTTTTCATATATCATTAAGCATAAATTCAAAGGTAATAAGCCTTTTATATAATTACCTTTGCCGCCTTTTAAAAGAGCTTTTATGGAATCAAATACAGTACGTGTTCGCTTCGCCCCAAGTCCAACAGGACCCCTTCATATGGGTGGTGTAAGAACGGCATTATACAACTATTTATTTGCTAAAAAACACAAGGGTGAATTTATTCTCCGTGTGGAAGACACCGATCAAACACGCTTTGTTCCCGGTGCTGAAAAATACATTATAGATTCTTTAAAATGGTGTGGCATTCTTCCCGATGAGGGTCAAGGCATTGGTGGCGACTGCGGCCCCTACCGCCAGTCGGAACGCAAAGAAAGCGGCCTTTATAAAAAGTACGTCGAGCAATTACTTGCCAGCGGTCATGCCTACTATGCTTTTGATACAAGCGAACAACTTGAAGCCGTGCGTGAATTGGCTAAACAAGCTGGTTCTCCTAACTGGCAATACAATTACGTAACGCGTAACAGCATGCGTAACTCGCTCACCCTTTCGGGAGAAGAGGTTGAAAAACTACTCGCGGCTGGCGAACCTTATGTGGTTCGTATTAAACTACCTCGTAATGAAGAAGTTAAATTTGAAGATATTGTTAGAGGCTGGGTAAAGGTTAATACCAATAATATGGACGACAAAGTTCTCTTCAAATCAGACGGTATGCCTACTTATCACATGGCTAATATTGTGGATGACCATCTTATGAAAATCACCCATGTAATTCGCGGTGAAGAATGGTTGCCTTCCGCCCCCTTACATCTTTTACTTTATCGTTACTTAGGTTGGGAAGATACCATGCCTAAATTCGCTCACTTACCGCTTTTATTAAAGCCGGATGGCAATGGTAAATTAAGTAAACGTGATGGCGATCGCTTAGGATTTCCAGTATTTCCATTAGAATGGCACAATGAAGAAAACGGTGACATTTTTAGCGGCTACCGAGAGAAAGGATATTTCCCCGAGGCTTTTGTAAATATGTTGGCCTTTTTAGGATGGAACCCCGGAACAGAGCAAGAGATTTTTAGCCTGGACGAATTAGCCGAAGCCTTCTCACTAGAAAAAGTAAATAAAGCAGGCGCTCGCTATGACCATGATAAAACCAAATGGTTTAATCAACAATATCTACGCATGCTCGATGACGCTACTTTAGGAGCCAGCCTACAAGCGCAAGCCAGTGAAAATAATATTACCATCGATCTTACTAAGGCTACCGCCATTGCTGTTCTATTAAAAGACCGCGCGTATTTCTTAAAAGACTTATGGGCCGAAAGCGCTTTATTCTTTTATGCCCCTACGCACTATGATGAAAAGACTTTAAGCAAAAAATGGAACACTGAGAGCCGCAGCTACCTGGTAGATCTTAGAGAAATCTTTGCTTCTTTAACCGAATTCGGCATTGACAAGGTAGAAACAGCTTTTAAATCCTATCTAGAATCGAAAGAACTAGGTTTTGGTAAGGTCGGACCCGCTTTTCGTTTAGCGGTTACTGGTGCAGGGATGGGACCTTCTATGTTTGAAATTTGCGCCATTTTGGGGAAAGAAGAAAGTCTAGCCCGAATAGACGCTGCCTTAGAAAAACTTCCTGCCTAATGGACAAAATTGCGGTTGAGGGCATCCGGCTTTACGGCTATCATGGATGCCTAGATGAAGAAGGAAAAATTGGCACCGAATACGAAGTTGCTGTATATGTATGGGGTGATGTTCGCGCATCTTACGAAAGTGATAACCTACATGATACCATGGATTATGTAAGCATAAATCGCATCGTACAAGAGCACGTTTCTAACCGAGCTAAGCTTATTGAAACGGTTGCCAAACGCATTAGCGACAGTATTTTTGAAGAAATGCCGAAGGTTAAAAAACTGAAAATTAAACTGTCCAAGCTCAATCCACCGATTAATGGAGACGTAAAAAAGGTGAGTATTGAATTAAAGCGCAAAAGGAAGAACAAATAGCGATTAGATTTTTTATCTTCGCAGCCCAATTAATGGTTCCGTGGCCGAGTGGCTAGGCAGCGGTCTGCAAAACCGTCTACAGCGGTTCGAATCCGCTCGGAACCTCTAAAAGCAGTACTATTAAATAGTGCTGCTTTTTTTTGCTTCAGTAATTACTATTTCCATTCTTCGAAAGCCCCATTTATACTGCGTCTGCACTAAAGAAAATGCATCTCGCGTAACTCTTAGCCACATTGTATAGACAGACTCTTTCAAAGTTTTGGAAAAACTGATAAATATCTTCTTTTAAAAGATTTCTCCTTAGTATTTTTGCCTTCTATTTTTAATTGGTCTAAATAAGATATGAGGGTTTTGAGATACTTTGTAGCAGGAACGCTTTTATTACTCAGTGTAGTTTTAAAAGCAAATGAGAAGAACAGTAATGCGCGAATGATGGTTCACCTTTTAGACTATATAGCGGTGGATTATTCCATGGCTGTCAATCAGGGACAAGTTATAAGTAGCGCGGAATACAGCGAGATGTCAGAATTCGCCAGCACCATTAGCACGCTTGGCGAAAATGCCCCCGCCTCGGTTAAGTCTGACATTCAATTACTGCAAACATTAATCAAGGATAAAGCGAGTCAAGAGAAGGTTAGCTCTGTTTCGAACTCCATTAAACAGAAAATTATTTCGAGTTATTCCCTCGAAATTGCTCCCAAAAGATGGCCCCTCTTAACCAATGGCCGTCAACTCTACGCTTTACACTGTAAAAGTTGCCATGGTGAAAATGGTATGGGTAATGGCAGTCTTGCAAATGGCTTAGAGCCAGCACCTACTAATTTCCATAACCCTGAAAAAGCGAACGGCCTTTCTCCCTTTCAGGCCTATAATACTATTCGTTTAGGGGTCAATAATACTTCAATGCGTGCCTTTGATGAATTAAGCGATGACGAAATTTGGGATCTAGCTTTTTATGTGTTAAGTCTTCCCCATAGCAGTAGTAAGGTAAAAGCCGAAGATCTAGATCTTAATATTACCGTTGGTTTAGAAGAGTTAGCTTCTCAAAACAATATCGAATTACGCGCTTCCTTAGGACTTACCGAAGAATCTCAAGCTATTGCTGCTCTGCGCCTTTTTCCCAAAGAAATAGCCGAACTAAATAAAGGTAGCTACCTCGAGCAAGCCATTAACTACCTAAATGAGGCCAATACCGCTTACGCAGATGGCGATATTAGTGGTGCGCGTACCCTTGCGTTAACCGCCTATTTAGAAGGAGTAGAGCCCGTTGAAATTCAATTACGCGCTAGCGATGCCACCTTCGCCGCGCAATTAGAGGGAGAGTTAGGAAAGGTGCGTAGCTCCATTGAAACCGGAAAAGACCCTGCTTTAGTTTCGGATCAAATTAAAAAAGGCATTAGCATGATTAATGAAGCGAAAGTCCTTTTAAAAGAAAAAACATTCTCTGCCTGGTTAGCTTTCTTACTGTCTTTCTCCATTATTCTTAGAGAGGGCCTAGAAGCCTTTTTAGTAGTAGTTACTATTCTTAGTGTTTTACGTGCTATTAACATCCCCAAGGTTAATTTATATGTGCACGTAGGTTGGATTAGCGCCATCATAGCGGGTGTTTTAATGTGGATGGCTGCGGGTAAACTTTTTACCTTTTCTGGCGCCGACCGTGAACTAATGGAAGGAGTAGTAGCCCTCTTTGCTGTGGGTGTTTTACTCTACGTTGGTTTTTGGATGCATAGTAAATCGGAAGCGGGTAAATGGCAAGCTTATGTAAAGAGTAAAATCCAAAATATTGCCCGTAAAGAAAGTATGATTGGTCTTGCCTTTTTATCCTTTCTGGTTGTTTTTAGAGAAGCCTTTGAATCGGTATTATTCCTTTCTGCTTTAAGCTTAGAAGTAGGTGAAGCTCAGCAAAGCGCCTTTGGTGGCGGTATTGTGTTCGCCTTTGTTTTATTAGGAATCATCTCCGTTTTACTGCTTAAATATTCTAAAAAGCTACCTATTGCTAAACTGTTTAAGTATTCCGCTATGGTTATCTCATTCCTTGCAGTGGTATTAACGGGAAAAGGATTAAGCGCCATACAAGAAGCTGGCAATATCAACATCACTGTTTTGCCAATTGATTTCCGCATTGATGCCCTAGGGATTTATCCTACCTATGAAACGCTTTTAGGACAGCTCTTTATTTTGACCCTAACCATTGTTTTATGGACAGTTGGTAATCGCTCTAAAACTAAATTGCAAGTTAAACCGGCCTAATAAGGTGTCTTGATAATTAAAATAAGTTAAGTTCGTTTCAATTTAAAATTTGATGCGAACTTTTCTTTTTACCCTCCTCTTAAGCGGCAGCCTTATTGCTCAAAATGGTGCCGATTCTTATCCTATTACCCACGTAAAAGTTTACAAGCAAGGGGCCCAAATTCAAAGAGATGCTAGTTTAAACTTAAAAGCTGGCAGCAACACTATTAACTTTAAAGGCTTAAGCGGAAATTTAGATCCGAAGAGTATTCAAATAAAAGGGCTTGCTTCCCTTAGTCTTATTAGTGTTAGCCATCAAAGGTTAAATGACGATTCGATTCAGCAAGACTCTTCTTTAAATGCCCTTAAAGAAGCCATTGAGGAAAATAAAAAACGCCAGCAAAGTTTAATCGACGAGAAAGAAGGCTTAGTTCTAGAGCTAAAATATTTAGAAAGTAATAGCAATATTGGCGGAACAGAAGGATATAACCTTATTCAACTGAAAGAAATTAGCCAATATGTAAAGCAGGAACGTAGCGTTAATGCTCGTGCCATTAGTAAGTTAGACCAAAGTCGCGCTAGCCTGCAAAAAGAGCTACAACAATTACAAAAAGAACTGCTGCAAAAAATTGAGGCCTTAGGTCTCAATAATATTACCATTAGCGCCGTGCTGATGAGTCCCAAAGCACAACGTGTGAACCTCAGTCTCATTTATCAAAACAACCAGGCCGGATGGACCAGTAATTACGCTCTTAAAGTAACTAGTTTAAACAAGCCCGTACAGCTATCCCATAAAGCACTCATCTACCAAAACACCGGAGAAGATTGGACCAAGGTAAACCTGGAGCTAAACACCGGTTCTATGCTAGCTAATGGTCAAATTCCTACTCTTTATCCAGACTTTCTCTATCCTATACAGGCCCAAAATATTCGCGGTTCTCGAGCCGATGCCCCACAAATGAGGTATAAAAGTAGTACAGTTGAATCCTTAGACATGGCAAAAGAAGTAGTCTTTAGCGCCAATAGCGCCAACTCTATCAGTACAAATCTCATGAGCCGTAGTTTCATTATCGCTGAGAAAGTAAGTATCGCTAATGGTAAACAAGAAACTAACCTTTTACGTGATCTAGAAATTCCCGCTCTTTATGAATATCAAAGTATTCCCAAATTAGATCCCGCCGCTTACCTTATTGCGAAAATTTACGATTGGACCGAATACCAATTAGAAAACGGTGAAATATCGCTTTATAATCAAGGTAATTACGTGGGTAAAAGTTACCTGAACGCCAATTCTGGTAGCGATAGTTTAGAGTTATCTTTGGGTAAAGATGCCGACATAGTAGTACAAAGAGAGAGACTAAAAGAAGAAAGCGGCAATAGCTTTTTAGGATCTAAAAAAACCGCTACCTACGCTTACGAGCTGAAGGTCTTCAATAAAAAAGCAAGCGCTATCGAGCTGGTTTTAATCGATCAAATTCCCGTCGCTCAACATGAGGATATTAAAGTAGAAATGGAAATGGGAAAACTAAAAATTTCGCAATTAGCTCAGGGCGAGATACGTTGGAAACTAAATATTCCTGCTAAAACAGAAGTAACTAAAAAACTCCGTTATGAGGTTTCTTATCCTAAAGACATGGTTTTAAACCATTAAGCTGGATAATAAGTATCTGATTTATGCTCTTCTAAAGAATTAAACTCGATAAATATTATATCCGTTAAAGCCTCCAAAGTGTGAATTACCTTGGGCTTTATGCGGATAATAATGGGCGAATCAATCACTCGTTCCTCATTGTCGCCAGTTTCAAGCGATTTCACACTTAGCTTTACCCTTCCCTGCACCAATACTAAGCTCTCCGGATTCTTGGCCAGCGATTCACCTTTATGGTAATGGTTTCCGCTTAGTGTACCTGCTTTACGCCTAGCTAATAAATATCCTTCACTCTGAATCGCTGCAAATTCGTGGGTGCTACCGCTTTCATTGCTTGATAGTTCTTTAAGCGCTACTAATTCGTACATATTCTTTAAGACTAAAATCTCGGGTAAATCAGCGTCTATCCCTATATAAAAACTTAATTTCGTGCCACAAATTTACATTTATGAACCTCTCAGAAATAGAAGAAATTTTAAAAGATTTAGGGATTAAGGATGTTAATAGCGGCAGCTCTACTGGGCAAAAATCGCTCGCTATTGGCGATAATCTTATTTCATCTTACACTCCCGTAGATGGGCAACTATTAGCCAAGGTTAGTGAAACCTCAGCGGCAGACTACGATCAAATTATAAAAAGCAGCCAAGAAGCCTTTAAAGAATGGCGTATGGTTACTGCTCCGCAAAGGGGTGAAATTGTGCGTCAATTTGGCTTAAAATTGCGCGAGAAAAAAGACTCTTTGGGTAAACTCGTTTCCTTAGAAATGGGTAAATCTCTCCAAGAAGGTTGGGGTGAAGTACAAGAAATGATTGACATCTGCGACTTTGCCGTAGGATTAAGTCGTCAACTTTACGGTTTAACCATGCACTCCGAGCGTCCCTTGCACCGTATGTACGAACAATGGCATCCGCTTGGTACGGTAGGAATTATTTCGGCCTTTAACTTCCCGGTTGCTGTTTGGTGCTGGAACACCGCCCTAGCCTGGGTTTGTGGTAATGTTACCGTATGGAAACCATCCGAAAAAGTAGCCCTTTGTGGTATTGCTTGTCAGAACATTTTTGCCGAAGTATTAGCTGAAAACAATCTACCAGAAGGTATTAGCTGTATTATTAATGGTGGCGTATCTACCGGCGAGTGGATGACCAATGATACTAGAGTTCCCCTAATTTCTGCCACGGGCTCCACTCGTATGGGACGTGAAGTTGGTAAAGCTGTCGCTGGTCGTTTTGGAAAATCAATCCTCGAATTAGGTGGTAATAATGCTATTATCATTACCGAAAATGCCGACTTAGAATCTACTTTAGTAGGAGCAGTGTTTGGCGCAGTAGGTACTTGTGGACAACGTTGTACATCTACCCGTCGATTAATTATCCAAGAAAATATGTACGAGCAGGTTAAAGAAAAACTCAAAGCAGCCTACGCTCACTTGCGCATTGGAAATCCATTAGATACCAATAATCATGTTGGGCCCTTAATCGATACCCTGGCGGTAGATGCCTATTTAAATTCACTGGAGGCTATCGAAAAAGAAGGTGGTTCAATGCTAGTAGAAGGTGGCGTTTTAACCGGCGATGAATACAAAAGTGGTTGTTATGTAAAACCATGTATTGCCGAAGTAGAAAACCATTATGCTATTGTGCAGCATGAAACCTTCGCGCCTATTTTATACTTGATGAAATACAGCACTTTAGAAGAAGCTATTGCTTTACAAAACGATGTACCCCAAGGATTGTCTTCGGCAATTATGACGACCAATATGCGTGAAAGCGAATTATTCCTTTCTGTGGCGGGTAGTGATTGTGGTATTGCTAATGTAAATATTGGTACTAGCGGTGCCGAAATTGGTGGTGCCTTTGGTGGTGAAAAAGAAACTGGTGGTGGCCGCGAAAGTGGTTCTGATGCTTGGAAAGCTTATATGCGTCGCCAAACCAATACTATTAACTATTCTACCGAATTACCTTTAGCCCAAGGTATTAAGTTTGATTTGTAGGTCTAAAATCTAAAGTATAAACCCATCCAAGCCGTACTATATGTCTGTTAAAAAACAGCGCCATAGTACGGCTTTCTTGATACCAATTAAGATAACCTACTTCTAAGCTGTGAGAAGGGCTTAATTGATACTTAAAACCCAAGTAAAAGCGACTTTGATCAAAAGTCTTGATGCTTGTCTTAGCCGCATAATTTAATAACAGCTCAGCCGATGAGTTTAGTGTCCAATCTGCCTTGAGCGGTAGCTGATGCGCCAACCTAATTCGCAGGCGATTAATCGCGCGTTTAAACTCCAGTTTACCATCATCCGGTGTTATATCAAAAAGTCGGTATTCATCTTTTAAGCGAAGGCTGAATCTGCGCCTCTTCCCAAAGGTAAAACTAGCAGCAAAACTAAAGCGCTGTTCTAAAACGTGAGCATTAATATCGGTATTGGCAATTTGAGGCAAAAAAATCTTAAAGTTTAAATAATCTACTTCAAAACTAAACCTGTCACTGGCTTTATATTTCAGTCCTAGCAAAGGCAAAGATCTTTGTAAAGCCCTTTCGGGAGATATAAAACGGCGTTCTTCCAGCTCCACAAAAGAGGACCATCTATTTGTAAATTTAAACTCTGTATGCGCCACCAACCAATACGAAGGGTCTACCACTGTTTTAGCCTGCGCCAGAAGGGAACTACTTAAAGTGCTTATAAATAATACAAAAAGAAAGAGAGAGACTGGTTTTTGGTAAAGCCTTGTTAGTGGCATAGAGTATCTTTGAATGCAAAATTACCACTTATATGAGTTCTAAAGTCTTAAAAGAAGATCGAATCCACGGTAGTAAACATCCATGGGTAAATCGTTTTCAAGAATATTTGGGTGAATTTGTTTACGGTGGCATTGATGGCAGTGTAACCACTTTTGCAGTTGTTGCTGGTTCGGCAGGAGCTAATTTTAGCAGTGATGTAGTCATCATTCTCGGTTTTGCAAACCTTATTGCTGATGGTTTTTCAATGAGTGTAGGTAGCTACTTATCTACCAAGAGTGAAAAAGAAAACTATAATAAACACAAAAGGATAGAGTACTGGGAGGTAGATAATTTACCTGCTAAGGAAAAAGAAGAAGTACGCGATATTTACCGTGCTAAAGGCTTTAGTGGAGAATTACTTGAGCAAGTGGTAGATAAAATTACAGAAGACAAAGATCGCTGGGTGGACGTTATGATGAAAGAAGAATTGGATATGAGTGAGGAAAATAAATCGCCTTTTACTATGGGTGGTGTGACCTTTTTAAGCTTTATAATTTTCGGCTTCATTCCCTTAATCAGCTATGTGATATCTTATTTTGAGCTTATTCCCTCGGATACTAATTTATTTCTCATTTCCTCTATCTTAACTGGAATCGTGTTTATAATCATCGGTTATCTAAAAGCTCTCATTAACCAAATTTCAACTTTACGAAGTGTTCTAGAAACTCTATTTTTAGGTACGGCCGCCGCCGCGCTTTCCTATTGGGTTGGTAATGTTTTAGAAAGCGCATTCCGTTAAATTAAGGTGCGTTAAACTAATAGCCTTTTTAAAGGTTAGCTAACTATGGAACGTAAATATTACTTACTCACTACGCTAAATACCTTGGCCTTAGCAGCCATGATTGTGTTTAATTATTTAGCAGTTTCTTTACCCTTAAACGGTATGACAACTGGGGCTATCTCCGACCTCTATCCCAACCTATTTGTACCTGTCGGTTTCACTTTTGCAATTTGGGGTATCATTTACTTAAGCCTTTTTGGTTCCATCGTTTATCAAATTTTTGCTTTATTAAAAAAAGATCAGCGTGCCTTGCTTGGACAATCTCTAATCGGATTATGGTTTGGTATTAGTAGTGTTTTAAACGTCGCTTGGCTTTTCGCCTGGCATTATCTTTTACCCCTGCTGGCCTTATTTATCATGATTGGCTTGCTATTCAGTCTCATCCAAATCTATCGGAATTTAGGCATAGGTGTTAGACAAACCAAACACAGCGAACGCTTCTTTATGCATCTTCCTTTTAGTCTTTACTTAGGATGGCTAAGTGTTGCCACTATTGCCAATACCGCCGCTGTATTAATGCATTACAATTTTAGCGGTTGGGGATTACCAGCAGAATTTTATACAGCCATTTTAATTTTAATTGCAGGCTTATTAGCCTTAGCATTTTTGCAATATAACGTAGATCTGTTTTATGCGCTTGCGATTGCTTGGGCCACTTTCGGTATCTACTATCGCCATGCCTTTATGGAGGAAATTCCGCAACCTCTTATTAGTAGCAGTAGCGTTGCGGTAATAGCACTCTTAATCTTTAAGTATATAAAATTAAGAGCTAAATCTAAAAATACCAGAGCTTATTGGTAATGCTTTAAGTCCTTCCACTTATCAAAAGGAAGTGCAATATAAAGGTAGAGCCCTTTCCTATAGTCCTCTTTACTATGTTGCCCTTTACTTCTCAGTAATCCTTATTTTTCTTGATAAAATCTTGGACTATCAACATACCGATACCAGTCCCAATTTCATTATTGGAACCGGCATTGATGATTGGTTGTCGCTACTAAGTACTCTTGCTATCTGTTGCGGCGTCATTCCAATTCCTTTATCCTGAATATGTAAGAGGCCATAATTTCCATTTTCGCTTATTCCATTGTAAACGTAAATAATGCTATTGACATCAGAAAACTTAAAAGCACTATTTAAAAGGTCTCTAATTATGCTGGATCATTGAGCTTTATCTGCTCTTAAAAATAGTTTATCATCTTACCTCATTATACCGAAGATTGGTAGTGCTAAAATTATAGCAACTCTTTTCTGCATCATAGTACTAACCTCCTACTTATAGCGATCTATGAGACCAATCGCTTGCCCTAACTTTTTTAAGACCTAAAAGATTTTGCCGCTGATTTCTCAATCCCATTCGATATTACAAAGTTAATAGGTTGTAAACCTCAGTTACACTTAAAATAAGAGACTTATAATCCTTATTAAAACGACGCTGAGGCTTTGGATTATAAGTACGAACTTTTAGCTAGGTGAAGTTTTCTGGGTACTCTTAAAATAAGCTTACTTTGTGAAAAATATCGGAAACATGAAAAAACTACTTATTTTACTTTTGGCATTTAGCTTTAACCAAAGTCTTATGGCTCAAGAAAAAAGAGCCAGCCCGTTAATCGAAAAAACAGAAAACGTTGATAATGTTGAAGTGAAAATTCAATATGGTGAAACGTCCATGAAGGGCCGCGAAATTTTTGGAAACTTAGTGCCTTATGGAAAAGTTTGGAGAACTGGCGCTAATGAAGCAACAGTAATCGAATTTAATAAAGATGTAAAACTAAACGGTCAGCTTGTTAAAGCTGGAAAATACAGTCTATTCACCGTTCCTAACGAAGGTAAATGGACCATTATCATTAATAGTATTTGGGAGCAGTGGGGTGCGTATAACTACGATGAAAATAAAGACATTCTACGATTTGAAGTAGACAGCAAGAAGGCAGAAAAGCACGAAAAGTTAAATATCCATCTTAGTAAAGAAGGAAGCTTCCAATTAATATGGGAGGAAACTTCCGTTGGATTTACTATCAGTAAAGCTTAAAGCCCCCTTTTAAGGAGTTCGTAGCGCAAAATAGCAGCTACACTTATACTATCCTTTATATCACCATTAAGTACCATTTGTAGAGCTTCTGCAAATGGTATTTTTTTTACCTGTAGTTTTTCGGATTCTTCTGGTTCGGCTTCAAATTGCTCTAAATCAGTCGCTAAATAAACCATCGACTTTTCGTCAGATACGGAATTTGAAAGATGCATTTCCTGAATTAAGGTCCATTTTTCAGCTACCAAGCCCGTTTCTTCCTTTAATTCTCTCTTAGCACTTTCCAGTGGATCCTCGTCCAAGGGACCTCCTCCTTCAATAATTTCCCAGCTATAAGCACCTTCGAAAGGAAAGCGTTCTTGTCCTACTAAGTAAATTTCTTCTTTTGCAGTTAAGGCTAAAATTCCAATTGCCAAATTTTTAAAATGCACCTTGCCATAGATGCCTTTCCCGCCATTGGGAAAAGCCACATTACTATGCCTCAATTCTATCCAGGGATTAGAATATTTAACCTCTCTGTCTAATTCTAACCATTCACCGACCGGGCGGGGGAAAACGTCTTTCATTTTAATTTTCTTCTGGCGCGTTTAGCTTTTGTTCGGCCTCCATTGCTTTTTCATAGCGTCTACCGTAATTTATTTTCTTACCATTATATTTAACTTCCTCGCCATTAACATATTCTATGGTTAAAATGCGAGAACCATCTTCATTAAAAAACTCCCAAATACCGTCCCTTTCTCCAAAGGAAAATTGACCACGTCGTTTTACATTTTCATTGCCATAATAGTAAATATGCTCACCATTTTCTTTACCATTTTCATAACTACCTTCAAAGCTAAGCTTGTTATTACTGAGATAATAATGGCGCCATGGACCTGTTTTTAAACCCTCGAAATAAGCTCCATCTTCACGGTGATCATTGATGTTTAAAGTCCAATTTCCCTCTTTAAATCCCTCTACATATTCACCCTGAGCTAATACCGCACCCGTATCGTTGTACTCTATTGACATACCTTCTTCTAAGCCATTGTAAAACTCTTCAGTGCGTCGTAACTCGCCATTTGTGAAATACCAATTCCACTCTCCCGTGGCCGCTCCTGCATTGTATTTTCCTTCTTGCTCCAACTTACCATCCTCAAAGAAATAACGCCAAGAGTTTACCTTTAAATCGTCCTTATAGCTTCCTTCTGATTTAAGTGAACCATCTGTATAAAAAAACTTCCAAGGACCTTGTTTTCTTCCTTGCTCATCTACGATACCCTCGGCCAATTTAATGCCTTGATCATATAAAATACTACTACTAACTTCTCCATTTTCATCGTACTGCCGATGAACACCAGTGGCTTTTCCATTTTGATAAGCCCCTTTTGAACTAACTTTTCCTGTTTGAGGATTGATCACTCGTTTTATCTCCACTTTAGCCACTTCTTCAGCGCCATCTTGCAGCTCCCCGTTAATCCATTTTTCGATGCGAATAAGGTTACCATTAATCTGGTAAAATTTCCAGTAGCCATTTTTTAAATCGTTGCGATAAGGTCCTTCCACCTGAACTTGTCGATTTTTATGAAAGCTGACCCATAAACCTTGTTTTTGCTTTTGCTGATCCCAACGATTGATATTTTGCTTGCGCATTAAGCTGCCGTTTTTGTAGATGTAAACGGTAATAATTCGCCCGTCATCGTCTGCATATTCGAAGCCCGTGCCATTTTCCTTTCCTTCTTCAAATGGAATTTCCTTGGCTACTTTTCCATTGGGAAATAGGAAGCGGGTAAAGCCCTGCAATTGATCGTTAACAAAAGGCTCTTCTTTAACAATTTTTCCTTCTTCATAAGTTCGCCTTAAACCATTCTTTAAGCCATCTTTGTATTCGATATCCACTGTTGGCAATGCCTCTCGATTGTAGAAAATCCACAAACCATCGAGAAGAAAGTTCTTGCGATTACCTTCTGCCTTGAGCACTCCGCTGCGGTAATAGCTTCGCCAATAGCCGTTTGGCTTGCCATTTTCGAGAGGTCCCTCGCTACTTTTGACGCCGTTTTCGAAGTAATAAACTTTAAGTTCTGCATTGCCACTGTCGGTTTGAGAAAACGAAAGTAGTGGAAAACAAAAAACAGCAAGGAAGACCAGATTTCTTAATAACATATATATATAGTATTCTTTATTTTAAATAAAATATGATGTTTATGATGGGCTGTTAGTAAGGCTGATAACTTTTAGGCGAAGTTCTTGCTTTTATTTTCTATCCACAATTATTAACAAGATATCTTCAATACATTCGCTATTAACTACTTCATTTCCTGCTTTAAAGATAATGCTATTAACAATTGTTAGGAATGTGAAATAACAACTTACTTTTGAAAAAATTATTGGAGCAAAGCGGTTCATAAAGCCGTCTTGGATGGTGAAAAAGTGAGCAGCAATTTTTAACAAGTGATAGAGCTTGTTTCAAAATTTTAATGAAAGCAGATTAACTTGTTAGTACACAAGAGAAATTTGTGAGGATATATTAACAAAGGTATTAGTTTTTAAGGCGATGCTTGTTAATAGTAAAAGATTGAAATACAAAGGAATATTAAACTTAGAAATACTTATTAACAGATGATTATTGCAATAGGTGGAGATCATGCTAGTCCTGATTTAAAGAAGGCTATTATGGATAAATTTGGTGCCGAGGGCATCCTATTTAACAATTTCGGTACCAACGATCATGGTAGTGTAGATTATCCAGATTTTGGTCATCCTGTAGCTAAAGCAGTATTAGATGGCAGTGCTGACTTAGGAATCGTTATCTGCGGAAGCGGTAATGGCATAAATATGACTGTTAATAAGTATGCTGGTATTCGTTCTGCGCTTTGCTGGACCCCTGAGTTAGCCTCTCTAGCTCGTCAACATAATGATGCTAATATCCTCGCTTTACCGGCACGTTTTGTTAGTACCAATCAAGCGATGGACATTGTAGCTGCCTTTTTATCGGCCAAATTTGAAGGAGGCAGACATCAAAACCGCGTTAATAAGATTAATTGCTAGGAAAGAACTTTAGTAAAGATTCTTCCAGCGATTCCCATTCTTCTCCTTTAAAGTAACCACTGCCCGGTAAGTTGATAAAATCTACCGTGGCATTGCGGCGTGTACTTTCTAAAACCTTTAAATAGCTCAGATCGGAAACATTATTAAGGGGATAATCATCATAAAAAACCCAAACCGCCTTACCTGCTAAGTTTTGGTATTCTTCGATAAAGAAATTGGCATGGTAGCTCAACCAAAACATATTGGTGTACTTGCCTAAGGTGAACATTTCGGGATGATCGGTTTTAACGGCATCTACCTTTACCTTAAACGTACTTAAAGAATCGATATCGAACTTTTGTTTAATATAACCAGCTCGTGCTTCGGTTAAGGGTATTTCTCCGTCGCAAATACGTTCATAGGTTAAAAAGGTACTAAAAGGACTGCCATTAATAAAAATGGAAGTATCGGCATTTTGGGTAGCTGAAATTAAGGGTACCATATAAGATCCCATACCCAAACCCATCACACTAAAATTAGCTTTGGGGTTTATCTTTTTACTATTCTTTAAATGTTGAATAAGGTTATTTGCATTTTGAACATGCTGTCCTTTAAAGTCTAAATTTTTACGCGGATAAAACAGGACTCCTTTAGCAGGAGCCTTGTAAATACACAAGATATCATAACCATTACGATAGATGTTTTTGTATAAATCTGTTTCCTCAAAACTTACCGTGTCTAAACTAGGGGGTAAGAATATCAAAACCTTATTAGAGGGCTCTTCATGACTAGCTAAACTGTAAGGAATAGTATCACCGATATAGGGTTCTAAATAGCCATCAAAAGCGATATTTACTTTAGGTTGACAGGCAACCGATAGGAATAAGAGGCCCAAAAAAAGCCCTATTTTAAAGAGTTTTTGCATCTTTGCTAGCGTTTTGCCGAATCTCATAGATCTCCTCATATTTATTTTTTATTTAGTCGCCATGCTTGGGGTAGGTTTCTACTTTATGCGAAGCAACAAAGATATTGATGATTATTACGTAGGCGGTAGGAAAATGAGTAGCGGCCACATTGGACTGAGTGTAGTGGCTACAGATGTTGGGGGCGGATTTAGCATTGGTCTCGGCGGATTAGGTTTCGCTATCGGAATATCAGGCAGTTGGATGCTATTTACCGGTTTAATTGGCGCCTGGTTATCAGCTTACTTTTTAATTCCAAAAGTTTTTAAACTAGGAAGCAAGCACAAGCTTTTTACCTTTCCAGAGATTTTTTATCACCTTTTCAATCCCAAAGTTGCCTTTTTAGCCGCTATAGTTAGCACAATCGGTTATATTGGGTTTACTGGGGCACAGATTTTAGCGGGCGCTAAATTAGCCACTGCTACTTTTCCTAGTTTAGACATCAACACAGCCGTATTTATAATGGGATTTACTGCGGTTATTTACACTGTTTTCGGGGGACTGAAAGCAGTTATTTATACCGATACTGTACAGTGGATTATATTAATGGGCGGTTTAATTTTTATAGGCATTCCCATGTCCTATTTTGCGGTGGGTGGTTATGATGCCATTGTAGCCACGGTACCGTCTTCCTTTTTAAGTTTAGGCGCCATAGAGCCAGTACAAATTATCAATTGGGCCATTACCATTATTCCTATCTGGTTTATCGGTATGACTCTTTATCAACGTATTTACGCTTGTCGCGATGAGAAAACTGCAAAAAAAGCGTGGTTTATTGCAGGTTTATTAGAGTGGCCTATCATGGCTTTTATGGGAGTTCTTTTAGGACTCTTTGCTAAGGTGGCCTTAGACCAAGGACTTTTTAACGATTTAGCGATCGATACTACCGCAGGAAATTTCGACCCCGAAATGGGACTACCTATTTTACTAAGAAGCATATTACCGGTAGGCTTAATGGGCTTGATGATGTCGGCTTATTTCTCTGCGATAATGAGCACTGCCGATAGTTGCCTTATGGCCGCTTCTGGTAATTTATTGAGTGATATCATTAGCAAACGCTTTCATATTCCGCAGGAGAAGTTATTGCGATATTCACACCTTACTACTTTATTTATTGGCATCTTAGCCTTAGCGTTAGCCAGCCAAATGACGGAAGTTTTAGGCCTAATGCTAGTCTCCTATTCCTTTATGGTATCTGGCCTATTTGTGCCACTAATCGTTGCCTTGTTTTTTAAAAACCGAAACAGTTTGGCGGCCTGGTGGTCCATATTAATAGGCGGTTCTACCACTTTAATTTTAGAGCTATTTAAAAACCAAGAATTACTGGAGCTACCGCTTGGTTTAGATGCTAATCTCTTTGGAATTAGTGCTTCACTAATTAGTTATCTCTTAATTGCTAAATATACAAAAGCATGAATTACATTATTATAGAAGGCTCAGCCGGCCCACACTCCGATTTTCCCCAAGAGAAAATAGCCGCTTTTCTTTTCAAACATCTCGAAAAATACGGTGATCCTTTAGAGGAAATAATGGCCTGTTTAGACTATGTATTTCACCCCGAAAAGGGAGGGTTTGTAGCAATTGCCTACGACGATACCAATGCCATGCACGGTGCAGTGATTATTAATAATACCGGTATGTCAGGTTACATTCCCGAAAATATATTGGTGTATATCGCAGTAAATTCAGATTTACGCGGACAAGGTTTAGGGCAAAGTTTAATGCAAATGGCCATAGAAAACGCCGAAGGAAATGTGGCGCTTCACGTAGAAGCAGACAATCCCGCTAAGCGATTATATGAACGCCTTGGGTTTACCAATAAATATTTAGAGATGCGTTACACTAAATCTTAAAAATGCTCGATTTACTTGCATTCAGACAGTATCTCCATCAAAACCCAGAACTTTCCGGGGCCGAATATCAAACCCAAAAATTCTTAATAGGCCACCTCGAAAAATTAGAAGTACCTTATACTAAGGTGGCTAACACGGGCTTAGTAATAAGCTTTAAAAGTGAGGTGGCTGGACTATCTCTATTAATTCGGGCCGATATTGACGCCTTACCCATTAAGGAGTCTACTAGTTTAAAATATGCATCTCAAAACTCGGGGGTTTCGCATAAATGTGGTCACGATGGCCATACTACCATGCTAATGGCATTGGTCTATTATTTCGCAGAACATCCGCCAAAGAAGGGAAATTTACACCTCCTTTTTCAACCTTCGGAGGAAGACGGTAAGGGCGCAGCATCCGTTTTAAACGATCCAAAATTTAAGGCCATTCATTACGATCGGGCTTATGCTTTTCACAATATTCCTGGTTTCAATTTAGGTGAATTGTATTGGCGACCGGGTAATTTCACCGCTGGAGTGCGCAGTTTAATTTTCCGTTTTAAAGGTCATTCTTCGCATGCGGCAGAACCCGAGAAAGCAGTAAGTCCGCAAGCCCTTCTGGCGAAAGCCATGCAAAACTTAGAACAATTGGCGCATCCTATTTGGGAAGAAGAGGACTTCAGCCAGATCACTTTAGTGCACGCCAATCTGGGCGAAGTAGCCTATGGAATTAGTCCTGGTGAAGGCGAATTACATTATACCATTCGCGCCTGGCGTGGCGATATTTTAGAGGCGCTTGAAGCGAAAATGCAGCAGCAATTAAGACTTTGGGCCGAAGCAGATAATTTACAAATGGAGCAGGAAAGCCTACAAGAATTTTGGCCCAATAATAATTCAGCGCAAGCCTGCCAGCTGTTGGTCGCTTGCGCAGATGCGCAGGGATTAAAGCATCATCAATTAAAAGAAGCTTTTCGTTGGGGTGAAGATTTTGGACTTTTTCTAAAAGATAAAGAAGGGGCATTATTTGGCATTGGAGCGGGGAAGGAGCACTTGGTTTTGCACCATCCCGATTATGATTTCCCTGATGCCATTTTGGAACCGACCATTAAACTATTTAAGACTTTAATCCTTAATTATTTACATGGATAATACTAGCTTCATAGAAATTAGTGAAACCGCCTTTCGAAATAATGTAGACTATATAAATAGCCGCTTAAATCCAGGCACAACTTTATCGCATGTGGTTAAGGGAAATGCCTACGGACATGGCATTGAAGAATACGTTCCCATGGCACAGCGCAACGGTGCTAAACACTTTTCCGTTTTTGATGCTCACGAAGCTTTTCGGGTAAAAAAAGTAGCGCCTTATGCCGAGATTATGATAATGGGCATGATAAGCGAAAGTCAACTAGAATGGGCGATAGAGAGCGAGGTGAGCTTTTATATTTTTGAAGTTAATCGCTTAGTAAAAGCGATAGAAAAAGCTAAGAAAATAGGCAAGAAGGCCCTAATTCATTTAGAAATTGAGACTGGTATGAACCGTTCGGGTTTAGAAGAGCTATCTTGGGAAACCGTTTTTAGGCTAATCAACTCGAAAAAAGACTTTTTAGAAGTAATGGGTTTTTGCACCCACTATGCAGGAGCGGAAACTATCGGAAACCATCCTCGGGTTTTAGAACAAATGCAACGATTTGATGCGGCAAAAAAAACCTTCCAAGCGGCGGGTATCGTGGCGAAGAAAAACCACAGTGCTTGCAGTGCCGCCTTTTTACGATTTCCACAGTCGCAGCAAGATTTAGTGCGAATTGGAATTTTACAATACGGATTTTGGCCTTCGGCCGAAACCTATTTAGCAGTAGAACATAGCCTTAGTCAAAAACCCGATCCTTTGCACCGCCTCTTAAGTTGGAAAAGCACGGTGATGAATGTGAAGGAGGTAAAAAAGGGAGAATACATAGGTTATGGCAGTAGTTATATGGCCGCTTATGATATGCAAATTGCCGCCGTTCCAGTAGGATATTCACACGGCTTTAGTCGCAGTTTAAGCAACTCTGGTCGCGCCTTAATCCACGGTGAAAGAGTGGGTGTAGTTGGCGTGGTAAATATGAATGTAATGATGCTTGATATCACCCATATCGAATCTGTGCAAGCAGGCGATGAGGTAGTATTAATTGGGACCCAAGGGGATTTATCCATCTCGGTTAGTTCTTTTAGTGAGTATAGCGATCAAATGAATTATGAATTATTAACGCGACTTCCCTTGGATATTCCGCGTATTATACGCTCTTAAAATGGCATATTTAACTTTTAACAGAACCATGCTTAGGCATAATTACCAATATCTGAAACAGCTATTTGGTAATGAAAACATCGCCTGGGCCATAGTTACTAAATTGCTTTGTGGCGAAGAAAGATTATTGAAAGAGGTAATAGACTTGGGTATTAAAGAAATTTGCGATGCACGTATCTCTAACCTAAAGAAAATAAAGGCTTTAGCACCAAGTGATGTAGAAACTGTTTATATTAAACCACCGGCAAAAAAGGCTATTCCCGACCTAGTTCGTTACGCCGACACCAGCTTTAACTCAGAATTTGAAACGATAAAAGCGATCAGCGAAGAAGCAGGTAGGCAAGGCAAAACCCACAAGGTCATAATTATGATCGAGCTGGGCGACTTGCGCGAAGGGGTAATGGGCGAACATTTAATGGACTTTTACTCCTCTGTTTTCCGCTTGCCCAATATTGAAGTGCGCGGCATTGGCTCCAATTTAAATTGTTTACACGGGGTTATGCCCAGTCAGGATAAACTAATCCAACTTTCCCTTTACAAACAGCTAATCGAAGCGAAATTTAATCGCAAAATACCCTGGGTTACGGGCGGCACATCCGTGGTAATTCCGCTTTTGCAGATGCGTCAACTACCACAAGGTATTAATCATTTTAGAGTAGGGGAAACCTTGTATTTTGGCACAGATCTAATTAACAATGAGGGTTTCAAAGAAATGGAGCAAGATGTAATTACCCTCTACACTCAGATTATTGAAATTACCGAAAAGCCCATGCTCCCTATTGGCGAATTAGAAGCGAACCCTCAAGGGGAAACCTTTCATATCGACGAAAGTCTCTACGGCAAAACTTCTCATCGTGCCATCTTGGATGTCGGTAGTTTGGATATTTCCTCCGATTACTTGATTCCCTTTCCCGAGTATCAAATCGATTTTGTAGGGGCCAGCAGCGATATGTTGGTTATTGATATTAAAGACAATAAACACGGCTATAAAGTGGGTGATTTTATTCCTTTTCATTTAAAATACATGGGCGCATTAACCCTGTTTAACTCCGATTATATCGAGAAGAGGGTGATAGATTAGGGATAGTAGTGAGATATTAGTAGTGAGTATTGAGAAGGGTTTTTGCTAGGAGTATTAGTAATAGCTTCAAATTTTGAGATTTTTTTTTGATGGATTTGAGATGTCAGATTTGAGAAATTAGATTGGTTTCAGCAATTGATTTTGGTTTAATCTTTTGAAATGACAATACGTAAAACCCAATGAATGAAGCTCCTGAAACCTCTCGGCTGCTAACTTTTACAACTGACGGGTGTTTTCCGGCATTAATTGCCGCGCAATTTAGATTTAGGAATAAAGCTATTAAGAAAGGAAGGCGATATTATTCCTAAATTCCAAAGGCCCAGCGGGCCGACATCTCGATAGAAAAAATAATAACGAAAAGTCAAGCGCCGTAGGTGCGACATCTCGATTTTTACGACTGCTTTGTAATTAGATATGCGACCGCTTTGCTGTGAGATATCAGATTTGAGATTGGCTTTTGCAATGTACGGATGTGTACACTGTTAAAATTAGAATCTGTAAACTGGGGCCTGAGGCCTAATTTTTTCTCGAACTCACGTTTTAAATCTCTGCAATCCCCAAATACACATTCGGGTCAGGGCAATTGCGGAGGTAAAAATCCTTTTCACTTTCCTTTACTACGCCGGGGTAATCGCCCTTATAGGCTCCCAGATCTTTTATCAGTTGAAAATGTAGATGTGGCGGCCAGCCGCCGTTTTCGGCTTCGGCACCTAGTTCGGCGAAATGTTCGCCTGCGGAAAATGTTTGTCCAATGCTTAGGTTTTCGATAGACTTCAGACTTAAATGTCCGTGTAAGGTGTGATAATTTTGTCCAGCCTCTTGATGTGTCAAAATGATAGTCGCGCCATAATCGCCCGCATTATCATTGTAAGCAAAACTATGTAGCACCGCATTAGCGGGGGCGTAAATAGCGGTAAGGGCAGGTGCCCAAATATCTAAACCCAAATGGATGTTTCTTTCGCTTTCTGCAGATGCGTTAAAATGGCTGAAACGTTGATAAACCACGCGCTTTTCTGCATAACCACCAATGGCGTAGGATTTACCTTTTTCCTCTAATAATTGCTCGATATAATCCGCTAAAGTGGCAGAGGAATGAACACTTTCCAAAGCTATATTTTGGGCGGATAAATCGAGAACCAAGCTATTGTCGGCTGTAATATCAAAATTGAAAAGAGGCGCCGTAGCAAGGGGAAAGGGCATAATTTAAGCTTTGCAGCGAAGGTAAAATTTGCCCAGCAAAGCTGCCTTATTTGCAAATAAAATATAGACCGAAATACTGAATATCTTCTCTCTCGCTTAAAGCTCTGGAGCTTTCACTGTATCGAGAGTGCCTGCCTGAGGGATAGTAGCGAAAAGCCCACAGCGAGGCACGAGCGAGGACTTGCAGCGAATAGCCCGACCCGAAGGGGCAGGCCCAAAAAAATCACATATTACCCTTTCCTGCTAGAGTTTTTTCCTGTGCGGAAACCCTCGCTTTAGGGCTCCAGTTGATACCAAATGGGATGCTGAGAAAACGCAGTCGCTTGAGAACAAATTCATAAATAAGCAGGCAGGTTACTAAGGTGAAAGTCACTATAAGTACAAACTTTAAGAAGATAGGAAGTGCCAGCGGCAGAATAATACTGGCGCCGAAATAGAGAACAAACATATGGATGATGTAAACTGGATACACCGCTTTGCTGAGGTAATTAAGCGTAGCACTAGGCTTGTTTAAATAGCGATAAGCTAGGCCGAAAAGGGCGAAAATCCAGAAGTTAGATTCAATTGCCATAAGATAAAGGGGTGAATCGCTTGCGAAAAACCCAAGTCTAATGAGGTACATTGAAAAGGCTAGGCCAAGATATAACCACTTCCATTTAAGCATGGTAGACCAAAAAGTTTGACCGATATACACAAACAGAAAACCAAAAAAGAAAGCGAGAAAACCATGTGCATAGCCATGCAGGGTTTGAGAGTACAGGGCAAATATTTGCGGTTTAACAATAAGTACTTCTAGCACAAAAAAGATAGACACCGACACAGGGCCTAAGGGCGACTGCATGAGGCGGTGAAGAGCCATTTTAAATTTGCTTTCACCCTTTTTAAGGAGATGAAAAAAGAGGGGAAATAAGATGGAAATGTATACCACCAGGTTCCCCAAAAACCATAAATGGCCTTGGTGCGGCGAATATACTAGCGCTTGACCATAATAGTCTTGGAAAACGATTACGTGCAGCGGTACTATAGCAAGAATACCAAATATATAAGGTAGGCCTATTCTTCGCGCACGTTCTAAAAGTAGCGACTTAATGTTTCGTTTGCGCATTGCGAAATAAACCCCCATTCCTGATACATAAAAAAGCAGGGGAATACGCCATACATTAAGCATGGTCATGGGTTTCCAAAGGTTTACCAAATGCTCATTGCTGCGGATAAAGCCAAAGAACATAGCCCAAGGCTGAAAAATAATAGCGATGTGATAAACCAATAGCAAAGCGATGGCAATTACCCTTAGCCAGTCTATATCGTAGCGTCTTTCGGATGTGGTGTTTTCCATAATTATTGAAGCATTATGGCGATTACGGGACGGCTTTTTTCGAGCTCTGCAAAATTGAGTTCCAATCCCAATGGTCCAAGTTGTTGCTGCATCATTTCGTAAATGGGTTTCATTTCGGCGAAGGGACCACTAATTGACTCTCGGGCGGTGGCACCGAAGTTATTCTTTAAAGATTTATCAGCTTTCGCGTCGATTAACAATTGCACTATTTCCACGCGGCCAAAAAAAGCGGCGGCATGCAGCGCAGAAGTACCATCATTGTTTTGAATGCTGAGGTCGGCACCGGCATCGATTAAGGCTTGGGCGATTGCTATTTTGTTAAAAGTGGCGGCGCTAATTAAAGCGGTAGAGCCCCCCAAGGGTTCTTTTTGGTTAAGATCTGTACCATAGGCGATGTGTTCTTTTACCGCCGCGAGGTTACCATATAATACTGCGGTATGTATATCTACGGAAGGCTTTACTAGGCTGGAATCAGTTTCACTTTTTCCTTTTTGTGAGCAAGCGGCAAGCATCGAAGCGATAAATAGAAGGCTAAAGACGGTTTGCACTTTGTTCATAGCGAACGTTTTCATAATTCTTATTTTTAATTGTTGCAGCAAAAGTCGTTTAGCTTGCTAGGCAAGGCATATAAGGCATGATGCAGTATTTGTAAGCTTTGTTAAGCGGATAAAAATTATGGCGCATGAGTATAAATTATGCGGCAATTGTGGGAGGAACCTATTTTTTAAAGCGATAATTTGTCTTCTGCTAGAGCTAATAATTCTAATTTTGAAATCATAAAATCAAAATGGCAGCAGCTCCAAACATGCAGAAGAAGTTTATAGACCAGGCGGAAAGCTTGGTGCTGGAAAATGCTTCCGATGAAAACTTTGGGGTTTCTGAACTTGCAGAGCGCATGAACATGAGTCGCTCTAGCCTATTGCGAAAAATTAAAAATGAAACGAATCTTTCCGCTAGTCAGTTTATTCGCAAAGTGAGATTAAAAAAAGCGAAGGAAGTGCTGCAAGATTCTTCCTTAACCGTTTCGGAAGTTTCCTATCAAGTGGGCTTTGGCAGTGTCTCTTACTTTATCAAATGTTTTCGTGAAGAGTATGGTTTCCCTCCCGGTGAACTAGGAAAAATAGCGACACAGGAAGAGGAAAAGCCTTTGGAAGAAACGCCTAAAAAACTTCGACAGTGGCTTTTAGTCGGCTCTATTATTATCTTGGCAGTAATTGCCAGCCTAGTTTTTTATCCTCGCTCCACTAGCTTGGATCAGGCCTTAGAAAAGTCGATAGCGGTCTTGCCTTTTAAAAATGAAAGCAGCGATTCCACTAACCTTTACTTTGTGAATGGTTTGATGGAATCTACCCTGAGTAATTTGCAAAAAATTAAAGATCTGCGCGTTATTAGTCGCACTTCTGCGGAGAAGTACCGCAATTCGGGCAAATCTAGCCTTGAGATAGCCCAGGAGCTGAATGTGAATTATTTAGTAGAAGGAAGTGGACAAAAAGCGGGCGATAGGGTGATGCTTAGTATTCAGTTAATAGATGCTTCCGCAGATCGGCAGGTATGGGCGCAACAGTATCAGCGTGAGGTAAACGATATTTTTGAGATTCAAAATGATGTGGCAAATGA
This sequence comes from Bacteroidota bacterium, assembly GCA_003045865.1. GTDB lineage: Bacteria > Bacteroidota > Bacteroidia > Flavobacteriales > Schleiferiaceae > Croceimicrobium. The sequence goes on along the minus strand of PZPB01000007.1, from coordinate 12,009 downwards.
AATTGCCAATGCTATAAGTGCGTTTGTTAGACCGGTGGAGCGCCATTTAATTGAGAAGCGGCCAACCCAAAGCATAGAAGCTTACGATTTATATCTTCAAGCTTTAGACCCCTATTATACCCGTACCCAGGAAGGTTTGGAGGAAGCGATTTCTCTTTTTAATCAAGCTTTGGTTTACGATGATCAGTTTGCTTTAGCCTATGCCCACACGGCCATTGCGTACTATTTTCTAGATCTCTTTCAACAAGATAAACAGTATCTGGAGGAGCTAAACCGTTATGCCGATAAGGCGCTTTTATACGATTCTAAATCAGATATTAGTCTAATTGCCAAAGGGTTGTATTATTTACAAAATAAGGAATACCGCTTAGCGCTGCCCCATTTAGAGAAGGCGCTAGAATACAATCCGAACTCTTCGTCTGCCATACAAATGCTCTCGGACTTTTATGCTTTTCGCGTACCCAATACTGCCAAGTATTTACAATATGCTTTAAAAGGTATTCAACTAGAGGTATTGGCTAAAGATTCCATAAGTACGAGTTATAGCTACTTGCAGCTTAGCAATGCCTTAGTGCAGGCCGGTTTTTTTAAAGAAGCCTATGATTTTGTAAACCGGTCTTTAGCTTATTATCCCGAAAACTATTATGCGCCGCATCTAAAAATATTTATTCGCTTTGCGCAAGATGGCAATTGGTTACGCACTCAAAACCTATTAGAAAAGGAGTGGCAAAAAGACAGCTCGCGACTAGATATTTTACAAGACTTAGCCAAGGTTTATTACGCTCAAGAAAAATGGGATAGCGCCTATTTCTATTTTAAAAAATTGGTGACTGCTAGGGACTCACAAAACCTGAAACTCTATGAACACGAGGATGCTAAAATTGCGTTTGTTTATCGTAAGCTTGGTAAACTAGAAGAAGCAATGCGCTTTGTCCAATCCTATAGTGATTATTGTGCGCAGGATGAATCGATTTATAAAAGCGCTAACTTAGCGGTGAAGTATGCTTATCTGCAAAAAAATGATCTAGCCTTAAAAGCCTTAGAGGAGTTCTCCAAGCAACGAAATTTTCAGTATTGGTTTTTACTTATAGAAAACGATCCATTGATGGGCTCTTTGCAAAACTTAGAGGAATACCAAAACCTGATGCAGAAGATTAGACTACGGTTCTGGGAAGATCATGCAAGTTTAAGAACAGTACTGGAGGAGAGGGGTTTACTTTAGCCCTTGCTCAGCTATGCATCCACAGCAAAACTATTTCTCTTTCTTGTTATCCAAAGCTTCTTTTTTTGCGAGTATTTTTTCTTGCTCCCAGCCTTTGTTTAAAGTTCTAGCACCATAAAATATAGCGCCAAAAGGAATAACAAAAAAGCCAATATGACTAGCATTTACGAAGCTAAAGAGCATAGCCGTAATGCCAATAAAAAGAAAAAGAGCCCCTTGTTCTTTATTCTTCTTTGGATCTATAGATTTTGAAGCTTTAGGGTGACCGCTGCGGTCTAATTCACGAATAAGCTTGTTATTAATCTCTTCTAAATCCTCTTTAAAATCGGGGCAGCTTTCGACAAATTTGGCATAGTCGTTCGTTAGGCCGCAGAGAGTTCCTTTTTGTAAACTCATTTTTCGATTTAAGCAAACCGAACAAAATTCAAGTTGTTTTTCTCTAGTCATTTATGTTCTGCAAAAGAGTCTATTTACAGTATTATTGGAAAGTCTTAATCCAGTTTTAAATCTAAATACTTTATTAGCTTATTTAGTAAGCGACTTCTTAAAAAACGGCCTAGTAAGTAGTAGATAAAACCAAGAACTAAGAAGCAAAGGCCAATACTAAAAAGGAACACTGACTCGCGACCGCTGGTAAAAGATATTAAAGTAAGAATGAGACCAGCGAGGCTTGAAACTATTCCAAAAACAGGTAATATGGCATTAGGCTTTACTTTAAGGCTTATTCTCTGCCCTTCATCTTCTGCTGTGATGCTACCCGTTATATAAGCTGCTTTTCTTTTAAAGCCCGGCATATTCCAAGCAACCACATTCCAGGTATCGTAAACGGAAAACCTGTGCTCACTTGTAATGCTTCCTTTTAAGCGCAAAGAGGCCTGTTCTTTAAGTGCAGCTATTTTGTTCATTATCAGCTCCTCACTAAGTTTTGAGCGGTAATTGGTTTCGGAGGAATTAAGGAGGACTGGTATTAGTTTCATGTTCAAAGAAGGGCTTATCTTATAAAGGTGGAATATAAGAAATTATGGCAGTTGCCAAGTACTTTGAGTTTCTCTAAAAATGTTGCTTTGATTTATGTAATAATTCAAGTAGCTGACCTAAAAGTAGCTGACTTATAAATGGGTTTTCAAGACAATGCCGCTTTCACTATAAAAGCAAGACAAAACTCAGCAAAGCTACACTACAAAAAAGGCCGTCCTTTCAAGCAGCCTCTTCGTAATAAAATTTTAAAACCCTGTCTACGCAGCCAGTGCCTTAATTTTTTCCCATTTTAAATTGCCGGTGTAGCGATGCGAAACTTGTCCGTTGGCATCCATGGCTAAAAGGTAAATCCAGCCATTATCGCAGAGGTCTCGCACAGGTTGATGTTTCTTTAAAATATCGTTCATCGCTTCGATGGGCGCCTCAATTACTACCTGTAACCTTTGCGGTTCGTGTTGATATTGGTCGCCATCGTGCACCGCCTGAAAAGGAAGGCCAACGCGTAAGTCGCCCGAATAGCCTTCTAATACGCCCAAGCCAGCGGTAACATTGTGGAGGGTTTTATTACCAGAGCCATATTGCTTATTGTCCACCGCCGAGCCATAATATTGTAGGTTAATCCAGCTGGTTACGACCATGGGGGCCGTCATGATAAGCTCTAAAACGGAGAATCCTGCGTCTTTTTTCCAATTATAGGAGTGTAAGAAAGATTTGCCTTCTAAGTTTATTCCTTTAGTACGTTCTCGCGGGGCCACTATAAAAGCAGAACAACCGGCTAAGCCCCATTCGGGACGAGTTTGACTCCAGTCTTTACTGCGGCCAAGTATAGCTTTATCGGTGTTGCTACTATCACTATTTAAACGCAAAGAGCGTTCAGTGCGAGCCGATTTCCCTGCTAATAATAAAGATTGCTTTAGTTCGGCTAAGGCTTTTTCACTGCTTGATAAAACGTCATTTTCGTTATAAATCAAGACTTCATCGGTAGTGGTATCGTGCAAGCAGGCTAAGAAAACGGTGTTGTTGGGGATATGAATAGCCTCCTTTTGCAGAGCTGTTCTTACCGCGCTATTGTTTAGTACTGCTGCTGCCACGCGGGCATTGGCTTCACCAGTATGTCCGCCACAGGCACCACAATCGTAACCTGTGGCGTGAGGGTTGTTTACCATGCTAGAGCCGTGGCCTACGATCAATACAAACTGGGCGAAATTTTCCGTTAAAGACATCGCGTTCAAGGCGTTTTTTGCCATGCTAATTTGTTGCTCTAGAGGAATTCCTGCGGTTTCGTTTTGCCAGCTTTCGCTTGTTAAACTAATCGACTTTTTCTTGATGCTGGCTTTTTTCATGCCCACATCATTAGGGTTGGCCACTGGGCGAGTAAGACCGAAAGAGTCGGTAAACAATTTTGGTAAGTATGAAAGCCCCATTGGACTTACGAAGCTAAAATTACTAATGGCGCCAGATTTGAAGGTTTTCCATACTTGACGAATTTGACGATGTAGTAAGCGATGCTCCAAGGCTTTTTCATTCTCATCTGCAGAAGCGAGACTCTCTTTAATGGTAGGCCCCGTGGTTAGCAGCACCGGACATTGTGCTTCTCCATCGGCATGACCGAGGGGAACATATTTTATGGGGAAGGCAAAGAAACCGGCAAATCCGAGGGTTTCAATGTCATTATTTACCAGCTCTAAATTTCTACGGTATACTTCCGAGCGCACGTCTATACAGAATATGGCTTGGGCTTTTGCCTGCTTCTTATCCTGTTTTACTTCGGCTTTATGATCCTGAAATTTGCGCACAATATCTTGCTGTGCGGAAAGGTCATACGCCTCTTGTAAAACCAGTTTGCTTTGCAGCTGCTGATGGATGTTTTTCTGCAAGTCATCTTGAGAAAAGACATTAATGGCTTCTTGCCATTTCGCACTAAGTTCGGGGCTATTTATACTCTGCAGCAGAGCTGCTTCCCAACAAACAAGCACCGCTAAAAACTCCAATAGTTTTCCATCTTTACCGCCATACAGTTCATTATCCCAATCTAAGCGCGCAGCGTAAGCCGACCAACCGCCCAGGCGTAATAATACCCGGTGTAAATACAAGCTGAGTGCTTTGTGCGGAAGCCTTAATCGATTCAAGGCTATTTGTGTCGCGGCGTAGGGATCATCGGGCAATGCCTTCACAAAATTTCTAAAACCTTGCAAGCCATTTAATTCCGGGCTTCGGTCTATGGAGGCTTCTTGCTTCCAAGCGGCAAAAGGACTAAGATTTTTATTGGCCGCCGACCAAGAGGCTTGACCTTTATCGAAATAAGAAGCGGCCCAAACAGAAATGCGGGCCGTCATAAAACGGTTCCAGTCTTTACCATGGCTGGTACTCGCAATATCTGCCAAGGTGGAAATGCTATTGCTTTGTTCTGCCTCGGTGGTATTTTCCAAATTGCGGATAAATTTAGACACAGAGGTATTTAGCTCATGCTTATGCAGACAGGCTTCAAGATCTTCCTCTGCTAATTTTCCTTCTTTTAGCTTTTGCAGATAAAAGGCGATAGGCAAGGTCATTTGTATACCACCGGCAGCGGCTAGCTCTTGGGCAACGTTTTCAAACTTTTCGGAGGTATGACCTAAATAGGGATTTACGGCCACAAAATTTTCGAGAGGCCAAAGGGGGGCAATCTTCTTGCAGGCCTTACGCATACTTGCTAGAAGAATCCCTTTCTCAATTTTATTCTCGTCAAGGTGACGCTCGTTGCTGGTTTTGATTAGAGCCATTTTCATTCTTTTTTTAAAGATTTAGACAATCTATAATTTATGCTGAGCGCTTAGCAAAAAGCGGGTTTCTTGTACTTTCTTCATTAGTAAAAGAGCCATTGCTGTTATGCATCTTGGCTTGACCATGCGCACCTTGGGTATAAAGCCCGCGCACCAAACGATCGAAAAGCGTATTCATATACAAGCCGTTTCTCAAGTGAATAGCCAAAGCACGGTAAGCGGGCTTATCGGCTAAAAAGGGTGACATAATTTGGATGAATATCACCGTAGCGAAGGCGCTGAGTAGGATGCTGATTAATATAATTTCGCTAAGACTAGGTAGGGCTAGTTGGGGCAATTGCGAAGCCAGTAATAAATGGGCTCCCGCTTCTAAAATAAAGAATGAGGCCGCCACCATAACAGAAAGTAGGCTGGCGCGGAGAAATAATTTCGGGCTACCATTGGAGTCGAGAGCGCTGGTAAAAAGACGAGCCAAGCCTAAGCTTATGATAGCACCAATGGCCAGTAGAGGTAGTTCTGTTTGTGGGTCGACACCCCAAGCAAGGGCAAATGCGATATACACACCAAAGCCCAGTAAAATTCCCAGTACAATACGAAGGGGGTTTCCCGAGCGGATGGTTCCCGTAAATTTAGCGGATCGCATAGAGTCGATGACACTGCCTGTGGCTAAAAAGGAGTGGGCCTTATAAAAAGAGTGGGCCACCATATGCAGCATGGCCGCAGGAAATACGCCTAAGCCGCAAACCATTAAGCTAAAACCCATGTGGGCAGCGCTAGAATAACCTAAGGCCGTTTTTACGGAAGTTTGAGTTAAGAATACCACCGAAGCAAAAAGTGCGGTGAAACCACCGATTGCGATAAGCAACATAGAGCCAGTAGTGCTTGCTTCCATAACAAAGGCCATGCGGATAATTAAGAAAGGACCAGCGTTAAGTAAACCCGCATGAAGTAAAGCGGATACGGGCGTGGGGGTTTCCATCACTTCAACCAACCAGCCGTGGGTGGGAAATTGTGCCGACTTTAATAAAGCAGCCAAGGCTAAAAATATACCTGCTGTTCCTATGCTAGCCAGGGGAAGTCCCGACTCTTGTGCGTTTTTAATGCCTTGAAAAATAAGCTCTAAATTTCCGCTATGAAATTGCTCAAACAGCAGTACAATGGCGCCTAATAAGCTGAGGTCACCTAAGCGCGCTACGATAAACTTTTTTCTGGCGGCAACTCTGGCGCCTGGTCTTTCACGGTAAAAAACGAGGAGGCGGTGTAAAGTCATACTGGTTAAAACCCAAGCTATAAATAAAAGGGCGAGGTTTCCCGCCAGCACCAGAAGTTGCACGGCAGCTATGGTAGCGGCTAGTCGTCCTATAAAAACCCCTTGACGAGCATCACCATCGAGGTAATTGAGGCTAAAGCGCACTACAATAAAACTGAGTAGTGCAATCATGCTAAACATTAAAAGGCTTAAGGAGTCTAAACGCAGACTGAATCCAAGGCCGTTAATACCGTAAGTAGGAGTTTCCATTTCTCCATATTGCAGAAGGGCCACCGTGCCAAATGCGGCAATTGCAAGGCTAATAAGGCTAGCGCTAACGCTTAGTTTTTTAATGAACAGGGGGCGCTTGCCCGGTTGAAACCAAGAACTAAATGCGGTTAGGACAAAAATTAGCGGAGAGAAAAGAACAAGTAAAACAAGTATGTTTTGTGTCATGCTATTAGTTGATTTAAAGCGCGGCAAAGTTTCGAAAACACATCCATAAATTTATATTTATGTTTATTATTGTATCCATAAACTATATTTATGAATTTAACCATTCATCAGCTGCAGGTATTTTTAAAAGTAGTGCAGACGCGCAGCGTTACCAAAGCCTCGGAAGAGCTCTTTATGACGCAGCCTGCCGTGTCCATTCAGTTAAAAAAACTACAAGATCAATTTGATATTCCTCTCACAGAAGTGATAGGAAGGCAGTTGTATGTGACCGAATTTGGTGAAGAAATTGCGGTGACGGCGCGACGGGTAGTGGAGGAGATGTCTAATATCAGTTATAAAACCCAAGCCTATGAGGGCATTATGACGGGAAAGCTGACTATTTCTTGCGCATCTACTGGCAAGTACGTAATTCCCTACTTTTTAACGGATTTCTTAAAGAAGAATACGGGTATTGACTTGGTGTTAGATGTGACCAATAAAAGCAAAGTGATTGAAAGCTTGAAACAGAATGAAACGGATTTTGCTTTGGTGTCTGTAATCCCCGAAAAGTTAAACATTGAAGAAGAGTTGCTGATTGATAACAAGCTCTACTTGGTGGGCAATCACGCGCAACGGGAAGAGAGCCAGCCTTTGATTTATCGCGAGGAAGGTTCGGCCACGCGGGCCGCTATGGAGCAGTATTTTTATAATCGCGAAGGCAATCAGCGCAAGCGCATGGAACTCACTTCTAATGAGGCGGTAAAGCAGGCGGTAATTGCGGGTTTAGGATATTCAATTATGCCCTTAATTGGTATTAAAAGCGAGTTGCTCGATGGGCAAATGCATATTTACGAAGAAGAAGGCTTGCCCTTAAAAACACAGTGGCGCTTGATTTGGCTGAAAGGCAAAAAACTATCTCCGGTAAGCAAGGCTTTCTTGGAATTGCTTAGAACGGAAAAGCAAAAAATATTGCAAGATCATTTTGAGTGGTATTTAAATTATTAGGCCGAGATTGACCACTTAAACACAGGCACCTAGCAGTATTTCGAACTTACAGCTAGAACATCCGTTCCTCTTAATAACACCTTAACACAATCACATGTCATTATTTGGAAGCCTCGTAAAAGGAGGAATAAAATTAAATCAAGCCCTAAGCTTTGAAACACACAATCCTGTGGAGCAGCAGGAAAAGCAGCTGCGCAGTTTATTAAGTCAAGCCCAAGATATCGCTTTTGGAAAGTATTATGGTTTTGCAAAAATGCTGGAAGAAGAGGATGTGATTAAAGCTTTTCAGAAAGAGGTGCCAATTTTCGATTACCATCAGATGGCAGAAGCTTGGTGGCAAAAACAGCAAGAACACCCCGATATTACTTGGCCCGGGCAGCCAGATTTTTTCGCGCTCAGTAGTGGCACTACTGGCAAAAGTAGCAAGCGCATTCCCATTACCGAGGAGTTTCTGCAAAGCATGAAAGAGGTAGGTACTTCGCTAATAAAAGCAGTGCCATCCTTCGATTTTCCCGAGGAGCTCTTTGAAAGCGAAGTCTTGATGCTTAGCAGCAGCGCCAACCTTAGTAAAAATGAAAACGGCCATTTAGAAGGAGAGATCAGCGGTATAAACGTGAGCAATTTCCCAGGTTGGTTCGACATTTTTTATCGGCCAGGTAATGAAATTGCCGCTATTACCGATTGGGATGAGCGTGTGCAGCGCATTGCCGAAGAAGCGCCCCATTGGAATATTGGCGTTATTGCGGGAATCCCTTCGTGGGTGCTGCTAATGTTGCAAAAAGTAATTGAGTACAATGCACTGAAAAACATCCACGAAATTTGGCCCAACCTTAGCGTTTTTGCCAGTGGCGGAGTGGCCTTTGAGACCTATCGCAAAGATTTTGAGGCTATCTCGGGGAAACCGATTACCATTATTGATACCTATTTGGCCTCCGAGGGCTTCTTTTCCTATACCGCTCGTCCTAATACTCTAGACATGCGACTGGCCTTGGAACACGGCTATTTTTACGAGTTTATTCCTTTCGATGAAAGAGGGGTGAATGATCAAGGTGGTCTTTTAGAAGACCCTGAGATTCACACTATTGCTGAGGTAGAAAAAGACCAAGAGTATGTTTTGATAATCAGCTCTTGCGCGGGTGCTTGGCGCTACCAAATTGGTGATGTAATCAAGTTCAATAGCTTGGATCCCCACGAAATTGTAATCACTGGTCGTACGAAATTCTTCCTCAATGTAGTGGGTTCGCAATTGTCGGAGGAAAAAATGGACGCGGCAATTTTGGAAGTTTCCGAAGCCATGGATATTAGTGTGAACGAATATGCGGTGGCCGCTCTAAAAAATCAAGAGGGCGATTATATCCACCAGTGGGTGGTGGTTTCCGAAATGGAAATTGATGAATCGGTCTTTTGCAAAAAGCTCGATGCATCCCTAAAAGAGGCTAATAAAAATTACGGGGTAGCGCGCAGTAAAGCCTTAAAGGGCATAGATGTAAAAGCCATTAGTAAGGAGACCTACCACGATTACATCGCACAAGGCAAGAAAAAAGGCGGACAAATAAAAACACCCAAGGTGATGGATGAGGAGAGCATGCAAGGCTTTTTAGAATTTATTCAGTCGGCCTAAATTAGGCGTGTTTACCCTTACGGGAGATGGCTTTTTACGCGAGATAAGTCTGTTAACCATTAATTTGTCCAGCATAGAATGAATGGAAATCTTCCTTAGTCTTCTAATTTGACTTTTCATTTTCTTGAAAACCGAGGATTTTAATTGTCGGTGGAAGGGATCTATTCAAATGTTGCTTATCTCAAGTACTAAGAAGAGGCGGTTGTTTTAAATCTCCGCTTCTGGTGTGCCAGGCACATGTTCGTGTTCCCACACTTCTGCTTCTTCAATGGGCATACAGTAGCGACGGATTTTCGCTTTATAGCTTTCCTCCAGCAGGTCGTTTTCTAAAATAAAACGTTTGGTGGCAATTATTTCGCTGCGAAAACCATGACGTATCGCAATATAATCGGCCGCGTGTTCCGCTTCTTTTTTAAAGCTTTTTAAAAACACATATTTTAAGCCGAAGAGTATCATTTGAAAATTATTGTAGGGACGGTAATCTACCAAATGCCCTAGTTCATGGGCAAACCAGCCAGTAAGCACTTCCGCAGGGAGGTCGGCTACTTTTAGCTCCTTACTATCGCGCACTAAATGCGCTAGTTTCACGTGGTATTTTTGGGTCTCGCTAAAAAGATGGGCCAGTTTTATCACGGGCTGCGCCTGCATTGTAGAAGACTTTAGCGGTCCTTGCACTAAGGTAACTTCAGAATTGTGAAGCTCCGTGTAGCGCCGCATCACTTCTAAGAAGCTATTTTTAATCTTTTCATTTTCTACATTCTTAAAGTGTACGGTCATTTTGGTTTTGCTTGTGGTGGCAATAATTTGCTCGCCTCCCGAAGTTTTTTTGGGCCTGTGTTCAGTGCTTAGCAGCGCCAAGAGGGCTATAGCTAGCATATACACATAATTCAACATTCGGGGATTTTTAGAACAGATTTAGGTCTGGCCCTTGTGGTTCAAGGTCTATAATAAAGACGTGAAAATCAACGGATTGTTTAGAGAAAATGGCTATTTTAATGGGGATTCACTAAAGCGAACATAACTTTCAATAGCTGGCCGTTAAATTCTATACTTATTAGCTAGTTATAAGTATAAATTTAAATATAATTACTCCTTGTTTATTATTGGCATGATAAGATGAAGAAGCTAAAAAGGATATGAAAATCTTAAAATTAATGTCTTAAAATTAATGGTTGACTCTAAATTTATAATGCACCTCCTGTAATTCTTTAAAGTATACTTACATTTGGTGTGATTCGCTTGGCCAAATGACTAATACTTTACAAAAATTAACTTCGGTTTTTCTTTTAATGGTACTGCTACCGTTGGTGACTTTGGGCCAGCTTTCGGTTAGTAGTACACCATCTTTGAGTGGTTCTAATCAAATAGACGTGTGCTTAATAAATGGTAACCAAGTTAATTTTCAATCTAGTTATACAGGCCCTCAAACTAGTGTAGTTTGGTCTTTGCCTGGTGGCACACCAAACGCCCGAATTGGGCTTGGTAATTTCAATATTAGCTATAGTTCAACAGGGAATTATCCATCAAAGGCCGAGGTGTATAATGGTGGTGTTATAGTTGAAACCTTTAATTTTACAGTGCGGGTTTTTAACATTGGATCTGTTAGCTTCAATCCCTCCCAAACCGTATTCTGCGAGAATGGCCCGAACTTCACCCTTAATGGTTTTTCACCTAGTGGTGGTGTTTTTAGTGGACCTGGGGTTAGCGGAAATACTTTTAGGCCGGGAATTGCTGGCCCTGGAACGCATACAATAACGTACACGGTGACGAGTGGGAGTTGTACTAAATCTGTTTCAAAATCATTTGTTGTAAATGGCGCTCCACCTGGAAATGCAGTCACAAACATTTCTAATATAAAAATATTTCAAGGTGAAAACGTTTACACAAAATGTTTTCCTACCAATGGCCAGTTTAGGTTTTATAGTAACGACCTTTTATCAAGTTATCAAAAGGTTTATATTGACTATGGAGATGGATCACCAATTGATAGCGCGACAACCTTTGATCTTAATAACTCAAAACTGCATACCTATCAGGAGGGCCTTTATACGGTTACTTTTAACTTCATAAATGCAGCTGGGTGTCAGAGTCAAGATCAGATTAAAGTTTTTTTCGGCAATGTGCCTCAAGGTGGTATTTCTTCTTACGGATCTACACAGGGTTGTGTTCCTAACAGTGGTAACGGTTTGACTTATGCCTTTGCCATTAGTAATGTGGTAAACAATCCGCCTGGCACGATCTACAAAGTAACCTTCAGTAATGATAGTTTAACACGAATTTACCCCCATCCTCCTCCTGATACTATTTTTCAGACATTTTATCAATCTAGTTGCGGATTTACCTCCGTGCTTAATGAGCCAAATACTTTTTCGGCTAGTTTAGTTATTGTTAATCCATGCGACTCCATCCCTGGTAATGTCGGGGGAATAAAAATTTCTGAGCCCGCTATAGCGGATTTTTTAATTTCTGATACTTGTTCAGGAGACTCTATAAAGCTTTTACACCTATCTAAGGGAGGTAGGCTACAGTTTCAAAATTGTGATACGGTATCGAAGGTAGTTTGGAAGATAAGCCCAACTAAAGGGGTTAATTTCGATCAAAACGAATTTGGTTCTGATTTTGGTGACAGAACTCAGGCAGGAGTAGCTGGTTGGTTATCTGGTGTACCAGATCCAAATATTATTATTAACCGACCAGGCGAATATTACCTGACTCAGTTTATCGGAAACTCAAGTAT